>JAFEEI010000168.1:0-828 GCA_018241205.1 Pseudomonadota bacterium
CAGCTTGGCCGCGACCTTCGCGATCGGGAAGCCCGTCGCCTTGGAGGCCAGCGCCGAGGACCGCGACACGCGCGGGTTCATCTCGATCACCAACATGCGGCCGTTTTCCGGGTTGATGGCAAATTGTACATTGGAGCCGCCGGTTTCCACACCGATTTCCCGCAACACGGCGATCGATGCGTTACGCATCAATTGGTATTCTTTGTCGGTCAGTGTTTGCGCCGGTGCGACAGTGATCGAATCGCCGGTGTGCACGCCCATCGGATCGAGATTCTCGATCGAACAGACAATGATACAGTTGTCGTTCTTGTCCCGCACCACTTCCATTTCAAACTCTTTCCAGCCGATCACCGATTCTTCGATCAGTAATTCCTTGGTAGGCGAGGTTTTCAATCCGCGTTCGCAGATATCGAGAAATTCTTCGCGGTTGTAGGCAATACCGCCGCCGCTGCCGCCCATGGTGAAAGAGGGACGGATAATGACCGGATAACCCAGCATGGCTTGAACCTGCATGGCTTCCTCCAGGCTGTGCGCCACTGCGGATCGTGCGGAGCCCAGACCGATACGGGTCATCGCTTGTTTGAATTTTTCCCGGTCTTCCGCCATGTCGATGGCTTCGCGCGAAGCGCCGATGAGTTCGACGCCGTATTTTTCCAGCACGCCGTGCTTGACCAAATCGAGCGCGCAATTCAGCGCCGTTTGTCCGCCCATCGTCGGCAACAATGCTTGCGGCCGTTCGATTGCGATGATCTTCTCGATCATGGCCCAGGTGATCGGCTCGATATACGTCGCGTCGGCCATTTCCGGGTCGGTCATGATCGTGGCCGG
>JAFEEI010000168.1:887-2334 GCA_018241205.1 Pseudomonadota bacterium
CTGGCCGATGATGATCGGGCCGGCACCGATGATAAGAATGGATTGGATGTCGGTACGTTTAGGCATACTCTCTAACGGATAAATAGGGTGTAATTATTGGGAACGCCGGTTTTTGTGGTGCTGCATCATGGCGATGAATTTGTCGAACAAATAATCCGCTTCATGCGGCCCAGGACTGGCTTCCGGATGACCCTGAAAACAGAAGGCGGGTTTGTCGGTTAACTCGAATCCCTGCAGGCTGCCGTCGAACAGCGATACATGCGTGACCTTTGCGGTTGCGGGCAAGGTATTGCCGTCGACAGCAAAACCGTGATTCTGGCTGGTAATGATCACTTTGCCGCTGGCAACATCCTGCACCGGATGGTTGGCGCCATGATGACCGAATTTCATTTTGACAGTGCGCGCACCGCTGGCGAGACCGAGCAGTTGATGGCCGAGGCAAATGCCGAAAACTGGAATATTTTTTTGCAGCAATGTTTGTGTGGCGGAAATAGCGTAATCGCACGGTTCCGGATCGCCAGGGCCATTCGAGAGAAATACGCCATCCGGCTGTATTTTAAGAATCTCCTTAGCCGGTGTTTGCGCCGGGAATACCGTGACCTTGCAACCGCGCTGCACCAGTTTGCGCAAAATCGTGCGTTTAATGCCAAAATCGTAAGCGGCGACGTGATATTGAGGACTGCCGGGAATACGAAAATCCGCTTCCAGTGACCATTCACCTTCGTTCCACGTGTACGATTGACGGCAACTGACCACTTTGGCGAGATCCATGCCGGCCAATCCAGGGAATGCCCGGGCAGTTTTTAATGCCTGTTCTTCATCCACATCGCCCGCCATGATGCAACCGGCTTGCGCACCTTTTTCGCGCAAAATCCGTGTCAATTTGCGCGTATCGATTTCAGCAATGGCAACGACATTCTGTTCTTGGAGAAACTCAGGTAATGTGCGTGTTTTACGAAAACTGCTCGCCATGAGCGGCAGATCGCGGATCACTAGACCGGCGGCGTATACTTTCTCAATGTTGCCGGATTCATAATCTTCCGGATTGGTGCCGGTGTTGCCGATATGCGGGTAAGTCAGCGTGATGATTTGCCGGCAATACGAGGGATCGGTCAAAATTTCCTGATAACCGGTCATGGCGGTGTTGAAGGCTACTTCGCCGGTATTGATACCTGCAACGCCAATTGACACGCCACGAAAAATTGTCCCATCGGCAAGTGCGAGGATGGCGTGCGGCGGTTGTGACACAAAAACTCCTTGGAAACTAACATGATCTGGAAAAAAGGACCGGCAACTATCGTTAAAATGCCCCGGCTATTGAATGCGGAATTATACGTGAAAACGGCTCATTTTTGTATGCGTGTGCTTTTGCTTATGAAGAAATAGCCTTATGAGCTTTCGTCGATCGGATAATTTCATCCGGTGCTAAGGAAACGCTGATTAATTG
>JAFEEI010000169.1 GCA_018241205.1 Pseudomonadota bacterium
GCGGGCGTGATCACGCCATCGCCGTAAAACAGCGCTGCGCCGAATGCGCCGATCATAAACAGGACGGTACGTAAGCGCGGCCGATCGGCGACGGCTGAACTGGCCAGCGAAAGCAATGCCATGATGCCGCCTTCGCCATGATTGTCAGCACGCAAAATAAGCGTGATGTACTTGATCGTCACCACAATCATGATCGCCCAGAAAATGAGCGAGACGACACCGATGATGTTGCTGGCGGTAACGGCGAGCCCGTGGACGGGCGCAAAAACCGTTTTCATGACATACAGCGGACTGGTGCCAATATCGCCATACACTACGCCAAGCGCCGCAAGACTCAATAACCCCAGGGATTCTTTTTTCATAGCGGTGTTTCTCAATAGTTGCCGGTCTTGAAACCGGGAAATGACTTTCAGCCGCAGATCCAGAATTTTCAGATATAAGTATATTACTAAATAGTATTTCTATTTATACACAGTTGCGGTTATAGTCCGGCAATTTTTCGGCATTATAAGGCCAAGCCACATTCATGAAAATTCGCAATCTTGATCTAACCCGCAATCCGGTTAACGAAGAGCACCAGCAATTAGGATTGCCGCCAGTTGAAGACACTGTTTCTCATCTCGAGGCGCATCCTTTCTTGCGGGCTGCTGTGTGGTTTGCCGTCATTGTCTTGGTGTTGCTGATTGCATTTCTCATCGCGCGTTTTTTTCTCGCGCAAGATTGGGGTGCCAGCTGGCAGATCATCAATGATACGCTGGACAGCCGGATTTTTTGGAGTGCCGTTGCCGTCGGTTTTCTCGCGCAAGTGGTTGACGGTGCTTTAGGCATGGCTTACGGTGTCACCGCCACGACTTTTTTACTGGCATCCGGTGCGAGTCCGGCAGCTGCCAGCGCCAGCGTGCATATCGCGGAAATTTTTACCACTGGCGTGTCGGGAGTGGCGCATGCCAAATTCGGTAATGTCAATAAGCAATTGTTCACTCGCTTGCTGGTGCCGGGTGTTCTGGGCGGTATCTTGGGGGCGTTATTGGTTACACATGTCAACAGTGCCTTGTTCAAACCGTTCATATCGGCTTACTTAGTTCTGCTGGGTGCATATATCCTCAGCAAAGCCTTCCGGCAACTGACCATCCGCAAGGAAGCGCCTCAGCATGTCGGCAAACTGGCATGTTTCGGCGGATTCATGGATGCAGCGGGCGGTGGCGGCTGGGGGCCGATTGTGACGACAACGTTGGTTGGGACAGGCACCGATCCGCGCACCACGATCGGTTCGGTGAATTTTGCGGAATTTTTTCTGACATTGGCCAGTGCGGCGACATTCGCACTGCTGATGGAAACCGATAACTGGCCATTGATCATCGGATTGGTTTTCGGCGGTTTGTTTGCAGCACCTTTCGCTGCTTATTTATGCAAAAAATTTCATGCGCGCACGTTGCTGATCTTGGTGGGTGTGCTGATCATCGCTATCAGCTTATTCAATCTGTACAAAGCGCTCATTGCGCTGTAAACGAAATATCTTCCGGTAATCCGGAACGATTCCGGGAGATTTTTTCTGCTCTTGCCGCTAAACTTACCCGAGCTGAAATTTATCTGGAGTTGTCCGTTCATCCCGATCCGGTCAAAACATTTTTATCGTCACTATTCTTATGTTTCTTATTGATTTCATTCTTCATATCGACAGGCATTTGCAACAACTGGCTTCCGAGTACGGCTTGTGGATTTACGGCATTCTTTTTTTGATCGTATTTTGCGAGACCGGGCTTGTCGTTTTACCACTTTTGCCGGGCGATTCCTTGTTATTCGCCGCCGGTTCGCTGGCGTCGCTGGAAGACTCGCAGCTTAATCCGCATGTCTTGTTCGCCGGGTTAAGCATTGCCGGTATTTTGGGGGATTCTGTGAATTACTGGATTGGCAAGAGGATGGGGCCGAAAGTATTCTCCTCGCAGGAATCCCGCTTCTTTAAACGCGAATACCTCGACAAAACACATGCTTTCTATCTCAAACATGGAGTCAAGACGATCATCATCGCGCGCTTTATTCCCATCATCCGCACGTTTGCACCGTTTGTTGCCGGGATCGGCACGATGCCGTACCGCACTTTTATCGTGTATAACATCGTCGGTGCTGTGTTATGGGTCGGGACTTTTATTTACGCCGGATTTTATTTCGGACAACTGCCGATGGTGCAGCAAAATTTCAAACTGATCATTCTGGCGATCATCGTCCTCTCGATCACGCCGCCGGTGATTGAATACCTCAAACACCGCTACAAAAAATCATGAGTATTGTGTTTCATCGTGATCGAAGTGCGCTCGCTACTTATCAGCCTGTTGAGTGCGCAATGCGAGTTTCTGCCGTAGGCTCTGGTTCTTAATGTAGAATTGCCGGATTTGACAAAGCCGGGAGAAAACCTGGTATGCCCGGGCTGCATATTGTATGCGGGGAAAACAATCGGCATTGTATCGATATGCTGGTTTTTATCCGATTGATTTTGCATGAACCATCTAACTGATCATTTCTAATTCTCTTCAGAACAATGACGACACCAGAGGAAACTTCACACAGCCGTATCCATGCCATTTTTGCGCGCTGGACTACATTTTCCTATCATCATGCATTGTGGGTATTGCTGGCGGCATTATTGGTCGCACTTGCCAGTGGTTTGTATGTGGCGCGTAATCTGGGTATGAATACCGATACCGCCGAGATGCTCTCCGAAGAGTTGCCGTTTCGCGTTAATCTGAAGCGTTACGATGAATCGTTTCCGCAAGATATCGATACGCTGCTCATCGTGCTGGATGCCCCGACGCCGGAACAAGTTCGTGTGGCGGCGGAGAATCTGGCCGCGCGCCTGAGACAGGATCCGGGTCATTTTTACGATGTGTATTCTCCCCGGGTGGATGATTTTACCGCACGTAACGGATTGCTTTACCAAAGCGTTCCGGAACTCGAACGGATTACGGATAGCCTGGCCGCGGCACAACCGTTGATTACGCGCATTAACCGGGATCCGTCGCTGACGGCTTTTGCCGATGTGCTAACCAGTGCGGTGGATGAGTTGGACAAGGGGCGGAATATCGAATTGCGCCCGGTGCTGAACGGTGTCAACGCGACACTGGCAGCGCGGCTGAATGGTTCACCCCGGGCATTGTCATGGCAAACCATGTTCAGCGGCGAAGCGCAAAAGAATACTTACCAGGAACTCATCATCGTCAAACCAAAGCTCGATTTTTCCCAGCTGTTTCCTGCCGAACAATCGATTGCCGCTTTGCACACCGCAGCGGAGAGCGTCGGAATTACCGCGAGCAGTCCGGTAAGGTTGCGCATTACCGGTGAAGTAGCGCTGGCGGAGGATGAGCTCAATAGTTCGCTGCGCGGCATGGAATATGCCGGGATCATTACATTCGTATTGGTCGGCGTGGTGCTGTTCTTTGCGATGCGAAACGGCGGGCTCATTCTCAATGTGCTGATTTGCCTGCTGATGGGATTAATTCTGACCGCCACTTTCGCCACGGCCGTGGTCGGTCATCTGAATCTGATCTCCATCGCCTTTGCGGTATTGTATATCGGTCTCGGCGCGGATTTTGCGATCCATTTCCTGTTACGTTACCGCGAAGTCTTGGAGAATAATCATTCTCCGGCTGAAGCCATTTACATATCGGGAGGCGATGCCGGAGCCGCGTTGACCGCGTGCACCGTCACCAACGCGATCGGTTTTTATGCTTTCATGCCGACCGATTACAGCGGTGTGGCCGAGCTCGGCATCATTTCTGGCACCGGCATGATTGTCAGCCTGCTGGTCACCCTGATCATCGGCCCGGCATTGTTACGTTATTTGCCAAGAAAGTTAGCAGCGAAACCAGCCGAGAAGAGCGCTATAGGCAAGGTACTGGAACTCTCACTGAAATGGCACAAACTGACTTACGCGTTGACATTAGCGGCGACGGTGGCGGCGCTGGTCATCCTGCCGCAGGTGCGATTCGATTACAATTTGCTGAATATGCAGGACCCGCAAGGTGGTGCGGTGCAGACATTCCGCGAATTGCTGGCCGACCCTGATCTGTCGCCCTGGCATATTGCGGTACTGGCGGATAACCGCCAGGAAACCGATAATTTGGCTAAACGCTTGGCGGAGCTGCCGGAAGTGAATAAGGTTGTCACGTTACTGGATTTTGTCCCCGCTCAGCAGGAGGAAAAGTTTTCGTTGATTCAGGAGATGGCGCTGACGATCGGGCCGATTGCCGCTACACCGCCGCCGCAAGTGCGGATAGCCAGCGATGCAATCCTGGTCGATCAATATAAGTCCTTGCGGAAACTGGTTACAGCATTGGAACGGTTTGCCGCCCAACATCCCGAACATCCCGCCGCGGCTACAGCGAGTGCTTTGAAGTCGTCGCTGGCGCGGTTGTTTGCGGAGCTGGACAAGGTTGGCAGTCATGAGAAAAGTCAATTGTTGTACGCTGTGGAAGACGATCTTCTGGCCATGCTGCCGCTGGCTTTACAAAGCCTGCGCACGGCGACGGAAGCCGGTATTTTCGATGAACAGGATCTGCCGGAGGCGCTCCGCGACCGTTGGCATAGCGAATCCGGCGGATACCGTCTGGCGGTTTATCCCAAAGAGGATCTGAATGATAACGATGCGCTGCGGCGTTTCGTCCGCGCGGTGCAGCAAGTGGCGCCGCATGCCATTGGTGTGCCGGTGATCAGCCTGGAAGCGGGCGAAGCGGTGGTGCAGGCATTTATTCAAGCGTTTTCATTGGCGCTGATCGGTGTGGTCGTGATACTGCTGGTTTTGCTGCGCAGTATCAAATATACCTTGCTGGTGTTACTGCCGTTGCTGCTGTCGAGTTTGTTCACCACCGCATTTACTATTCTGCTGGATGTTCCCTTTAATTTTGCCAACATCATTGCGTTGCCGCTGTTGCTCGGTCTCGGTATCGACAGCAGTTTGCACATGGTGTACCGTAGTATCAATAATGAGCTGGTGAGTGAAATTCTGATTCACACCAGCACCGCGCGAGCGATTTTCTATAGCGCACTGACCGCGCTGGTTGATTTCGCCAGTTTGATGCTGTCGTCGCATGTGGGCACAGCGAGCATGGGGATCCTGCTGACGGTAGGACTGGCATTTACGCTCGTTTGCACATTGATTATTTTACCGGCTTTGCTGCGTACCCCGGCTGCCAGAACTAAAGCGAATGCATGAAGCTCAGGGGTGGCCGATCTACTTATTTTTCGGTATATCGTTCGGATCGCTATCGGCGAGCGGCCGTACCGGGCTGATGATATCTTCACCGCCGGTCGGCGTATCGATACCCCGGGCGACATGGCTTTTGCGGTAACCGTAAAGAAAGTAAAAAATCAATCCAATGCCTGACCAGATCGGGAACACCAGTTTGGCATCCGTTGGCAGGAAGAAAAAAAGCGTGATGCAGCCAGACACGGCGAGTGGACCTACCAGCCAAATTGCCGGCGTTCTGAATGGGCGTGTACGGCTCTTGTCTTTAATGCGCAATATCATGACGGTAAACGCCACAATCATGAAGGCGAATAAGGTGCCGGAATTGGAGATGTCCGCCAGTTTTCCGACCGGCAGGAAGGCTGCAGCGATGATGACGCCGAGGCCGGTGACATAGGTGACGATATGCGGTGTTTTAAAACGCGGATGAATACGGCTTAAGACTTCCGGCAGTAAACCATCGCGCGACATGACGAAAAAGATGCGCGTCTGGCCGAACAACATCATCAGAACTACCGAAGGCAGCGCCAGAAAAGCAGTAAATCCGAGCAAGTTGCCGATCTTTTCCCAGCCGATTTCCCGCAGCACCGAGGCCAACGCTTCACGCGAGCAAACCAGCGGTTGTTGTCCGATAGCGGCAAGCGATTGGCATTGCTCGGCCAGTTTGAGCGAGCCCGGGATCAGATTTTTACCGCTTTCATCCAGCAATGGCTGCGCGCCGATGGCGCCGATCGCACCGGCTGAAATGAGTAAGTAAAAGACTGTGCAGATCACCAGCGAACTGATCAATCCGATCGGGACATTCCGCTGCGGATCCTTGGTTTCCTCGGCGGCGGTCGAGACTGCGTCGAAGCCGACGTAGGCAAAGAAAATAGACGATGCCGCTGCAATAACGCCCGTTTCACCCAGGGGTAAAAACGGCTGGAAGTTTGCCAGATTGGCGACCGGCAGCGTTAATGCAATAAAGAGCACCAGCGCGGTAATTTTGATGGCGACGAGAACGGCATTGAAAGTGGCGCTTTCCCGTGTGCCGATGACCAGCAACCCGATCACCAACATGCAGACAAAAACTGCCGGTAAATTGATGATGCCGCCGGCGAAAGGACCGTTCGCCAACGCAAAGGGTATTTCGATTCCCAGCGAATTTTGCAGCAAGCCGACGAAATAACCCGACCAGCCGACAGCGACTGCACTCGCGGCGACGGAATATTCCAGCATGAGCGCCCAGCCGACCAGCCAGGCGATCAATTCACCGAGTACTGCGTACGAATAAGTGTAAGCGGACCCGGAGACGGGCACCATGGAAGAAAGTTCGGAATAGCACAGCGCAGCGACGGTGCAGACAAAACTGGCGATGACAAAGGAAAGCATCATGCCAGGGCCGGCTTTCTGCGCAGCCTCAGCCGTCAAAACAAAAATACCCGTGCCGATAATCGCACCGATGCCTAACAGTGTTAATTGCCAGGCACCCAAGGTGCGGTGGAGACTTTTCTTTTCTGCTGTAGCCAAGATGGCATCAAGTGATTTCACGCGCCAGAAAATCATGCAAGCGACCTTTTAATTAAGCGAACTTTGATGAAGCACTGGAAATTTACTCAGGAATGGGCTCGAATAATATCACAAAATCATTTACTGACTGATCGCCTGCATTGAATGCCGGTCCGGCTTTTGTAGCCAATGCAAGTGTCGAAGTTTTGCCACTCACTTTGTCCGGTATAAAATTTTTTGTCCCGAAAAAAACAGGCAGCCTAGTGCAATAATCAAGCTTGTCTGCGGTCCGATCGCTGAAAATAGGCGAGCACAATCCTAAATCTAAAATTGGCAGCTCCCAAACTGCCGCCAACTGAGAACCGGTAACATGAAAAAAATGAACTGGTTAAATAGCTTAATAGTATCTGCTCATAATACGTTGTTTAGCACGCAATTTATTGCGCGGATTTCTGTTGCTGTGGGGAATGCTTCTTTCCTCTATTCAAGCCGAAATTTGGAGTCGGACGGAAATCAGTAAGCCCCCAGCTTTGCCGGGGACTCACGATGGTTTGACCTATACGACGGTCATTGAGAATCTTCTATCTCGACCAAGAGAAGGAGATTCAAGATGAAAGAGTATCAGAGTTTGAGCCACGTAAGATGGGATTGTAAGTACCATGTGGTATTTATTCCGAAGAAACGTAAGAAGCGGATATTTGGGGCGTTGCGCAAGCATTTGGGGGAGATATTCCACGAACTTGCGGGACACAAGGAGGCGAAGATTGTAGAAGGGCACATCATGGTGGATCACGTACACATGTGTATCAGTATTCCGCCGAAATATGCGATATCGAACGTGATGGAGTACATCAAGGGGAAGAGTGCAATTGTGATAGCGAGGCGCTCACCCAATAAGCCTCCGGCTTTGCAAGAGGTGATTTAACTTCCTAAGACTCATTTTTAGTTGGCTTATTCAAGTTAGCACAAGTTGTGCCGATAAAATAAAAAAGTGAAAGAATATCGGCAAATTTTCCATACCCCACTTTTTTTAAAGAAAGAAATTCGATTGTCGATATAGCTTGAGTTGCAAATTGATACATCCAATTAAATTTAACTACGAGGGAAATGTTATGGACATGAACAGTATCTCATCCACATCATCAATATATTCTAATCAATATGTTAGTGGCCAAAAACGAGTTGATTGTGATGGTGGCGGGCAAGGTAGTGGTAAAAGTGTACACGCGGGGCATCATCATGGTGGCGGTGGCTTCATGGCTAATGTCATGCAAACATTGCAGGCCATGGGAGTGAATCTTCCCGGCCCGCCTTCTTCGTCGAGCACGACACCGGCAGCTAGCGTAGATACAGGGTCATCAACTACAGCAACAAGTACAGCCACAAGTGCAAACGATCCTAGACAGGCTCTGCATCAGTTGATGCACGATTTGGGTCAGGCGCTGCGTGGAATGGACTCTCAGCAAACCAGCTCAACATCAACGACTGATACAACAACCGATAGTGATGGTGATAACGATAACAGCGGTTCGACGCAGGCTGTAGGACAAAATAATGGCTATAACAGCTTTGATACAAAATTGCAGAGTCTGATCACTATGATTAGCAACGGTTCTAGTTCTAGTAGTAGTGGTGGCGGTAATGATGCGATTAGCAAATTGCAAACTGATTTTTCGAATTTGATGGAAGCATTGAATCAGAGCTCATCGAGTACGAGCACAAATTCCACTGGAACCACTGCAGGAACAGGAGCAACCAATACCGCTCCAACCTTGAAAGATTTTTTAACTACGTTGGAAAAGAATGTTTCGAGTCACATGAGCAATCAAGCAAGCACCGGTGCCCTATTCAATACGACGGCCTGATCAGGTCGCGACACTACAGGTCAGATGGGCAGAATGTTGATACCGGTTTAAAATTGA
>JAFEEI010000016.1 GCA_018241205.1 Pseudomonadota bacterium
TGGATAGAAGGCGATATTACCCGTACAAAATTTCCCATGAACCGATTCGACATTTGGCATGACCGTGCAGTGTTCCATTTTTTGACTGATCCGGCAGATCGCCATGCTTATGTCGAGTGTGTCTTAAGCTCGGTTCGGCCAGGCGGACATGTGATTGTTGCCACTTTTGCCGAGGATGGGCCAGAAAAATGCAGCGGCCTGCCCGTGATGAGATACCAACCTGAAGCCTTACATGCGATATTTGGAGATACTTTTCAGCTGGTCGAACATGCAAAAGAAGCACACCACACGCCGTTTGGCACAGTTCAGCAGTTTGTTTATTGCTATTGCCGCAAGAGGTAATAGTTAATCTCCGAATATTTTTAAAACGGCATATCTTTCCCGGATAGAAGCACAACTTATTTATCCAGACTACTTCTTTTTGCTATCTGTTTTTGAGATCTCTAAACTTTTAGACTCTTGAAAGATCATCGCAGGCACCAAGCGTATATAAATCAACTCACCGACCAGTTCCACCAGCGTTTGAGTCACGATTACGACAGATGCCAAAATCCAGCCGTCCGGTAAAGCCAGCGCTAAAGGCAAAACCACCAACGAGTTTCGCGTTCCTGCGCTAAAAACGAGTGCTCGTCCTGCCTGTGTTTCCAGGCGAAACGCATATGCCGTCAAGCGAGCAAGAAACGGCATGATAGCCATGAAAGCAACATAAACTGGCACGACTTGTGCTACAACTGGGAGGTACTCTTCTATTCTGCCAATTTGAGATGCTACAACGAGAAGTAATGTAATCGCCATAAAGGGCACTGGAAGCCACGCCGTGATTTCAAGCCAGATGGCACCGTTACGCTGACGCTTTGCCCAAAACTCGGTTGATAAGGCAAGCCCTAGAGGGAAAACAATCAATACAAGAAAAGCTTCCAGAAACGGCTCAGCACTCATGACTTGTGCGGCTTGTTCTCCCATGAAAAGCCATAGATACACAGGCAAAAGAAGCATCTGGGCAAGCAATAGCAAAGGCGTGGAAGCAAGCACGAGTCGGGCATTGCCACGACCAAGGTGGGTAAAAACCACAACGTAATCAATACAAGGTGTTAACAGAACCAGATATACCCCGAGTAGCAGTGGTGGGCGCTCCGGTAAAAGAAGCGACAAAAACCAAACTACGATGGGTACGATGATGAAATTGATCATCAATAGCGCAGCTGTAAACCGCTTATTCGCGAACGCCTCACTCAGTTGAAGAAAAGGGATTTGCGCAAACATGCTATAAAGCAACAGCGCAAGCACGGGAGAAATCAAATACTCCAGGCTGGCGCCAAAGTTAGGATGCCACAACCCAAGCCCCATACCGACAGCTAAGGCCGCAGTGTATAACCCTATCTGATTTTCTTCCAGTTGTTCTCTGCGCATAGTATTTCCTTAAAATACAAACCGTCATGGGTCAGCGAAAAATTTGTGCCATAATTTGGCACAGCGTTTTATTTCAATGATTCTGATCATGTTGACATAACCATTGTAATTCAGTCTACGAATCTCCGATCGGCTCCATATAATTTTAATATATCCGCTATTCTTAGAAATTCACATGTCGGAAAGAGAATCTATATATGACACATAACCACTCCCACGATCATGATCATGATCAGAGCCACGTTCCCAAAAACTTTGATCGCGCATTCGCAATTGGGATTGCGCTAAATGTAGGTTTCGTTGTGGTTGAAGTTATTTTTGGTTTACTTTCAAATTCTCTCGCGCTGTTGGCAGATGCAGGCCATAACCTCAGTGATGTTTTGAGTTTATTATTCGCGTGGGGCGCAAGCATCTTAGTACGCAAGTTACCAACACAGCGGCACACTTATGGTTTGCGCCGCACCTCGATTTTGGCTGCATTGATTAATGCGCTAGTTTTGCTTGTTGCTGTCGGCGCTATCGCTTGGGAAGCCATTCTCAGATTTGGCCATCCCGAAGTAGTGGCGAGTGACACAGTCATCTGGGTGGCATCAGTTGGCATAGTCATCAACGGATTCACGGCATGGCTGTTCATGTCCGGCCAAAAGCAAGATATGAATATTCGCGGTGCATATTTACACATGATGACTGACGCAGCAGTTTCTCTTGGCGTCGTTTTGGCAGCTATTGCCATAAAATTCACGGACTGGTTGTGGTTGGACCCATTCATGAGCCTTGTGGTCGCCGTCATTATTGGTATTGGTACGTGGGGCTTGCTCCGTGAATCGCTAAGCCTTGCTCTTGATGCTGTGCCAGCAAATATCCATCCGGCCAAAGTTGAGGCTTACCTCGCTGGTCTTCCAGGGATTGAAGCAGTTCACGACCTACATATCTGGGCAATGAGCACGACGGAAATTGCGCTAACCGTGCATTTAATCAAGCCGGATGCAGTCATTGATGATTTGCTATTGGTTCAAATTAATAATGAATTGCGTGAGCTGTTTGGAATACAGCATACCACTGTCCAATTTGAGCGTGGAAATACATCTCATCCCTGTAAGCAAGCACCAGCAGAAGTGGTTTAAAGTAGAAATGAGTAACTTTTGTTTTATCATCACAATAAATAATCATTCGAGAGCTCCACATGTTTTGTAAACTTAATAATTACATGACGAATATACACAAATGAATACGATACAGTTGCAATCGACTATTACTTGCCCGAATTGTGGAACTCAAAAATTGGAGACGATGCCGACCAATGCCTGTCAATTCTTTTATGAATGTGAATCTTGTCACCATTTATTGAAGCCTAAAGCGGGAGATTGCTGTGTTTACTGTTCTTATGGCGATGTACCATGTCCACCGATTCAACTGTCCGGTAGCAATTCTTCTTGCTGTACAGATTCTTGATCACAAGTGTTAAACGTTTCTGAGTTTTTTAGTTCTTCTTGGAGTTCTGTCAAGGTTGTAATAAAGCTGCTTAGACTTAACTTAAAAGGCACTCAATTTGATAAGCTAATTTAAGTTAAGCAGTGCACATTAAATAACTATAGTAATATTATGGCTTTCCTGTACTTTATTAATCAACGACAGTACTATGGTAGACAAGGTATAGATATGGAAACACATTGCCGAGGCATGCTCCATTTATATGAACAAGCTGTAAAAGGGAATATGGAGATGGCCGATTCTCATCGCAAGTTGGCTGCAGAGATTAAGTAATATTTGATCGCTGAAATAGCACGATTGAGCTACTTACTTTTTTACTGTAGTTCAAGTTTGTGTTTTCTAAAATGAAGCACTCGGCTATATATACCCGTTCCACTTTATTTTCCTTTCTATATTTAATATCGAATGTTAAGCGGATTCATGCTTACTAATATGTGTACAAAACTATATAGTTACGCGTATCCAATCTAACAAACAGGCATAGCCATCAAAGCCACTTTCAGAATAATATAATGTCAATTCCGGATATTCGCCTTTTAGCCACAAACAAGTTTTTAATATTATTATTTTTATTGATACCAATTTCAGCTTTAGCGCATGGTATTTCTGATGAAGATAAACTGCGGATGTTGAGTGGTGGATACCTCCAATACATAGGGCTTGGTGCTACCCACATGCTGACTGGATATGACCATTTATTATTCCTATTTGGGGTAGTATTTTTCCTGACCAGCTTCAAGGATATAGCCAAGTTTGTAACAGCTTTCACAGTCGGACATTGTATTACACTGATTTTTGCAACTTTCTACCAGATCACGTGGAATTACTTTTTGATTGATGCGATTATTGCGCTTAGCGTGATCTATAAGGGTTTTGACAATAACGGCGGCTTCCAGAAATATCTGGATATGAAATCTCCTAACCTGCTGGGCGCGATTTTTCTATTTGGTTTACTACACGGTTTTGGCCTTTCAACCCGCCTTCAACAGTTGCCTCTTGGCGACGATAGCACCGGCATTCTGTTACGAATATTGAGTTTTAATCTGGGTGTAGAAATAGGGCAGATCGTTGCTTTGGTGGTCATGGTGGCTGTGCTTTCTCTATGGAGACATAAACCATCTTTTAAACGCTTCAGCTTTGCGTCTAACCAATCTCTTATTTATGCCGGAGTAATATTGCTGTTTATGCAATTGCACGGGTATCAACATGATTCTGATCCTGATAGTTTTCGCTTTCCCATCCAAGAACACAAACATGCACATGAAGATCTAGAAGTTGAGCAAAGCATTGATACGGGGCGTGAAAGTCTTTAATTTACTAACTACTGAGGAGTGATTTAATGAAAAAAATACTAATAATAACGATTTTAGTTACTGCAATATTTGGAATCGGCGGAGCGATGGCAGGGGAAGACAGCAGTTGCCATTTTCACGGCAATAAAGTTGCTACGGAAGAAACTGTAATAAACTGCGCGTCTGATCGAAAAGAGGTATTAATTAAGCAAGGCAAGATTGATCCATCCTGGAAAACAATTAAACAAGATAAGATCGAGATGGTAGATGGGAAAAAAGGCAAGGAATGGCTAGTCACATTTACTAATCCTGCTGTTGATGATATGACAAAAGAGAAACTTTATTTGTTTTTCACATCCACAGGCAATTTTATTGCTGCAAACTTTACCGGCAAGTAAGCTCATTCATAATTAGGGATAACACTTGGTGCACCAATTCTTGACCGCTATGGCAGCGGTCTTTTTTTACAGGTGAATCCCGATTCGAGGTAGAAAAAACATGAAACTAAAATAACAGCCAATGGTAGCCACAGCGGATAAACCAAGGCTAAGCCAGAAACCCAAACCGTGCTTAAGCAATATAGGCAACAGTATGAAAAACAGAAGCGATGGCAATACGAACCAAAATATTTGCTTTGACAGATCTGCGATTTGCGATACTGCAGCTCCCTCAATATGGAGCCAGATAAAAGCTAATAACGATGTCAGCGGCAAAGACGCTACAAGTGCAGCAATTCCTGTATTTCGCTTGGCAATCTCTGCAATCGCCACTATTACAATGGCCGAAATAATTACTTTGAGTGCGTAATAAAACATAAGGTCTAATTTTTAATAGCCATAAGTATGGCAATACTATTCATTGAGAACGGATACTTATTCATGAAAAACTTCTCTATAGTGTCATACCAAACCAGCTCTCAGGCACTAACCGCGATCCTGAACGTGGCAACCAATATGCAGTGCTGTTTACAGTGCATTATAAGCCAGTTGTGGCATACAAACTTCCATGGGAAGTAAGGGTAATTGTTTCTTTGACACGCCAGAAACTGAAAGCTTGCATCATTATTGATTTAAAACGAGAGAAAACGTTAAATGACTTATTTTTGAGTATATTGAGGTATATTATAATCGCACGAGGCAACATGCAAAGATCAGTAACCAAATACCTGCTCATTTACTCTGATGTAAATGATTTTAAATACCGGAGCTTTTATGTGCCACATATGTGACAAAAAGAACGAATATCTTCAGCATGATTCACGAAAACGTTCATTCCTGAAATTGGCGGCAGCCTCTGCGCTGGGTTTGGGTATTAGTGGTGCAAGTATCGCCAGTGTAGAAGAAACAAAGGTACCTTTACCGTCAGCTACCAAAATCCCTCCCCAGCCTGAGAACGTGCTTACCCCTGACCAAGCTTTGGAAAGATTAATGGCGGGCAGCAAGCGGCATGCTAGTGGGCAATCGACTGTATCCTTGGACATACATACTTCCCAGGACGCTCTGGTTAAAGGGCAAAACCCCTACGCTGCTATCTTAGGTTGCGCCGATTCCAGAGTCGGTCCTGAACAGTGTTTTGATGAGGCTCACGGGGATCTATTTGTGGCTCGAGTTGCTGGTAATTATATAACTGTCGATTTTCTGGCCACGCTTGAATATGCGGTTGCCGTATTACATACACCGTTGATCATGGTGCTTGGCCATGAAAGCTGCGGAGCTGTGGGAGCCGCTATTGATGCCATTGATAAGAATAAACAGTTTCCAGGACACATCCAAACAATGGCAACTGCATTATTGCCCGCAGTCAGGGCAGCGAGAAGTATGCCCGGAATGCTATATGAAAATGCAGTCAAGATGAATGTCGCCCTCACTGTTACCGAGCTGAAGAATAGTACCCCGATCTTAAGTCAATCAGTGAAGGAGAGAAAAATTCGGATAGTCGGCGGGATATATCGACTAAGCACAGGAATGGTAGAATTAGTCGCTTAAATTAAAACCTATTAACGCCAATATGTTATATCCGATGTTTCGCCTTTCTTCATTTCCTAGATCAAGTAATAGGCATTATTCAATGCCACTTTTGAGTTTTCAGGTAATGGTTTAAGGAGACTGATTTCCACCCAACCTCGATCAGAAATACCTGTTCTGATTTCAACAGGATTAAATACCCATTCCATTTTATTATCTTGCTCGTTTATTTCTACAAGAAAAATGTAAGGCTTACCATTCTTTATAATAATAGCTTCTTCTGGTAGAGCGTGGATTGATGAATCATCCGTATAGATTTTTCCATGTATGCGCATACCAGGAATAAAAAAATATTCTTTTTGATGAATTTCGGCATGCACACGAACTACTCTAGGATTTCGCTTGAAATTTTTTTCAATAGAGAAAATTGTAGCGGAGAAGTTTTTTTTCGGAACTGAGTCCACCGTAAATGATACTTTCTGACCCATTTTTACTTTGTGTATATCTTTCTCGGATACCAGTATATCGGCATGTATAAAATCATTATTTATGATACTAAGTATTTGTGCTTGAGGATCTACAAATTGACCTGTTTGCACCAATATTTTCTCAATGTAACCATCAATAGGACTTACTACTGGTAGGTATTGAGAAATATTCCCATTCTCCAATTTTTTTACATCAAGATTTAATTGTTTTAATTGTGCGTCATAGCCTTCTAATTCACTCTTTATAATTTGATAACGAGCCTTTGTTTGCTGATAAATATCATCATCAGAGCCAATTTTCTCATCGTGAAGCCTTTTTTGGCGATGGTATTCTCTCTCTAGAAATTGCATCTGATTATAGGTTCTTGTATATGCAGTCTGTAGGTTAATTAGATTGGGATGTGAAAGGTAAGCCAATATCTGATTTTTTTTTACTTTTTCTCCTTTAATTACTTTGATCTCAGTAATATTAGCTCCAAAAATAGTTGTAATTACGGCTTTATGTTGAGGAAACAATTCCAACCAACCATTAGCGTTCACCACCCCGGAAAGATCACGTGTGGGTATATTGCCGACTTTTATTCCGAGACTCTTAAATTTCAGTGCAGAAAGACGGATTGCACCTACCTCTTTTTCGTTATGAGAATAGTAAATAGGATCCATATGCGTATCTTTAGAAAGAGCTTGATTTCTATCTGCTTCAACATTCTTGTTATTAGCCGTTTTGCTCATACAACTAGCAAAATGAAACGTTGCTAATATCAAAATTGATATGAATAAGATATGGATTTTCATCGTTATTTTATCTTTACCTATTGTACTAATTTGATGTTTTTAAGAAGTATTCCAACTGATATCGGGTATCAAAATAACTGCCAAATACCCCTATGGAGTACAAGTACAAAACATGATCTAGTCAGGCTTCACACTTCTGTGACAACTTAGGTGGTTCAGCAGCTGGTCATAGTGCGGGATAACTTGTCAACTATCCTCAATTGGGCATACAGCTTAGAAAATTCGCTCTCCGCAATGTACGGCGTACGGCGTACGGCGCATGATCTAGGTACCGAGCGTTGCCCCCACGGTGAACTGGTGGCACTATCATTAATCTTGTATCTTTTTCGTTTCAGGATCTACCGATGTGACTTTATTCGAAGTATCTCGTCCATGGACGAGCCGATACAGCACAGGCAACACCAGCAGCGTCAAAGCCGTCGACGATAAAATCCCGCCGATCACCACCGTTGCCAGGGGCCGTTGCACTTCCGCACCGGTGCCGGTGGCGAGCGCCATTGGCAGGAATCCGATCGATGCCACCAATGCGGTCATCAGCACCGGGCGTAGCCGGGTCAGTGCGCCGGTTTGAATCGCATCATCCAAAGACAATCCCTCTTTTTCTCTCAACCCGCGGATAAATGCCAGCATCACCAATCCGTTCAGCACCGCTACGCCGGACAGCGCGATAAACCCGACCCCAGCGGAAATGGACAAGGGAATATCGCGCAGCCATAACGCGAAGATGCCGCCGGTCAACGCAAAGGGAACACCGGTAAACATGAGCAGCCCATCGCGCGCATTACCGAACATCGTGTACAACAGCATAAAAATCAAGCCGAGCGCAATCGGGATCACGATCTGGAGGCGCTGCGCTGCGGAAATCATTTGTTCAAACTGGCCGCCCCAGGTAATCCAGTATCCCAGTGGAATCGGTACTTTTTTGGCGATCAGTTGTTCGGCATCGTGAACGAATGAGCCCAGATCACGGCCGCGCACATTGGCGGTAATCACGATCCGGCGTTTCCCATTTTCCCGGCTGACTTGATTGGGACCCTGAGTAACCTCGAAGTTGGCGACTTCTCCCAAAGTGACAAAAACGGGCACAGCCGGTTGGGCCGCTTGTGCAGCTTGCGGCGCATTGGCAACTGCAGCCACGCTTTGCATCGGAACGCTGATCGGCAGCCGTTTCAACGCTTCAATATCGGCTCGCAAATGTTCCGGCAAGCGGATTTGCAGATCGAAGCGCCGGTCACCTTCAAAAATCATCCCGGTGCTTCTGCCGCCCACCGACATAGCCACGACATCCTGCACATCACGGCCATTCAGCCCATAGCGTGCCATTTTTGCGCGATCCATCTGAATGGAAAGCACCGGTAATCCGGTAATCTGTTCGACTCTGACATCCGCAGCGCCGGGAACAGTTTTAAGCAGACCTTCGATTTCTTCTCCCAGATCCAGCAAAGTATCCATATCATCGCCAAATACCTTGACGGCAACATCGGCGCGCACGCCCGATAGCAACTCATTGAAGCGCATTTGTATCGGCTGCGTAAATTCGTAATTATTACCCGGAACCTTATGGACAGCCTGTTCCATCGCGGCAATCAGTTCCGCCTTGGTGCGATGCGCGCCGGTCCATTCCGACTGCGGTTTGAGAATAATAAAAACATCCGCGACGCTCGGTGGCATGGGGTCGGTGGCTATTTCGGCAGTGCCGATTTTGGAAAACACCCGATCGACTTCAGGAAATTTTTTGACCGTTTCTTCCAGTTCGTTCTGCATTTCAATCGCAGTGGTTAGACTGGTACCCGGAATGCGGATGGCATGCAGCGCGATATCGCCTTCATTTAGACTGGGCACAAACTCGCTGCCGACCCGTGTCGTCAACAAACCCGATAAGATAACAATAACAATGGCAATCGTAACAGTGAGTTCACGGTGATTCATAGTCGCAGTCAATATCGGCGAATAGACTTTCTTTGCCCATGCCATCACAGGACTTTCCGTCTCTTTCACCTTGCCGGATAGAAAAAATGCAATCGCTGCCGGAACAAAGGTAAGCGAAAGCACCATCGCGCCAATCAATGCCGTCACCACAGTGAGCGCCATCGGGTGAAACATTTTTCCTTCGACACTGGTCAATGCAAAAATGGGTAAGTAGACGATAATAATGATCAACTCACCATAGATCAGCACCCGCCGCGCTTCCCTGGAGGCATCAAACACCAGTTCAAGACGCTCAGTCAGCGTCAATTCCCGTCCCAGCCGCATCTGCTCATGCGCCAGTCGCCGGATACTGTTCTCAACAATGACGATGGCACCGTCCACGATAATGCCAAAATCAATCGCCCCCAAACTCATCAGGTTGGCGCTTACATGATTGGTCACCATGCCGGTAAACGTAAACAGCATCGATAGCGGAATCACAAAAGCCGCAATCAGCGCGGCACGCAGGTTACCCAGAAACAGTAGCAATACCACGATAACCAGTGCTGCACCTTCGAGCAGATTTTTCGCTACCGTATGGATGGTTTTTTCCACCAAAGTGGTGCGGTCATAGACCGGTGTTGTCACAATGCCTTCCGGTAAATTGCGATTGATTTCTTCTAATTTCCTGGCGGCGGCTTGAGCGACGAGTCGGCTATTTTCCCCAATCAACATATGCACCGTTCCCAGCACAACTTCTTTGCCGTTCTGCGTCGCGGCACCGGTACGCAATTCCTTGCCGATCAAAATATCCGCGACATCCTTGACACGGATCGGTGTTCCTTGCCTGGAACCCAGGATAATGTTGCCGATTTCATTCAGATTCGCGATTTGCCCCGGTATGCGAACCAGATACTGTTCGCCACTTTTCTCAATATACCCGGCTCCCACATTCAGGTTGTTACGTTCCAAGGCGGTCACCAGATCTGCTAATCCCAACCCGAAAGAAATCATTTTCTCCGGGTACGGTACCACATGAAACTGTTTGACATAACCTCCCAACGTGTTGATTTCTGTCACGCCTTTGACCATGCGCAATTGCGGCCGAATGACCCAATCCTGGATTTCACGCAAATCGGTTGTCGTGTATTCAGTGCCGTCCGGTTTTCTTGCACCGGACTTGGTGTCGACTGTCCACATAAAAATTTCGCCCAAACCTGTGGAAATAGGCCCCATCATCGGCTCAATGCCGATGGGTAACCGGCCTTTCGCCTCCTGGATGCGTTGACTGACCTGCTGGCGCGCGAAATAAACATCGGTGCCGTCTTTGAAAATCACCGTGACCTGCGACAAGCCATAGCGCGAAATAGAACGGGTATAGTCCAGATGGGGCAAACCCGCCATGATGGTTTCGATCGGAAACGTGATGCGCTGCTCGGACTCAATTGGTGAATAACCTGGCGCATTGGTGTTGATCTGAACCTGTACATTGGTAATATCAGGTACCGCATCAATGGGCAACTTCTGGTAGCTGTAAACGCCGATGATGGCCATCATAAAGACTGCCATCAGCACGATACCGCGTTGATAGATGGCGATATGTAAAATGCGTTCAAACATGTTGGCCTCGCTTTTGTTAGGTCATTGATTTAATGGTCGTGGCTTGCACCCGCTTTACCCAATTCCGCCTTCAGGGCAAAGCTGTTACCTCCGGCGTATTGCTCTCCGGGAGTCAATCCCTTTAGTACTTCAACCATTTCACCGTCACTATGTCCCAGTTCCAAAGGACGAACTTCAAAATAGTGATCATACCGGCCGAATACCACCGACCAATCCCGCAATGTTTGAATGGCAGCAACAGAAACAGCGACGGGTACCTCAATTTCTTCCGCCACCAATTCGGCATTTAGAAACATGCCGGGACGCCATTTTCCTTCTTTATTATCCAATTCGACCCGGGCTGTTGCAGTACGCGTTTGTCCGCCAATCAGCGTGGAGATATAAGTAACGACTCCTTCACTCTCAATATCGTATGCGGTCGCTTTCACAGCGACTTTCTGACCGACTCGAATCACATTGAGATCTTTGGGATAAACCGTAATAGCCGTCCACACGGTGGATACATCCGCGATGGTATAAATTTCTCTGTCTTCTTTAAGTGCTTCACCCAATGCAATAGTCTTGGTAATAATGATTCCGGAAATCGGCGCGCGTATTTCATAATGTGAAAAATTGGTTTTGAAATGATTAGATTCAGGCTGTACACCCAGTGCACGTAACTTGACCGACGCCAGTTCCAACGCAATCTCGGCTTCATTCCATAATTCCTGCGCCAGAAGAAATTCCTGCTTGGCACTTATCTTTTCCTCCCATAATTGTTTCTCGCGCTCGTAGGTAGCCCTTGTCAATCCCAGCCGCTTCTTGGCAACATAATACTGACTGCGCAAATCCGCCAGCATTGGGCTTTCGACAACTGCCAGCACCTCGCCCTTTTTCACATGCTGACCAAGATTGCCTTGAACGGAAGTCACTAAGCCGGGAACTCTTGGCACCACCCGTACTATATTATGTTCGTTGAAGATCACTTCACCTGGCAATTTGAGTTTTGGTTTGATAATAGCCGGTCCCGCCGTCAGAACCTCAATACCCATGCTTTTCAACATAGCACCCGGTATTTCCACCCGCCCTTCCACTTGGCTATAACTCCAGCGCATTAGCTTGCCATTACGCTCAGCTGCAATAGCGATATCGAATGAATGGGGTTCTTCCACGACTTGATCTCCCAACAGATAATCTGCTTCAGGAGTGAATTTAAACAACCGCGCAGGGGCTCCCAATCGGGATAATGTAATGGCGACAGTCGCCGCTGTTGGCGGAAGCAATTTACCTTTCTCATATAGATACACCCTGAACTGTGGCGGTACGCCTTTTTCAAAAATCGTTAATTCCACACTAAAGTCATCATCCGCAAATAGCTTGCCTCCTCTTGGTCCAGTGCCAGGCTGATTCTCAGCCGATTTCTCATCGGCATGGGCACCTGCATCTGCTGTCACTACGGCAGGCTTATCCAGCGTTAGAATCAATCCACCCAGTACAATTCCTATGGCAATCACAACGATGATTGGCATTAATCGAGTTTTGTTCATAATTTAATCCTTATACCCTTGTCACTCAGGTTGGCGTATGCTGACTTAACGATTGGGCCGGATGCTATCGATCGGCGCGGCAATCAGGCGTTCGATATCATTGACCAGACGCTGATAGTTTGCCAGCGCGCGCACATAGAGAAGCTGATTCTGGAATAAAATACGTTGCGCATCCAGCAACTCCAGCAAACCAAATTTCCCCAATTCATAGCCCCTGCGCATCACATGGAAAGCACTCTTAGCACCGGGCAATATCTCATCACGCAATATGTTAATTTCATTCCATGCCGCTGACATCGCTTCATAAGATTGCGTGAGCTCAGTTTTCAACCGTAATTCCATCGCAGCTTGCTCATCTACGGCTTTGTCTACCCGTTGATATGCATCTTTGATATTTCCTTGATTACGGTCGAATAACGGCAACGGTATCATCACGCTAGCCACGGCCGTGCTACCCCCCAGTTGTGCATGATGCACAACGCCTGCGTTAATGGTGAGGTTAGGAATGCGGCGGGTTTGCTCTACTTCCAGCAATGCTTTACGTTGTTCAATATTCTTCATCGCACGCAACGCCATCGGATTACTCAAAACACGTTCTTCCAACATTTGCAAATTAGGTGGAACAATCAGCGTTTCAAGATTCCCCAGTACCTTGCTAAATTGCGGAGAAGAGTTATTCCACAATAACGCCAGCCGCTTCCGTGCAGATGTTAAATCCCGTTGCGCTTGTTCATATTCAATACGCGTAGTCGATAGTCCCACCTTGACTCTGGTTTCCTCAATAGGCGCCACTTTCCCGCCTTGCACACGTTCGGTCACACTATTAACCACGTTTTGTGCAACTTGTCGGGTTTCTTCAGCAAGCCTGAGCCGCTCTTGCGCTGCGAGCACTTCCGTAAACACATTGGCCACTCTGGCAATAATTTCCACCCGCCGGGTTTCATAATCCATGGCAGCCAATTCTTCACCCAATAATGCAGCGTTGACTCGGGCTGCGCGTTTTCCACCCAATTCAATCAACTGACCGATCCGGATGGTTGTGAGCTGCTGCACCACTTCCTTTGCTACCGAATCCTGTGAGTTGATGTCACCACTCAACTTTTGTATGTTGCCGACATTTTCAACGTTCACTGACAATTCCGGATTTCTCAGTAATCCAGCTTGCAGTGTTGCACCTTCCAATGCACGCATTTCCTTGGTAAAAGCCGCCAATTCGGGATTGTGAAGTAATGCGAAATTAACCGCATCACGCAAAGTAAGATCATTTCCTGCTTTATTCACTACTGAATCAGTTGAAAAACCTTTTATCCCTATCCCATTGGGCGAAATATTAAAAGAATCCACACCGGCTTTTATCTGCGATGAGAAACTCAGTAATAGGATGGAGCTCAGCAATATGATTCGTACTTCTGACGATACCCAATAGCGCAATGCTATTAATAGATCGCTCAATTTCATGGAATTCCTCCGCGTACTTAAGCATATGCAAACAAGTTACAAGCTAAACCTGAATGACCTGTTTCAGCGGTACTGTGGATCAAAGAAAACAATCCACAAACCGCACTATTAAAATTCAGCTTAAGAAACGCTACGGGGGGGACGCAGGGGTAAATCCGGAATGGTTTCGGGAATAATTGCGGAAATAAATACAGTTAAAACTTCTGTGACGATTTGATCAGATACCAGAGGAAAAGAATTAAAGAAAAAAGGTTGATATTGTCCTGCCGAATGCAAGCATAAATGGGTTGCTGCATCAAGATCAGCACCGTCTTCGGAAGTATTGTGGTGATGTAATTCGAGATGTGCCGCGGGATCAGAGGATAGTTCTTGATGGATATGATCCAACTCATGTGCAAATACCTCTCCTCGAAAGGATAAACTAAACCCATTCATCAATATGCTAATTATTAGCATATTGATAATAGGATAAGTTGAATATTTCCGCATTGGATCCGAATTTTATATATGAATATATAAGTAAAATTTTACTCGAATATGATCATTTCACATTATTCGTATATTTGCAACTTAGAAATTTTTCTAAACAACACTGGCTTTATATATTTTTTAGGCGTGGAAAAATATAAACAGATTTAAACCTGAATACCTCTTAATTTATATATGCGAGAATCATCACTTATTTTTATTGATTCATAATCTAATAGATGAACCATCCGGCAACTATGTGACGTAGAGAAATAAATTCATGAAGTATGAAGAATATTGTTATCAAGACTCCATTTTCTTGGCATGTCGTTCATTTAATCATTAAATTCTAAGTGCAGAATCATAAGTGCGACATTTTGTCGCATTGTTTTTTATTGCGGGCAGAAAGATACTATTTGAAGATATTAGCAACAGTATTAGATAGTTCAAAATTGCGAACAAGGCTAAATCCCTATTCCACAATTGCTTTCTTAGCATCTCACTTAGGAAATAGAATAAACATGAACAAAATGAAATTACTTGCACGTACATTGACTGGCATCATGCTGATGGGTTTGGGGCAGAGCGTGCTAGCGCATACGCGCCTAGATGTGCCCACGCAAACTGAAGGAATCCGGTTAATCAATAACATCGTGATTGGTCACTCTTGTAATGATACTGTCCGTGTCATTGGGACATCAGTTGTATTTCCAAATGGGCTGGATTCAACTATTCTGGTGGATGGCCAGCCGCATGGTGGTTCATTGAGCGATTTTCTGACAAATTATGGAAATAATTTTCAGCTTTTATGGAATCGCGGGGCATTCGATGCGATGGCAGAGAAAAAAGATTCAAACGGCAACGTGGTTGGATTCTGGGTGGGCGGTGGACCCGGTATGCCAAGCGATTTGAATGTTGCCACGCCTGTGAGAATAACAGCAGCCGGAATCGAGCCGACATCCTGCGCCCAAAACGTGAAAATCAGTGTTTCGATTGCTAATATCTGTGAAATTACCGGTGTGGGTGATTTTGGCAGAGAAGGCGTCGTTGATCTGTGGACGCATAATAACCTGGGCACCCCGTACGATCGCGTGAGCACAACCGACGATGGCCCAGCTTCATTTACTATTACGCGCAATCTGGTGACAAATCCATTGCCTTCATCATGTGGTGGTACTGGCGTCACTGTGGAAGTAAAACCATCAGCCGCGCAAATTAATCGTGATATGCCAGTTGTAATTGACGGACAACAAATCTGGCCGCGACCGTAAATCGTTGAATTAGTACTTTCCTTGCGGCTTACCGCAACGGTAAAAATCGACAAGCTTGCAATAGCTTGTCGATTTTTTTGAGGTGCAACATTTTGTCGCATTGCTATTTGTTTGTCTGAACGAGACAATAAGATCAGGTACTACGATAAAGGTGTTGTTCCAGAAATAGCTTAATGCGTCTTTGCGACATGAGGAGAATTAATTATGCAACCCAACATCTTGAAGAAATTATCAATCAGCATTTTCATGTTGGCGTATACGATAGGTTATGCGCAGCTCAGTGGGGCGGATGAAGGTGGTGCAGTATTAGATCCAACGGGTACCGTTAGAAATTTTACCGGTTATGCGCAAATCACCTGCTTTGATAACGGCAATGGACCGGCTGATTATTTAGAAGCCGATATCATAGACCTTTCTGCCCCAGTGGAACATTTATTGGTTAATTTGCTGTTGCTAAAGGGTGACAGGGCGATTGGTGTCAGCGATACAGTTTCAGGAGATGCAAATCCAAGCCCACCCATTACATTGCAAGGTGGGAACGGGGTTTATTTGTTGGTGGTAAACAAAACCGATGTGGGTCCAAGACAATTTGTAGTCGACTATCATTGTAAGACAGCAACAGGTGCCCATACCGGAACAGATATTAATGTCAAACAATTTGAGTAATTCTTGACTTCTTGAATGTTAAATCGTGATTTATTTGATACCCCCAGTTTCTTATAAACCTGAAAGATGATTGTACAGTATTGTCAAATTATTCGAGTAATAATAAAGGTACCAGGACAATGATTAAGAAAATAAAATTGTTGTTTTTTATAATTCCAGTGTTGAGTTTGTTTGCAACAGCGTCACTTGCAGAACATCTGGAGCAGGTATCGTCTGCTTGTGTATTGACGACATTAGATGGCAAGCCTGCGCATGATTTACAAAAATTCAAGGGAAAAGTTGTCTACATGGATTTCTGGGCATCCTGGTGCCTCCCCTGTGTCAAGTCTTTTCCGTTTTTGAATCAACTGGATCATGAGTTGAAAGATAAAGGTTTGCACGTAATTGGTATCAATTTGGATGAGAAAATTGCAGACGCCGAGGATTTTCTTGCTAAAAATCCAGCCGATTTTTCGATTGTTGCGGATCCAAGCAAGCAATGTGCCAAAGGCCTTGAAGTGATGGCAATGCCAACTTCTTATTTAATTGATCGAAAAGGAAACATCCGCCATATTCATCAAGGATTCCGTCCTGATGAATCTGAAAAATTGCGTGCATTGATTACGCAACTGGTGATGGAACCTTAGAAATAGGGATTTTTCTATACTTAATCTCCTTCATGAGAAAAATTCGCTATTTTGTAACGATTTTTGGATCATTACTCGCAATGAGTATTGGGGGAACCGGTTGTGTCAACATAGCACCCTGGGAACGCGGCATTCTTGCGAAGCCTCAAATGGAATGGGATCCCCACACCCTCTGCAAAGTGAATTACAATCGCATAGCTACAGCAGTCGCGAAGCGGCGCCAAGCCATAAATCCTCTTCGGGTGGCTGTGGCTGTGGCTGTTATTAAGCGAATCCCCGTTAAGATTTTTTCAGGCGAATAAAATTTGCAACGCAATAGTATGCCTCCGTGTCAGGGCGGCAACCATCAATTGGGGGCTTTGGAAGCACCGCCTGTAAAATCACGAAATACGCCTTACGCACTCACTTCTGCCGCATTGGTATTGCCTGGTCTGTTAATCACACCTGGACATACCGTCGGAAAAGACCGGATTAATTTTCAATATAGCCGTTACCAGAAAGGCGAGCGTAATCTGTATGGCGCTCAAAGCCTAAAACCTATCAGTGCCGACGTTTTGCATGGCAGTGGTATTTTTTCTCTGACTGATCGTACCAAATTTTCTTTTGGTTATGCTCAAGATACCTGGTCGAGCGCGACACCGATTGCAATTACACCGTTGGCCACCGATGGCGGTAATCGTCCGTATTTCAATAATGGCGTAGTCGTTGGTGCCTCTCGCTTATCAATAGCAATGTGCTGCTAGATCGTGATCTAAACCCCATTGGACGAGATCCCATCACGAAACAATCATTGGGAGTCGTTGATACCCGATCCGTGATGGTCATGTCATCAGCCTCGCCGGAAACGCGCCGCCAAGCCACTTTCGGCTTAAGTGGAATGAAGCAGCCATCAATGTGGCAGGTGGTTTCTCACGCGAACGTGACTATAAGTCGAGTTTTGGCGGTATCGGATTACGCATTGATTTTAAACAGAAATTAACCAGTGTTAAATTTAATGACGGATATACGAAAAGTGAAATTGGCGCAATCCTGGATCATGATTCGTCCCCTTATATTACGAAGACTGCCTATTTGTCACAAATTGTAAACCGTGGTGGTTCTGAGATCCTACAAGGCAATCGGCAGGATTGGGTAACGAATGTCGGTGTGTCGCAGGTATTGACCAAGAATGCATTGATAGATGTCAATATTGGCTATACCTATAGCAATGATTTACAGGAAAACCCTTATAAAACAATGTCGATCATTTTGTCCAAGTTGCCCAAACATTCTCCGGTTCCAGGCAGGGTGCGTGAGCGTCTCACATCCAAAGCATGACTCTCACGAGTCTTGATGGCATCCCATTTGACAGTCGCATCTTCAGGATAAGAAAACCCTCTCTCGGCATAAAATTGCATCGGTGAGATCGAAGGCGCATGTGATACGTGCGCCGGTTGGTCGTCACGACAAGTGATGTTTCTAGTCCCACATCCAGCGGTTTCACAATCAGATGCTGCACCTCAGCAGATCCCTGACCGGTAACCGTCAGTACTACTCTGAAAAATTGGGTTTCAGGATCGTCGCACACTCGTTACGTGCAACAGCTGCTACCAATGCCCTGGATCATCAAGCAAATATTGCCAAAGTTCAAGAATGGTTGGGTCATGCCAATATTGCTACCACAAGGATTTATGATCATCACAAAAACCGGCCAGAAGATAATCCGACGTTTAAGGTTGCATATTAAGTTTCTGGAATTCTCTCAAGATTTCTTTGCGATAATTATTTCTTGAAGAACTCTTTTTAGAAATCTTAAAAGCGCCACCTCTTAACGTTCCCGAGAAACTGATAATTCCACAAAAAATAATCAATCAGCTATCTGTTCACTATTTGCTTAAATATAGTTAGATTAAATCATAAAAATTTTGCTACTCCTTTCCCAAAAGAACACTAATAATTATTTATAAAATTCTCATGCTCCTTTCGGATGCATATCTTTCACTCCGGATGGCGGCACACAATTTATGGGGGTAAAGAAAAAATTATTTAATCGCTTCGGCCATTTTGCGATGGGAATCAGCCAAATCTAAATTTTCTTTCGTAGCTTGCTCATATACATGGATCAAAACCCGACACATTGATTCCATATCTAAATCGTGCTTACCATAATACTGTCTTTGGGCTTCATATTGCGCCAGCATTTTCTTATGTTCTTCTACTTTTGACTGCATATCTTTTGCAGTATCTTCATAATGTTCAGCAATCCAATTATGATCCCGAGAAGTTTTGGCAGACTCGATTATTTGAGTCATATCCATCTGATAAGGCCCTAGATCTGCGCAGGAAGTCAGAAATCCTAACAAGCCAAAAACAACTAACGAAAAAATTGAAATTCTCACAGATATATATCCTTACTAATTAGGATCAATTAACACCCTATCAAAAGTAGTATATATCATAATACTTTACAGCACAGCATGAAATTTAGCAGCATAAGCAAATGAAAAATAAAAACAAATATCCAAAAAATTTCCTAGTAATCATATTTTTGTACGATTAAGCCTTAACGCGTTAGTAACAACCGAAACCGAGCTTAGTGCCATAGCTGCACCGGCAAACATGGGTGAAAGTAAAAAGCCAAAAGCCGGGTATAACACACCGGCAGCAAGCGGAATTCCAAAGGCGTTATAGCCGAATGCAAAAGCAAGGTTTTGGTGAATGTTACGCATGGTGGCGTGCGACAGCAGGATAGCGCGCTCAATACCGCGCAGATCCCCTTTTACGAGCGTAATACTTGCGCTTTCCATTGCAACGTCAGTGCCGGTACCCATCGCTATACCGACATCGGCCTGCGCCAGCGCAGGCGCATCATTGATACCATCACCCGCCATCGCAACCTTGCGGCCTTCGGCTTGCAAACGTTTTACATGCCCAGCCTTATCTTCGGGAAGCACTTCGGCCAGTACTTCATCAATCCCGAGATGCCGAGCAATTGCATTGGCTGTGTGCTGTGAATCTCCGGTCAGCATCACAATGCTAATGCCTAAATGTTTGAGCGTTGCGATAGCTTCGGGCGTGTTTTCCTTAATGGGATCAGCAACTGCTGCGATTCCAACGGGAATGCCATCCACGGCGAAGAACACCACTGTTTTGGCTTCAGTGCGTAAAGCTTCTGCTTGATGATGCCAAGTTTGAGTATCCACGCCATTTTGCGCGAGAAAGTTGTGATTACCAACGAGCACGCACTCTCCATCAATATCTGCTTGTACGCCAAGACCATTGATTGCGTCGAAAGATTTTGCTGGACGCAGAGTCAAGCGACGTGCTTTTGCATTCTCTACAATCGCAAGACCGATCGGGTGCTCCGAAAGTTGTTCTACACTTGCGATCAGCGCGAGTGCCTCATCGTCCGAAATACCTTTGACGATAAAATTGGTTAGTACCGGACGCCCGAGTGTCAGCGTGCCAGTTTTGTCTATCACTAAGGTATCAATATCCCGCATGCGTTCGATTGCCTCGGCATTGCGGAACAGGATACCCATCCGAGCGCCTTGCCCCATCGCAACGGTCATTGAAATAGGTGTGGCAAGACCGACCGCACAAGGGCAGGCGATGATGAGAACGGCAATGGCGTTAAGAAATGCATAAGTGAATTTTGGCTCGGGGCCTAGAAACCACCATGCTAGTGCAGTGATAATTGCGATGGCAATAACGATCTGAACAAAGTAAGCGGCGATGATATCCGCAAGCCGCTGGATAGGCGCACGCGTGCGTTGGGCTTCTCCGACCATGTGAACGATACGTGCCAGCAATGTGTCTGCGCCGACGTGTTCAGCGCGGATAATCAATGAGCCATTACTATTCATGGTTGTACCGGTGATCTTGTCGCCCGGTGCTTTAGCTACCGACATAGGCTCACCGGTAATCATTGATTCGTCAACTCTGCTCATGCCCTCAAGTACTGTGCCATCGACAGGAATTTTTTCTCCAGGTTTTACGCGTAGCCTGTCACCTACAACAATTACATCAAGCGGTACTTGTTCCTCCGTTCCGTCATCGCGCAAGCGCCAAGCTTGGTTGGGTGCAAGCCTCAACAATTGTTGAATTGCCTGACTTGTCTGACCCATCGCACGCAACTGAAGGTAATCGCCAAGTATCACAAGTGTTACGATAACTGCTGCTGCCTCAAAATAAGTGCCCACCGCACCGTCGTGCGCGTGAAACTCCTGTGGAAACCAGTCAGGCATAAGTACTGCAGTCAGACTGAAGAAATAGGCACATCCGACTCCGAGTCCGATCAGTGTATACATATTGAGCGCGCGGTGTACGAGTGAGAGCCAGAACTTGCGCAAGATAGGCCAACCAACCCACAGCACTACTGGCGTACCCAGCAGGAATTCGATCCAACCACGTAAACGAGGTTGAAGACCAAATGGTTCATTTAGACCAATCATGGGCATCATCGTGAGAGCAATCAGTGGAAGCGACAAAGCAATGCCAATCCACAACCGTCGCGTGAGATCGCGAAGCTCGGAATTATCCGATTCGCCCATATTCGTATTTGTAATAGGTATCAGAGCCATACCACAGATCGGGCAGTCTCCCGGTGCACTCCGCAAGATTTCCGGGTGCATTGGACATGTCCATTTATCTTCATCCGCCGCTAGCGGCGCATCTGGAGGTTTGGAGTTTGTTTGCCGATGATCATCAGTATGTGACGGATGTGAATCGTTTAAATCTGAATTCATTTTGACCCTCCCATAAATCATACCTAATCTGAAGTTTACGAGCCTGTCGTTCTTAAGCTGTGGACATTACTTCACTTCACCCGCTATTTGGTGGTGAATTTTTGCCATGCTCATATTTGCTTCTACAGCTTGCTCATAACTTTTTATCAGACTCCAACAATGCGCTTGGAGGTCTTGGGCGCGCTTGGGATAGTAATAAGAGTGTTTCTCATATTCTTCAAGCAGTTTTTTGTGCTCTTCCACCTTTAACTGCATTTCGTGAGCTGCATCTTCATAGTGTTTGGCCAATGCTTCATGGTCAACACTGGTTTTGGCATTCCGAACCGCGCTGGTCATCTCCATTGGGTGAGGATTCATTTGTGCACAGGAAATCAATGAAGCCAGAATCACCAAGGCTGCAAAAAATATACGTGCTTTCATAAGTATCTCCTGGTAGTTGAGTCAAAGAAATATACCTAAATTCTATAATTTAATTCGTAATCCTCGGCACAAAGCAGCCACCGAGTATCCCCACTGCTGTGATAACTGAAAGAATATTCCGTCCTTAGCGGTTAGTGAGTAAACTCGCTGTTGGTGCCAAGATCAACTCCTACATTACAGTTCATTTGCTTGACACTAACGATGCATGATTATGGCATTTAGCAATAATCATTTTTCGCAGCACTTCTTCTTCGGCGCTGAAAGCATCTACGGCTTCCGGGTCAAACTGACTTCCCTTCATACGTAGAATCTCTGCTTTGGCGAACTCAAAAGAATGACCCTTACGATAAGGCCGATTAGAGGTTATCGAATCCAAGGCATCTATTACCATGAATAGACGTGCACCTAATGGAATACGATCGCCACTCAGTCCTTTTGGGTAACCTGAACCATCATAGCGTTCCTCATGACAGAGAATGATATTTGCAGCATCTGTCATAGCAGGTATTTGCGAAATGAGATGGTGGCCTTTTTCTGGATGTGTCCGCATTTCGATCCATTCAGATTCTGTTAAAGAGCCAGCTTTCAGTAAAATGGCATCGGAGATACCAATCTTGCCAATATCATGCAGTAATGTTCCCCAGTATATTTGCTGCAATACATTCGGATCGGAGGTAAAGCGACGTGCGAGCACCATCGTATGGCAGGCGACGCGCTTGGAGTGCAAACCCGTTTCGTGCTCCCGCAGATCCAGCGCATTCACCAAAGTTTCTGCTAAGAGGTTGAACATATCCTCCTGACTGGCACAGACATCTATGGTTTTTAGGAAACAATGTTCGGAACAGTATGTAGCGCCCACAGAAATATACGGTTGCTTTTCAAGAAGCTTTCCACAATGTTGGCAATACGCTTCTGAGTGCCTGCCTGTTTTGTTCATTTGATTCCCGTCTAACATGTGTGTTCCATGAGTACACAGAGATCAATGTAATTATTATTTTTCAAATCTCCTTTATAAGACGATAGCGAATGAATTTTCTCAACTCCAGAACGATCAAGGGTATGAACCCTACCGCGAACCACCCTATGCATTGACTTAGCGTAATAGGTTCAACCCCAAATAAGGTTTGAAACATAGGGACATGGTGTATCGCCAACTGCAAGCCAAAACATACTGCCACAACCAAAAATAACCTTATATTGGAAAACATGCTCATTTCCCAAATGGCACGCTGCTCGCTTCGTGCCCCAAAAGCGCGTAGCAGCCCAGCAATCACCAAAGTAGTAAATGCTGCATCGCGAGCTTGTTCAAGACTGCTACCCATTATATAGAGTTCATAGGCAAATACACCCAGCGTGACGCTGGCGGTCAGTAAGCCGGTAAATAGCGTCAACTTAATTAAATCACGATTGATTAATGCCGTTTGTGGATGCCGCGGTGGACGGTTCAATACATCGGAGTCAACCGGATCGGTCGACAACGCCAGGGCTGCAAAACCATCAGTTACCAGATTGATCCACAGAAGATGCAAGGGCAATAGAGGGAGCGGCCAGCCAAGAAGAACTGCGACCAGCATCACGATTAATTCGCCGGTACTGCTACCCAGCAGATAAGCCAAAGTTTTAGCAATGTTGTCATAAATGCCCCGCCCTTCTTCCACAGCAGCGACAATAGAAGCAAAGTTGTCATCCGTAATAATGATATCAGCCGCCTCCTTGGTCACTTCGGTGCCAGTAACGCCCATCGCGATACCAATGGATGCTTCCTTGATTGCAGGAGCATCGTTCACTCCGTCTCCGGTCATCGCCACTATCGCATTCTGGGCCTGCCACGCGCGAACAATGCGAAGTTTGTGCTCGGCGGTGACGCGCGCATAAACGGAAACCTTTGATACACGCTCCTTCAGTACCTCATCATTCAATCGGTCGAGTTCGATACCTGCGAGAATTTCGTCATACTTACCCAGAATACCCAGCTCACGTCCTATCGCACGTGCCGTATCAGGATGATCACCTGTAATCATCACAGTTTTAATACCAGCCCGCTTGCATTTGGCCACAGCCTCTTTTGCCTCGGCGCGCGGGGGATCCTGTAAGCCTATTAGCCCCAGAAAGATAAGCTCCTTCTCGATTTCGGCATCATCTGTCACTTTTCCTTCTTCAAAACTGAAGCCATCCAGGATGCGCTCAGCAACTGCAAGCACGCGTAGCGCATCGTTTGCCAGCAACGTATTAGCATGGAGAAGCCGGACACGATCACTTTCTGTCAGATCCCTTATTCCCTGGTCGGTACGGATTCTTGTGCAGCGGTCGAGAATTATTTCCGGTGCACCTTTGACGAATACCCAGGAATGATTCTCCTGCCGACGGATGACAGTCATACGTTTGCGCACGGAATCAAAAGGAATAATGGCCAGTCGTGGCAGCTCAGCTTCAATCATTTTCCGGGTAATATTGCCTTTGGCGGCAGCAACCAGCAGCGCTCCTTCAGTAGGATCGCCCACTATCATGGATCGACCATCAATTAAAGCTAACTCGGCATCGTTGCAAGCAGCCGACGCACGGAGCAGCGCGAGAGGTGATGGGGTTCCCTCTACCCGTATTTCTGAGTTTCCGACAAAGAATGTTCCCTCGGTTGAATAACCTTCGCCAGTAATGCGATACAAATTATCTGCCGTAACTAATTTGCAAGCGGTCATTTCACCCATCGTCAGGGTACCTGTCTTGTCCGTGCAAATGACCTGAGCGCGGCCTAATGTTTCAATCGAAGCCAGGCGCCGCACCAATGCATTCCTTCGCACCATGCGCTGTACACCCAAGGCAAGCGCGATAGTCACTACCGCCGGTAATCCCTCGGGGATAGCAGCAACGGCGAGACTCACCGTGCTTAAGAAAAGCTCAAATGGCGCTATCCCCCGCAATAATCCTAAGCCGAAAATCAGTGCGACAATGCTGAAACAGGCCAGCAATAGCATACGCCCTACCCGGTCGAGCTGGGCTTGCAACGGAGTTTTTCCACTTTCGGCAGTTTCCAGCAGTTTAGCGATATGGCCAAGTTCCGTTTCCATGCCGACATTAACCACCAACGCGCGACCGGAACCGCCTGTTACACTGGTACCGAGAAAAACCATATTTTTTCGCTCGGCCAAAGCTGTTTCCGGAGGCAAATTATCAGTAAATTTATTTACAGCTTGCGATTCACCAGTAAGCGGTGCTTCGTTGATGCGGAGAACAGAGGCTTGAATCAAGCGGGCATCCGCAGTGACCAGATCTCCTCCTTCAAGCAACAGAATATCGCCCGGTACGATTTCGGTTGCAGCAATCACCACGCTACGACTATTGCGCACTACGCGACAATGAGGCGCTACCATATCAGCCAAAGCGGCAGCAGCCTTTTCGGCACGATATTCTTGAATGAAACCAATCAGCGCATTCAATATTACGATGGCAATAATGGCGATGCCATCAATGTTTTCACCCAGCGCTGTTGAAACAACTGCTGCGCCAATCAATACCCAGATAACCAGGCTTTTAAACTGACTTGCAAAAATTGCCAAGGCTGAAAATCGCTTACCCTTTCGTAGTTTATTAGGCCCATTCCGTGCGAGACGAGCAGCCACTTCCTCATCGGTAAGTCCCCGCTCCACATCGGTTGCAATGAGGTGTTCGAGTTCGGCTATTGATTGGCTATGCCATGCATTCATAGCTCATTTCTTATTGGTTTGCAGGCGCGGTATAAAGCGATGGCTCCGACCACTGTGCGATAACGGGCAGTCTCCTCCACTGGATGGAATCCGGCATCTGCTATAAAAACCGGCAATAAACCCAGAATGTTATCGTGAACCTCTTCAGCCCAACGCATTACCAGAGAGATTAGCCACATAACTGAATCGTACGGTTTGCCGAAATCCGCAATATGCAACTCGCCATCGGGCTTCAATACGCGAAATGCTTCCCTGAGTGCTTGCTGTTTATCTTGCCGCATCAAATGATGCAACATCAGGCTAGCAAAAACGTGATCAAAGCTTTCGTCCGGATAGGGCAAACAAGTCGCCGTACCCTGTTGCAGGACGATAGTCACTCCTGTTTGCTCGGCCTTCCTTCGTGCGATGTCCAATATCTGGGGATCCATATCAAGACCATTTACTCCGGCATCCGGTTGAATTTGTTTGATCATCAGAGTGAGCGTGCCCGTACCGCAACCCGCATCCAGCACATCTTGGCCGGGCTGGATGCGGGCTTGCGCGATCAATGCAGTCTTAATTCTCGATTCAGGAAATAAGCGCCGCATTATCGGATCGTACCAACGCGTCAACCAGTGGAAATGAAACGCCGGAATATAATGAGGATGTTTCTTCATGACAAACCTCTCATCTTTTCCGTTTTAAGTGAATGCCGAATTGAGATTTCCTTCACAAGCGCATAGACTGCGGGAAATACGATCAATGTTAGTACTGTAGCGGAAACCATACCGCCCACCATCGGGGCAGAAATGCGCCGGATCACTTCGGAACCTGTGCCGCTGCTGAACATAACCGGAAGCAGGCCCAAGACGCTTCCCGCGATAGTCATCATCACGGGTCGTATTCGATATACCGCCCCTTGCACTACCGCCTCGTAAAGATCCTCGACGGTGACTTTGCTGCCAGCAGCCTCGCGTTTTGCAGTCACATCTTTGAGCGCTTGATCAAGGAACTCGAGCATGACCATTCCTGATTCAGCCGCAATACCGATGAGGCCGATGAAGCCAATCGCTGCTGCGATGCTCATGTTGTAGTCGAGCCAATACATCAGCCAGATACCCCCGACTACGGAAAAAGGTACCGATAGCATAACTATCAATGTCTCAGTGAGACGATTGAAATTCAGATACACAAGCAGGAATACCATCAGGAGAGTGAATGGCACCACCACTTTCAGTTTCTCGGTGGCCCGCTCCATGTATTCGAATTGCCCGCTCCAGGTGGCATAGTATCCGGAAGGAAATTGCACTTGTTCGCGCACTGCTTTCTGTCCGGCTGCAACGTAGCTTCCGATGTCTCGATCGCGAATGTCAACAAAAATATATGCGGACAGTAGTGCATTCTCCGTACGGATACTCGGCGCGCCTTTGACAAGGCTGATCCGTGCAAGCTGGCCAAGCGGAATCATCGTCGCTCCCATGGTTGGAACCAGCACCTGAGTAGCGATTGCCTGCGGATCGCTGCGTAGCTCGCGTGGATACCGTACGGTAACACCAAAGCGTTCCCGGCCTTCAACCGTGGTCGTCACCATCTCGCCGCCAAGCGCTGCTGAAATCACAGACAATAAATCGCCGACAGCCAATCCATATCGGGCAAGTTCAAGACGATCCGGCTCAACATCAAGATAGTAGCCACCGGTCGTGCGTTCCGCATAGGCGCTACTGGTTCCTGGCACTGTTTTTACAGCTGCCTCAATCTGCTTGGCAAGTTTTTCAATCTCGCCCAAATCCTTGCCGAACACTTTGATTCCGACGGGTGTGCGTATGCCGGTGGCAAGCATATCGTTCCTATTTTTGATCGGCATCGTCCAGGCATTACTGACTCCTGGCATTTGTAATGCTTGATCCAATTCGGCGATCAACTTGTCGATGGTCATGCCTGGACGCCATTCGCTTTCCGGTTTCAAATTAATGATGGTTTCAGTCATTTCCAGCGGCGCTGGATCAGTAGCGGTATTCGCACGTCCGGCTTTGCCCAATACCGATGCCACCTCGGGAAAACTTTTAATGATTTTATTCTGTGTTTGCAGGATTTCTCCAGCCTTGGTTACGGAAATACCCGGAAGTGTCACTGGCATGTAAAGCAGCGTGCCTTCATTCAATGTTGGCATAAATTCTGTTCCCAGCCTGAGCGTTGGATAGACAGTAACCCCGACCACCACGATGGCTGCCATGACAATGACTTTTTTCCACTGTAACACTCTTGCCATTACAGGCCGATAGAGCTGGATCATGATCCGGCCCAACGGATTGTCTTGTTCGCGCGGAATGCGGCCACGGAGCAGAAGCAGAATCAGAGCCGGTACCAAAGTGATCGAAAGCAGCGCAGCACCTGCCATGGCAAACGTTTTGGTATAGGCGAGTGGGTGAAACATGCGTCCTTCCTGTGCTTCAAGCACAAACACCGGCAGAAACGATACTGTGATAATCAACAGGCTGAAGAACAGCGGTGGACCGACTTCCTTACAGGCTGCAATGACAGCCTCCGTGCGAGATTCATCGGGAGCAAGGCGCGCAAGGTGTTTATGCGCATTTTCAACCATGACGATGGCAGCATCGGTCATTTCTGCGATCGCAAGTGCTATCCCTGCGAGACTCATGATGTTGGAATTGATACCGAGGTGAAACATCGCAATGAAGGCGATCAACACACCGATCGGAAGCATGATGATCGCCACTAGCGCACTGCGCACATGCATGAGAAAAACCACACATACCAGCGCCACGATTACGATCTGTTCGATAAATACTTCGTTTAGCGTCGCGATGGCGCGATGAATCAATTCTGATCGGTCGTAGACAGGTTGAATCGAGACGCCTTCCGGTAAACCAGATGCGATTTCGTCGATCTTTTTTTCGAGATTATGGGTAACATTGAGAGCATTTTCACCATGCCGAGCCACTGCGATACCCGAAACAACCTCTCCTTCTCCGTTGAGTTCGGTGATGCCACGGCGCTCATCAGGTACTAATTCCACCCGGGCAATATGGCGCAGCAATACCGGCATACCCTCGTGTGCCTTCACAACCAGATTTTCAAGATCACTAATTCCGCGTAGATAGCCCTTACCGCGAACCATATACTCAGTTTCCGCCAGCTCGATCACACGTCCCCCGACATCGCGGTTGCTGGAGGCGATAACATCGGAGATTGTTTTGAGTGATATTCCGTAGGCTTGGAGGCGTCGTGGATCTACGGTAACTTGGTAGTTTTTTACAAACCCGCCTACACTCGCCACTTCCGACACACCGTGTGTTGCAGTCAACTGGTATCGCAGAAACCAGTCCTGAATCGCGCGCAATTCGTCGAGTGCGCGATTCTTGGCAACTAGCACATATTGGTAAACCCAACCGACTCCCGTTGCATCCGGGCCGAGCGAAGGTCTGACATTTTCTGGTAACCGGCTTGCCGCGAAGCTCAGATATTCCAGTACTCGCGAACGTGCCCAGTAGATGTCGGTTCCATCTTCAAAGATGACGTACACAAACGATACACCAAAATTTGATATTCCTCTGACAACTTTTGATTTTGGCACACTTAACATAGCTGTGGTCAATGGATAAGTAACCTGGTCTTCGACCACCTGTGGCGCCTGTCCAGGATATTCCGTGTAAATGATGACCTGTGCGTCCGATAAGTCTGGTATTGCGTCGATAGGCGTCTTCAATACTGAATACACGCCCCAAGCTACCACAAAAAAAGTTCCAAGTAGTACCAGGAAGACATTCCGTACCGACCATTCGATTATATTGCCAACCATTTTAGTGTCCTCCGTGAGCAGTGGTGCCAAGGCTGAGATCTGCTGGCTGAATGTGCACGATGATATATTCACCGGCTGATTCCTCGGTGATTTCGAATGCAACCTTTTGCCCGGGCTTTAATGAACGAAGTAACGCTGGATCAGAAACGCGGAAATCCATCGTCATTGCTGGCCATTGAAGACTAGCAATTGGGCCATGCGCAAGTGTGACCGTTGCATGCGCAAAATCCATAGCATTGATGGTTCCTTCACCACGATGAGTTTTTGACGGCGATGCCTTAACAAACGAGTCAGTTCCAGTTTCTTTTTTCTCGTCCGGTAGCTGATGGCCTCCGTGACCAAAGCCACTCAGAACCGCCTTGAGATTACTTTCCGCATCAATTAGGAAATTAGCTTTAACCACAACGGTTTCCCCAGCATTAATTCCCCCCAACACCTCAGCATAACCGTCGGCATGCATGCCCAGCTTTACTGTACGCGGCTCAAATCGGCCTGCGCCGAGATCCACCAATACCACTCGGCGGGTGCCAGTATCCAGTACGGCTGAATCAGGTATTGCCAGTACCTTGTCTTTGCTATGAGATGAAGCGAACTCCACGCGCGCATACATGGCAGGTTTCAGCAGGCCATCGGGGTTGGGAAGCACAACACGCACGATAGCAGTACGCGTCTCCGGAGTTACTGTGGGATAAATGAAAGCGATTTCACCGTTGAATACTTTGTTTGGATAAGCTTCCACTCTGATTGTGGCCACCTGACCTTGATGCACCATTCCAAGATCCTGTTCAAATACATCAGCTAGCACCCATACACTGGATAAATCAGCAATCTGATAAAGCACTTCTCCCGGCATAAAGCGTTGACCCATTACAGCTTTCTTATCCAACACCACACCGTCAGCTTTAGAACGCAATGTCAAATACTGCCGCACTTCGCCGGTTTGCTGCAGGCGTTGTAACTCGGTTTCCGCAATATCCCAATTACGTAGTTTCTGCAATGCACTGGCAACCAATCGTTGCATGGAGGCCTGCACATCGGAATCGCTATCAGCGGTGGATTGCAATCCTCTTATCGCAATCAAGTATTCTTGTTGTGCTGTAATCAAATCAGGACTGTATACATCCATTAACGCATCGCCTTTTTTCACTGCCTGACCCGTAGTGTTTACATAGAGCTGCTGGATCCAACCCTCAAATTTGGTCACTAATGTGTATAATTTGCGTTCATCTGCCTGTATCGTTGCTACGGCCCTGATAGTGCGAGTCAGTTCACGTAATGTTGCGGTTTCAGTCAGTACCCCTAGCGTTTGTATTTTTTCGGTACTTATTTTCACGATAGTTTGATCCGAAGGAGATTCTTCGCCTTCATAAACCGGCAGATAATCCATTCCCATTGGATCTTTTTTGGGTACCGGGGAAGTATCTGGCAAACCCATTGGGTTGCGATAATATAAAATCTTTTTTTCGGTGCTCGTTGCTGCGGATAAAGCAACATCGGATGATCTTTGTGATTGCGTACTACCCCACCAATAACTTGCAAACAGTGCAGTTGTAATCGCAACTCCAACCATAATTAGTTTAACGACGGATTTCATAGGAATCTCCATAATCGATAACAGTTAATGCTGCTTCTTGCCAGCCAGTAAATCAATCTCCGCCACTGCTTTGTTGTAATTCGCCATCGCGGTAATGAGATTGGCCTCAAAATCAAATACTGTCATCTGATTATCGAGCAATGTCAGAAAATCAACCCGGTTCACCTGATAAGCAGCCAATGCGGATTCAACCGTCAATTTCGCTTGTGGCAAAATGACGGTTTGATAGAGCTTGACCGATTTCAGGCTTTGCTCGGCGATGGCGATTTGCTGACGCAGTCTTGCCGTAACTTCATTACTTTGCGCTTGATACAGACTGACTGTTTGATCACGCATTGCCTGTGATTCCATGATGCGAGGCTCAATTTTATTGCCGCGCCATACCGGCAGATTAACCGCCACAGTCATACTGACCATGTCGTCGCGTCTCGTACCGTCCATCATGTTGTCTCGCTGACCATACGAAAGTCGCACGTCAAAATCCGGATAGTAGGCCCTACGTGCCAAATCAACAGATTTCTCATTACGTGCAATCAGGCTTTGCAATGCAAGCAATTGCGGGCGTTGCGTTAGAGCTTCTTGTTGTAATGCCTCCAAATTCAAAGGCACTTCTTGAATTTGTAGTGGTACCGGAACCGGAATCTCGCCTTTCATGTTGCGTCCCAGAGTGCGAATCAGTTCCGCTTCCAACACTGGCTGTTCGCGCGCCAATCCCAACAATCTGTCCAGCATTCTCGATACTTGTGTTTGTGCTTTCAGCACATCCGCCTGACTGCCTTGTCCAACTTGGTAGCGTTCTTCAGCAATGCGCAGAAAACGTTCGAGTGTTTGTTTATTTTTTTCAACCAATTTGATCATTTCCAGCGTAAGCCCGAGATCAAAGTAAGCTGTTTTAAGATCGTGCACAACGCGATTAACCGTTTCATGATAGCCCTGTTCAATGGCTTCGGCATCCTTGGCGGCAACATCTTTACGCAAACCTCGCTTTCCCGGAAAAGGCAGCCGCTGAGATAGACCGATCATTTTCATGGTCATATCCTCGCGGTTGAATGGTGAAGATGCCAACGGTGCATTGATCACACCAGCCTCAAGCATGGGATCATCCAAAGCTTCCGCTGGCGATACTCTCTGCTGAGCGGCTTCACGTTCTTGATACGCAGCCTGAATCTCCGGATTATTTTCCAGTGCTTCTGCAATCAAACTCGGGAGCAGCGTCACGTTGTGGGAGTGGGATGCTGCTAAGGTTTTCTGCGGAATAGACTGTGCAAAAATTGCTGTGCCAGCCTTGTTTAAACTATCTTCCTTCCCCTGAACATTTGCCGGAAGTGCGGTAACAGCAAGCACTACCGCAACAATTCTGCCGGTAATCACTGCGAACTCCTAATGGAACTTTGCTTACTCAATTTTACGATGACGTAATCAGAAGCTTCTTTTTGAAGTAAGAATTCAACGGCATCTCCTTCTTTAATTTTGTTAATCAATGAACGTTCTTTCAGGCGAAAGGACATAGTCATTCTTGGCCAATTTAGTGCAGCGATCGGATCGTGATTTATTTTTATTGTGGCGTTGGTTTGATCGACCTGCAGCACCATACCCCTTGCAGAAATGAGATTGGAAGAAACAGGTGATTCTTTATTGGATATTTGTTCCGAGCTGTAGTGTGTGTGATCAGTAGCGTCGGATGCTGAATTAATTGGACTTGATTGCGTGATCCGATCTGCAAGTGACAGAGCAGACATACAGGCAAGGATTAACGACAGTAGTAATTTAAAAGAAAATGAAAGGGACATACTAACCTCCTAACTGTTGTATCACCAAAACTTATCAGTCTAGTGATAGACAAAATGGCAATAGCTTGCGCATTGCAAAATCTTACGTAGCAATTACTTAAACGCAGGATTAATCTGAATTGAGATTTTTTGCCTGGATTACAGGCGGATTTTTAAAGGGAGTTAGCTAGCGGAGGATGTTGCGGCTGTTCGGGTACAAATGAAATAAAACTTGGATTCAATGAAGTAATAGCGGAAGTGTCGTTAGTTTGCATAACAGCAGTATAGCCAGACAGGATCGGCGTATTACTGTATGCGTTACAAGAAGAGGTATCATCGCACGGCAGACTTGCTAACAAATGATCGGTTGTATTATCTGCTGTTTGCTTATGACAAGCATCATGATGATGGCTGTCGATCATTGCCGTTGATTTGCCATAATCACTGTTGAAACTTTTTTCCTGTACACAAACTGATAAAACAGCAGCTACTACGGCTTGCAATGGCAGCCATAGCATAAAAAAAACCAATAGCCATTTACATATAGATAACTTCATCTTTCTATTATAAGCAGCTTCTAAGATTTTTGCTCAAAAAATAGATTCTATTTCATAGAGCAAATATTATTTAATCTCCACAGTCATTTTGCGATGGGAATCGGCCATATCCATATTTGCTTTTGCAGCTTGCTCATAAGTACGGATTAAACCCTGGCACATTGATTCCATATCTAGGCCTTGTCTCCCGTAGTATTGGCTTTCTGCTTGATATTGCTTTAACATTTTTTGATGCTCATCCACTTTTGCTTGCATTTCTTTTGCAGTATCTTCATAGTGTTTAGCAAGTGCATTATGGTCAGTAGGAGTTTTTGCATTCTGAATAGCCTGAGTCATATCCATTGGGTGTGGATTCATTTGTGCACATGAAGCTAATAAACTTAATAAACCAACAGCAATTAAAATTAAGATTTTGTTTTTCACAATATTTCTCCATAATAAAAATTAATATAGCCCAACAAAACCATAATACTACTATAGTTATAGATCTTTGCACGACAAAAAGTAAGACAAGTTAATGAATGATCTAATTTAGGTAGATTCAAGGATGAAGTGGAATTTTATTATGAGCTTTTCAGATTTTGATATCGCCCACCGCACGCGTAAAGATCTCATATCGTAATACCTAATTTATAACCTCAAGCTTTAGTTATTTCTCTGCTTTTTATACTCCCATTATATTCATTCTAAAGGATTCTCTGTACATTCATAACGATCAATTCTTTTATCAGTTCTTTAATTAAGGCATAAGTATTTAACATTACCTGTGCCTAACATAAGCTTGTTATTTGCAGCCTTTTCCACGGAATTTGTGGATAACGCATAGAACTGACTTAATCCAGATAAGCGTCAGGTATTTTATTGATTTCCTTGATAAAGCGATTTTCTAGCCAGTCAGCCCATTTATCAGCTTTCACAATCAAATCAGCACGGTACTTTGCATTATATTTTGGAGTGCGCGAATGATAATTGGCCGCTTTTGTCCAGATGTCGCCTTTATCATTTTTGATATGTAACCGCACACGCCATGCGGCCAGATCATAGGCATAACAACCCTTATTTGCTACATGATCAGGCGTAATGCCATATTTCGATAAATCTTGAAGAAATAAAGTATTAAACTGCATCGAGCCAACATCGTGAGTACCGTTACTGTTACTCACCCACTGACCCGGTTTGCCGCCCTCTTTTTCGGCTATCGCCAGCAAGATATTGGCGGGTATTTCATACTTAATGGCTGCTGTAATTGAGCACACCACTCTTTCTTGCAGATCCGAAGGCAAATCCATCATCGAGCGAATCGCTTAAATGCCTTATTCATTATTTACCCCTTCCTTGCGAAATATTGTTCATACCCGCAGATTCCTGGGCCTGGCCTTTCTCAATGGCACTGCGCAAAGCATCCGTTCCTTCACTCCTTGATGCTGTCAGCCGACCGGCTGCCAGTGTCCCACCATATGACGCAACGGCTGCTGCTGTACCTGCCGCTGCCATAAAACCACCGGCGCCATAACTGCCAATTCCGACAGTCGAACCTATGCTACTACCCGTTATAATGCCAGCCAGCAACAGCGGCAATCTGGAAATCAACACAAAAAATGCAATCGTAAAAATCAGCATAACCGCCAGTTCTTCATAATTCAGAACGTTTTTACCCATTTTGGCGTAAAAACTGGATAACAGATCACTGCCAATACCAACGATCAGGAGCATCACAAATAGCTGGATACCAACACCCAGAACTGTTTTAAAGTAGTTTATGGCGATGTCGGATGTCCAGCGTGCGCCGCCAAATCCCAAAAAGAAGATACCAGCATACAACAGTACCCAGGAGGAAATTAGCAAGAGCAGCATGTTGACTGCAATGACAGCGATTACGATCAAGATGATTAAAGATATAATGATTGCAATCAAACTGTCTATTGGTTGCATCAATGTGAGGTTACTCGTCGCCTGATTCCAGATTAAAACACCTGTATTCATAATACTGGAATAACTTGTGTTGCCAGGTAAGCCTGCCGCGCTATTACCTAATTGTTGCATCGAAGCTATAATGGTACCCGCAATATTGTGGCCTGATACTGCGTTGGTCAGTAGCCAAAAGTAAAACCCTGTAAAGATAATAAAACGTGTGAATTCAGCAAAGAAATCTCCTATGTCGGCTTTACGCAGCAGCATCATGCCGAACGTCCAAACCATTGAAATCAGCACCAACGTCCAGAACAAACGCTCAGCAGCAGACTGTATGATGTTTTGCCAGGATTTTACTTTTCCAGCAAACATACTGGTCACCTGGTCCAGCACACTCAGATTAGTCGCTGGGTCAATATAGGCCAGTTCAGCAGATGCCTCACCGAAAAGAAACAATAGAAGCAACAAGGCCATGAAAATGAATTGTATTTTATACATCTTATTTATTCCATTGATTGTCTTTCGCATGAGAATCACTTAAACCCACATTCAATTATTTAGTTGCCTTTCTAGCATTATCGGGATCAGATGCATCCCAGACTATTCCAGGCGGCATTTCACTTAATTCTTTCTTAGGCTCCTTCAATTCAAGCTTGCCATCGCCATCCTTGTAACACCCCGATAACAGTAACAAAGACAATGAACAGATAATTGCAATAATCAAATGACTTTTTTTCATCGGCACCTCCTTGTATTAGCGTTTCAAAAGGCATCTCTGACAGACCAGTTTCTACCAACTGGCAGTATTTCAGGACTCAATCGCTTTGTTGCCGCCTCACGCGCAGCCTGTTGCATGGCTTTTTGATCTACCTCGGCCTGACTTTGCGTATTGGCAGCATTATGTTGGGCAATCAGCATCTGGCGCATTTGCAGCAATTGGTTTGCCTGGTACGCAGCCAATTGATTGGCATATTGCAATGCTTCCATTTGTCCTTGCGCTGACTCGGTTCTTTGTTGTAAGACTTGCAGGTGAGCGGCATCCACTGGAATCTGGTTCTGATGTTCGCTCAAACCGCGCAAGAGCGAATCATTGGCATTTTTTTGTGCGTCGGTGCTGGTATTTTGTCCGTCCTGCAACAGTTTCCAGGCGGAATCGTTGCATTTTTCCTGCAAATTAAAGCAAGGCGAGCCTCGATAATATTCAACATTGCGAAACCGCTGCATATAACCATCCAGCCCTCCATACTGTTGCTCATAATAGCGTATGGTATTGGTCAGATAGAGCAACCGGTTCATCGTATATTGCGCTTGCGCCCAGACATAGGCTGGTGGCGCCAGCGTGTTGCGGATCATGTTTTCATATTGCTGCAATTGCGTCTGATACTGCTCGATCTGCTTCAGTGTCTGCGCCACATTCTCAATAGCAGTCGTAGTGGTTTGTTTGATATTCGCCATATCAATGACAGCAAGACCACCTGCTTTGATAACTGATGAATAACCGGCATTACCCAGAATGATCAGGATTACTATCAACTGGGAGGCTATATTTTTACTGTTTGTCATGTTCAAACACTCCTTGCATTAATAATCAAATGATTGATACGGTTTAGAAAACTTCATATCTTTGGTCACAATGATGTTAAAGCGATACCCTGGCCTGATTTCAAGGGTAGGTGATATATTCAGGTTTTTGCGAATGAGATTGGCTGTCACCAATCCCAATTGCTGACCGAGCGATTGACTCATGATGCTGCCCGCATTTTGCCGCCCGAACGCACCACCTGCATCACGTTGACTGTATGTGGCACCGGCCACAATCGCCGACATGATCAGGGCTGATCCGAAGATACGCAGGTAATGGTTATTGACCAAATCCTTAAACCCAGCATAACCCACCCCGTCAGCACCCGGCATGGCACCAATATCCATGGTCTTGCCATCCGGAAAGATAATGCGCTGCCAAGCCACCAGCACACGCGCCTGACCGAATTCCACTTCGCTGGAATACGTGCCTACCAATCTGGATCCTTGCGGAATCAAACGCCATTTGCCTATCGGGGAATCATAAATATGTTGGCTTACCTGTGCCATGATCTGACCTGGCAGGCTGGAATTAATACCGGATATCAGAGTTGCCGGTATCACAAACCCGGTTTGCAGGACATAAGGCGATGCGGGCTTTTGCACTTCGTTATTCAATTTCCAGCGTTCCTCGCCACTCGCTGAATCAAAACGCGAATAATCCTTATCCCGTGTACCGGTCTCGTCATCCAGCAATCGAGGAGCGCCATCATCCATGAATTCATTACCGCTGCGCGCTCCCATTCCTCCGGCTACACTCGATCCCCCATCCTGCCGCAATTGCGCCAGGCGCGCATGATAGGCAGCCGTAGGATCTTCGCGCAGGTTTGCATCAATCTGTTGACGCACCGATGCCAATTTAGCCAACATTTCCTCGCGTGTTTTGGGCGCGCCAACATTGGTTAAATCCGGCGAGGATCCGGTACTTCTAGGTGCAATCACATTCACATTGGTTTTGGCCTTGATCGCTTCTTCCAGTTGTTGGCGTTTCAGCATCCGAATATGGGCAATATCAGCGTGAAGCGATGGATCGACAGTATCCATAGAGGGCGGCAGAGGCGGCCGATCCAGATCCGCTGGCCGTTCAATAATAATTCCCTGTAGGGATGCTTTTTCGGTTAAATCAGGAGTTTTAGTCTGAGTTTTGGGTTCGATAATGCCGCCGATATAGTCTTTGGCAATCAGTGAGGCAAAAGAATTGCTCGAGTGAGTGTCATGATTACCATCAAAATCGTATTGACCGCGTTCAGCTGCGCGATTCATGGCGACGATCATCATAAGTAACATGAATACCAGCATGATCGCACCAAAGATAATAATCGGAAGATTATTGACGCGCCGCACTCCCACGTTTTTGGTAACCACATCCGGGGATGAATCAGGCGACAGGAGTTTTGAATTGGTTGACATCGCCCTTACCTCCTTATTCTTTTCTTACCCAAAGACCGGCAGGATTGATACTGTCTGCCTGTACACTGAATGCGCGCGTTAAGCGCATATCGTCAATCATGAGTTTGACATGATACAAATCACCCGATTGATCAACAACGTAACTCAATGGCAACCCTTTTTGTGGTTCAGTATCAGGTTGATTCGGCGCAGCAAAGATTTGCTGCTGAATTGATTGCTGAGTCGCTTCCTGAACCGCGAACCCTTCAAGACGCAGGTTTTCGATCAAGGCATGACCAAACGGATCACTAACCACATGGCGCAAATTAAACTGCGTATTGGCCGCCGGGTACAGCCGCACTATTTGGGCCGTCACATCATCAGCCATGACTTTGCTGTATGTAGTTGAAGGGTTTTGAATAAAATTGCCATACGGTTGGCTTACACAACCATCCAATAGCAATAGAACCAGCACGAGAATAAAAACAGCGTTGGATGCGGTGATCATTTTATTCATCATCAATTCCCCCGCGTAATCGTCACCCGGCTTTGATTACCACCGACACCGGCAATCAAAATAGCCTTGTCAAACACGGTATCCACAATATAGCGATCACCCTGCAAGCGGTAATTCACCATAACCGTTTCATCATCGCTAAAAATGCCACCTTCTTTGTTCAGTAGTAGCAAAGTCGGTGCTTCCGTTTGCGCCATGATGGCAGGCATTTGTATGATGGTTTTCAGACCGTCGTTATAAACACGCAGCGGTTTCCAAGCGGCATCCCCAGACACTGCATACGCAAAATCCAGATTGCCCAGATATTCCCCGGTTTCAGGAAGGGTGCGCGATTTCCTGATTCCCATGGCATGGCTTTCTTTATCTCTAATCGCATCCCATTTAATCAGCGCATCTTCCGGATAAGTAAAACTCACTCTCGGCATGAAATCGCGCCGGTGAGATCGCAGACGCATGTGATACGTGCGCCGGTTGGTCGTCACTACCAAGGATGTTTCCAGACCCACATCCAATGGTTTTACAATCAGATGTTGCACTTCGGCAGATCCCTGACCGGTCACTGCCGGTTCGATTAACCAGCGCGCCTGATCGCCCAAGTGGATGGAATTCACTTGCTCACCCGGCTGCAATTCGATATCGCATACTTGCAATACTGCACAGACGATGCTGGGTTGCTGTGAACCAAACAGAAAACGAATGGAGCCATCCGGCCCTGCAACCGGCTTTGTGCCGGTGGGATTGACTGCTTGCCATTTCTTAGCCAGATCAATAGCCGCGCGTTCCTGTGGGGTTAGTTGAGGGTTCTTATCGGTGAAATACGCTTCTGACAATCCATTGGCATAGCTTGGGGCAGCCAGTCCAATGGACAAAATCAATGTGCTCAGGATACTTAAAGCGAATAACGGTTTCATGATGGGCAACCCCTTTATGTTTGTTTCGACCAGGAGAAATCCTGGATATAAATACCCAGCGGGTTATTTCTGATCTGTTCTTCCGTGGTGCTTTGTGTGGTCAGCTTGTTATAGATTCTGAGTAAAGCGCGCATCTTGAAAGGTGGCTCAGTTAAGTGCCCTTGCCGGTCATAGACTTTTTCCAGCCAATCAACCTGCCAGGTCTCTGGCGATTGTGGAATCACCGATATGATCTCAACATTAACCGTGTGTGTTTCAGCCCGCTTAAAAGGACTGCTGGCTTCACTGCTATTGAACCATTCATTGGCTTTTGCCGTGGCTGGATCGTTATTGGACAGCATGGCATACGCACGAAAGATAGCGCGACGTTGCAAGGCAATATCCGGGGTCACCATGCGCAAATCATTAATAAACGCTGCCACGGACGCATGCACCACGCGCTGATCGGCCACAGCTGCGATATCCGCACGGGAAACCGCGATGGCTTCACCCAGTTTATTGACTTGCACCACATAGGGAATGAATTTGGACTGGCTGCCGATTGCAATGACTCCCCCCACTCCTGCCAGCGCAATCAATAAACAAAGAAGTGCTAGCATTTGCCACATAGTGCGTGAAGCAATTACTTCCCGCATATGATCATTCCAGGTACGCCGCGCTGACAGATAGGGGTTTTCATTCTCACCTGAGCGGCGACCGCCTTCCATCACACCGTCATTAACACGCACAGTTTCATCCGCACCCGGCTTTAACTTGAATAGCTCGTTGATCATATTCATACGGCAACTCCATAATCAGATAACGTTAATTCCTTGATCGCCAACCATTCGTGAACCCAGCGATCTCCATACTTGTCACACAGGTTTTTAATCGTGGCGATTGATTCCTTATCCGTAGATCCTATAAGCGCCAGTGCCAATGGCCCAAGTGCCAAGTCGTAGAGTCGTCTGCCGTTCTCGGACACGGTGTAATATTGCTGTTTGGGAATTGCAGAAGCCAGAATCTCAATCTGGCGTGAATTTAAACCCATGCGCCGGTAGAGTGCCGAAGCCTCTTCATCACGTGCGAATACGTTGGGCAGAAATATCTTGGTGGCCGTAGACTCAACAATCACATCGAGAATCCCGCTGCTGGCCGCATCCGACAAACTTTGGGTTGCCATCAATACTAAGCAGTTATTTTTACGCATGACTTTCAGCCATTCACGGATCTTCGCGCGAAATACCGGATGTCCCAGCATCAACCAGGCTTCGTCCAGAATGATGGCGGAAGGCTGACCGTGCAGGCTTCGCTCAATGCGGCGAAATAGATACAGCAAGGTGGGCAGTGCGTATTTATCACCGAGATTCATCAATTCCTCGATCTCGAACGTGGTGAAGGTTGAAAGATTCAATCCATCGGCTTCAGCATCGAGTAAGTGCCCCATCATGCCGTCAATCGTGTATTGCCGAAGACACTCGCGAATGGTTTCATCCTGGATCGTCACTGACAAATCCGATAAGGTTTTTGAGCCGCTTTGATGCATGTTAGTAATGGCCTGACTGATTTCGTTACGCTGTAACGGGGTGACGGTGATGTTGTTTAATTCAACCATCAAACAAATCCATTCCAGCGCCCAGGCACGATCTCCCTTAGTCTGCAAGAATTGCAAGGGACAGAAAGACAGCGATTCATCATCGCCTGCCACGGTGAAATGCTGACCACCGACGGCTTTTGTGAGGGGATACATCGATAGTCCCTTATCAAAACAATAGATAGACATGCCCTGATAGCGCCGCAATTGCGCGGCAATCAGCGCCAGATGTGTGGATTTACCGGCTCCGGTGGGACCGAACATGAAGGTGTGGCCCAGATCGCGCACATGCAGATTCAGCCGGAAAGGGGTTGCTCCTTGTGTGACACAGTGCATTAATGGTGGTGAATTGGGCGGATACATCGGACAGGGTGCGGATTCCTTGCCGGTCCAGATGGTATTGACCGGCAACAGATCGGCCAGATTCATCGTATTGATGAGGGGTCTGCGCACATTTTCAACACCGTGGCCTGGTAAGCTTCCCAGATAGGCATCCATCGTGTTGATGGTTTCCACCCGTGCTGCAAATCCCAGATGATTGATGGCTTTCTCTACCTTTCGCCCGGCTTCTTCCAATGCTGCCCGGTCTTCCATCATCAGCACCACCACGCTGGTATAGTACCCTTGGCCGACAAAACCGCTATTGGTTTCCGCAATGGCAGACTGTGCATCTTCAGTCATATTCAGCGCGTCTTCATCAATGTTGCTGCTTTGCAGATTAAACACTTGATCAAAGAAACCACGTATTTTCTGTTTCCAGCGCCTGCGGAATTTTTCCAGGTGATTAACCGCTTCATGCGCATCCATAAAGATAAACCGCGATGACCAGCGGTACACACCCGGCAACTCTGACAATAGATTTAACATGCCAGGGGAAGATTCCAACGGAAAACCCTCAATCGAGACCACTTGAACAAAATTGCGGCCAATTTTAGGCACGACCCCACCCCACATTTCCTGACCACCGAGCAAGGTATCCAGATACATGGGATTAGCCGGTAGCACCATCGGATGATCGAGGCCAGTCACGCACAATTGCAGCCACTGCAAGAAATCGTCATGAGTGATGGTTGTACCGTCTTCATTCACTAGCTTGTGGCTTTTTAAGCGCGACAAATGAAATACGCTGGATAATCGGGATTCAAAGTTGGTACATTCGCGCTGGAAATATTCCAGCAAGCCTTGTGTTCTGGCTTTTTGATCCGGAGCTTGGGCTTCATCATCAAACATGAGTTCAACGAACTTGCGCTGTGCCAGCATCGGCGGCAAATAGGTCAGTGATACGATAAAGCAACTCTCGTACATCGTGCCGATACGCTCGAACAGATTGCGCCGCTCTTCGTCAATGGCAGCGGTCACAGGATCAGGATAATTGGAGTGCGCTTTATCTGAATAACCTTGTGCCGGTTTACGGATCGCATCGACATGAATCATCCAGCCATTGCCTAAACGGGATAATGCTTGGTTAATGCGGAATGACACGCGCTCACGCTCAATCTCGGTACTGCTGGCCGTATCATCGCCGCAAAATACCCAGGCGGCCATCAATGAACCGTTCTTGCCGACAATTACGCCATCTTCCACCACCGCCGCATAGACCAACAGGTCGGCAAAACCCATTGCTTTGGATCGATGTTGATCCAGTCGTAATTCTTTGCCCGTATCACGGATACGGATAAATAGTATCAGAAGCAGCGCAGCTCCAGAGATTGCGATAAGAATTGTGATGGCGGAAATCATAGATGCTGTTTTTCCTGTGTGAGCGTATTGTCATAAAAAGGAGTGCTTCGCGCCGGATAGTATTTTTTGTATTGCATCTGGCGCAGGTAAACATGACGCAGTTGCGGATCATTTTTTGCCATCAGTCGTAGTGCAAACAATGCAAAGATCCATAGGGCTATGCCGAAGAGCGTGGCCTTGATTTCCATCGCCACAAAAATGGATGTGGCTGCAATCAGGATAGAAAACATGACCAGTTCCCGGTCACCACCCATAAACAAGTTAGGACGGTTTCCTGATTGACGGATAGGTATGGTTCGAAGCGCCATGAGTTTGCCTCCTATTCCTGTGAATTGAGGATTGTTTCCTGGTCTTTAGGTATTTCACCTGGAATAACTGCACCCTGAAACAAATTGGTCATGATGTTGTTGGCACCCACGAGTAATGCCATAACCAGCACAATAAAAATTAAGGTGCGGAAAAATGCATTGAGTTCGCCGCCAAAGATCAGAATGCCGCCTGCAACAACAATGCCCACAATAGACAAGGTAAAAGCAACGGGACCGGTGACGGAATTTCTGAGATTAACCAGCCAAGTTTCATAGGGAAGCGCACCGCCCGCGCCTACAGCCGCTTGTGCGTTATCAACTGATACCAACAGCGCAAACAAAAAAGCAATTGAGAAGAAATAAAAGGATGGAGAGATATCCTTGGTATGAATCAGTTTCATAGATTGGCTCCTATGGATGATTTACAGCTTCTTGATTTGGTAACTTCCTCTTTTAAAACCTTGTACTTCGATAATCTGCTGGATCTTTCTGCCATGGGGTGTGCGCGTAATATGCACGACCATATCAACCGCCTCTGCGATCAATGGCATAATCTCCGCAGGTGCTGAAGGATTGCGTGAAATCAGGGATTCCAGGCGAGTGAGTCCTGATAGCGCATCATTGGCGTGCAAAGTTGCAGCCCCGCCTTCGTGACCGGTGTTCCAGGCATCGAGCAAGTCCAATGCTTCAGGGCCTCTAACTTCACCGACCAGAATGCGATCCGGGCGCATACGCAAGGTTGTTTTGAGCAATTGCGTCATATCAACATCGAGTGTGGTGTGATACTGGACAAAATTCTGGGCAGCACATTGAATCTCGCCGGTATCCTCCAAGATGAAGATGCGCTCATCCGGGTCACTGCGAACCATTTCATTGATAATGGCGTTGATCAGGGTTGTTTTGCCTGATCCGGTTCCACCAATAACTAGAATGTTGCGGTGCTTGCGCACAGCCTCTCTAATGACATCAGAGTGTCTTGGCGACAACACGCCGGTTTCCACATATTGCTCAAGGGTGAAAATCTTGATGGCTTTTTTACGAATGGCAAAAGTGGGGGATGAAACAATGGGGGGTAGTTGACCGGCAAAGCGCGAATTATCGAGCGGGAATTCACCTTCAATCATCGGGTTGAATCGATTGACTTCCTTACCGTGGTATCCGGCAACCGTTTTGATAACGGCTTCAACCTGGGCAGACTGGATATTTCCGATATGTTGTATCTTTTTACCCAGCTTCTCTTGCCAGATACGGCCATCGGCATTGACCATGATTTCAACCGTCTCAGGATCTTGCAGTGCGGACAGTATTTCCCGCGCATCGCGCTCCAGCTTGCTCTTTGCTCGGTCTTTAACGGTTGCAATGTGAGGTAATTGATCTTGCGACGTCATGCGAATACTCCAACAACTTACACATTACATTACAATATAACGTAATTATATTTTGCGCAATACTTTTTTTACTGCTCTTTATTATTTTGTTTATTGCTTACTTTTATTTTTCAATAAAAATGCTCTATTCTTTTTATCCCATTGCTCGACTTGATACGCCTCAAATTCACTCAAAACACCCCCCTTCCAGACAAAACCTTTGGGCAAATGTTTTAGCCTTCGATTGGTTAATGCTTCAAGATCAGCCGCGCTCATATCCGAACTATCCAATAGCATTGGCAGTGGAGTCTCGAGTGCTTCTGCGACGGCTTCTATAATCCTGAGTGATGGATTGGCTTTGTCATTGGTCAGATCGGTAAAAAAAGAGATGGAGACCCCCGCCTTCTCTGCCAATTCTGACTTGGTCATATCCTTTTCATCAAGGATACGCAAAATATTTGTGATTAAGATTAAATTGTACATATAATAGCCCTGTCATTTTTAGGGTTTAAGCAGCTTAACTAATCCGCACCATTGTTTTGCAGTAGTATTGCTGCTATTTTAATCCAAAATAAATACACAAATTCATTAATTCAATGGAGGGCGAAATAATAGTTTCGTTATATGCATAGCTTGTGGATAATTATTAATAGTAGGTTTAAAATAGAAATTTAAACTTTTAATTTATCACGCCATTGATTTATATCAATATAATTAATATTAATAGTTACCTTAGAATGCTATGAATAGAGGCTAGATGAGTAGCTGATGGAAAACTTGGCGAATCTAAAAACGTAACCCGTTTTCTGATACGAGAGGTTAGGCATTCAATAATAAACTGAACAAGAAGAACAAAAATGCAAAAACAACTTTTGCGCGGTTTTATTTGTTGATGACTGCATCCATCGTTTCTATCTTTCTAATCATAAATTGGCAGAATTATTTAATCCAAATAAATATTCTTACCCGGTATAACGAGCGCAAGTTAGGTCCAAGATAAAAATGACAGAGAAAAAAAAGGAAAATATAAAAGGGCTTGTTGCTCCTATCGGTGCAACAGAAATTGATATTACGCTGATCAGCGAAGATATTCATCAACCCAGAAAGGAATTTAATCAGGAAACGTTACGAGAATTAACGGAGACAATTAAATTACGCGGGGTGAAATCACCCATATCGGTTCGCCCCAATCCGGATAAACCAGGAACCTATATTATTAACCATGGGGCAAGACGCTATCGTGCCAGCATCAATGCCGGGTTAACAAAGATTCCTGCATTCATTGATACCGATTACAGTGAAGCGGATCAGGTGATCGAAAATCTGCAAAGAGATGATTTAACTTCCAGAGAGATTGCTGACTTTATAGGGCGACAACTGGCAGGCGGTAAAACCAAGTCTGAAATTGCCAGACTCATTGGCAAAACCAATCCTTATATCACCATGCATGCCACACTCCTTGATCTACCAGATCCTTTACGTGAAGTGTACCGGACAGGCCGTTGCACGGATGTCACAGCACTCTATGATTTAACGAGGTTGTATAAAGCCAATAGGGATGAAGTAATCACTTGGCTGGCACTCAGCACACAAGAAGAGATATCACGATTGGATGTATACCAATTCAGTAAATTCTTAAAACTGAAAAAAACGCCCCCGTCTAATTCTGCGGATGATCGAGCATCCAATACCGAAGGCAAATCGAATCCCACTTCAGTTAATAACAACGATCAAAAACAAACCACGCCGAATTCATTGCTGGACTCTATTTACAATTTGATTAAGAAAGACAAACGCAAGCCACAGGATTTAATGCTTGATTTATCTAACGATAACAAGGAATTTCTCCAAAGCAAAATAAAGAACTATTTTGAGCAAGGCAGAAATTGCCAAAATATCGTTCAGTTCACCATCAAAGCGCTTCAAGATGGCAGTTTCTCAGCCAAGGGCAGTGGCGCACTGCAATTGGTTGCCTTTCTACACGGTATGGAAAGATCAGAGTCTTTCGATCTCATGAAAGTACTGGAAGAAATTGCCAGACAACAGGAAGCGGGATAATTTAGACTTGCTATCAATCCTACTAACAACTAATTTGAAATGACGACACCCGCAAAGCTACGAATGATCGTAATGAATGGACAAAAGATTCTACAAACTCAGAATAATAATGAATGGGAGACGATTGGCACTATCAAGAAGATTGATGAGGGCATCAAGCCTGGTGTCTACAATATTTATTTAGCTAAAACTCCGAGTGATAAAAAACAATATGAAGGACAAATCATCCATGTTGATAAAGATAATGCTGTTTTTTATCAGCAGGTCAATAAGGATTATATTGTGCATCAATTAAATGCTGTTGATGGCAAAGCTATTGCTGGGAAAAATGTGGTTATTGCTTATGATGGAGAGAAAGCTACGTTAACCCTAATAGATACGCTTAAGAATAGAAGATCACTGAAAATTTGATTGGGTAAATTTGTCGAACTGCTTTGAACAATCTATTCTTATGAAAGTGAAGCTAGAAGCCTTAAAGGACTCAAGCATGATTCTTTTAATACGGGTTTAATACTTAGAACTCGCCCTCTCGAAGCAAGAATATTAAATACATAGTTTTCCACCTTTAAACACTTAGAGATATCTCTATTCAAGTATGCTTTAGAAAACAACTTGAACTCGTCAGGAAAAATAGTTGAAATATCGAAAAATGAAAAATCTCTAACCCCCTCTACAGCGATGAACTTAGCACCAGATCCTTTTAGCAAGCACTCTTTTCCATATTCATTAGCGTAAATTACCCGCAAAAAGAACAATAGCTTTAGGGGAGATAAACCATTCTGCTCAATCAAAATTAAGCAATCCGTTAAGCAATAAATATTACTCTTATCTATTAATCCGAAACTTTGATGCGCATCCCTAGCAACACGCTTCACAACAATACAACACTCTTCAATGTATCTTATATCCTTAACGGTGAATCCACGCCAAAATCCATTCACGAATGAATTTGAATGATGCAAACTTTCTTCATGATAATTCGATCGAATGCTTCCCCTTACTATCCTGCAAAAAGAATTCAAGTCCAATGAAGAAACTTGCGCTCTAATATTATTAATTATCTCAGCTATTTGTTGATAGCCGCGATAATATCGATAATCCAAGCGATGCATATTTTCGCGTAACTTGCCCACTGTAACTACTATTTCCTTTCCTCTATTAGACGAGGCATCCCTTAAACTAATTTTTTTTGTTGACCCGCAAGCGGTCAAAATGATCAAATAAAACCCACCCTCAATCTTTGAAAATATTTTTTGCGGTAGTTGGTAAACATAATTAATCATGCTATTTTCCAACAATATTGTTCTAAATTTTAAAAACCTAGATGAATTAATTATTGAATCAGGAACAATCGCGATTAGCGTACCGCCTGCTTTAAGCAATTTCCTAGCCTGCATAATAAATGCGATTTCGATAGGCACGTATTCACCTTCAAAATCAATCCAAGACTCTGCTTTTGCAGAAAAGGGAGGATTTGTCAAAACCAGATCAAATCTCTGTGAAATATTTTTCTGAGACCAAGCGATAAAGTCAGCATGAATTAACGAGTGCGATTTCAACCGAGTAGAAAGTGCATCCAATCTGGATTTATCAATATCTATCAAAGTATATTGATAATTTCTCTTTTCAAATGTCGATAATAAAGCCCCTTCACCTACAGCAGGCTCTAGAACTGTGCGAGCAGTTTTTGGCACGTGCTTACGTATTATTTCAACTATAAATGATGGTGTTGGATGAAATTTCATTACAATATCGTAAACATATAAAAGTGCTTGCGCCCCACCCCGCTACTACGCCCAACCTTTTTCTTTGGTTGATCGTAAAGCAACCTTATACCCTCAGGCTTTTCCAGAATGTATAAAAGCGCTCCTACAGTGTTTGGCTTTGTTCCTATCGGAACAACATAAATATGTTCACACGATTCGCTAGAACCCGCCTCTCTTAATATTGCCAATGCACTTTTGGGGCTACTTGCACTACAGTAACTAATTCGCCCCTTAAACTTATACTCCTTAAGAGTTGGCATGTTGCTACGTATAGATTTTGATTCCCATCCCGATTGAAAAGCAGGAACACCAAATACGATTTTTGCCTCATCCTCGCTAACATCATATGTTTCGATAGCATTTAACAATCGAGTTCCTTCAAATCCTAGAAAGAAAACAAACTTCCGTGGTGAATGCGAATCAACCGGCAAAGATATAGTAGGTATTCCATTCCCCTCAAACCCAATAATTGAATCAGAAAGCGTGAAAGTTTCCTGCTCAAAAATTGGAGAGTTTCCCGAATAGTTTTTAGGTTCAACATAAAGTATTAAAACTTCAAGCTTTGGAATACTTGCTATTGCTTTAATGACTAGAGCCAGCTCAGGAACATCTAAGCTTGTCGAGTCCAAAATCAAAGAAGATATATTTTTCTCTTTCAAATAAATTGGAAAATTATGACACTCAATAGAATCTCCATTAACAACTAAATTCAGCTGTTCTTTGTCATATATTAATTCAATCGAGCTATTGGTATACTTTTCCACATATTGAATAGAGTATTGAGTTCTATCATCTATGGAACTTCCAAATATTCCAAGATCAAAGGATTTCGGCAATACATATTCGGCATCATGAAATGCAGCTTTAACGTCAATCATAACAGCCGCCCCTGAGAGGGCAAATCATCTGCAATTTCTACATCAGATATTCTTAACCTCTTCTTCAAAGGAGCACTAATTCCCATAATTCCATTTGAATATAAGCTCTTAAAATCTGAAACTTCAATTTCAATTTTTCTACCCTTGCGATAACTGATAAAGAAAAATGGGGCATATATTGGATTCAACACGTAATCAAACGGTAAAAAATTTGGTGATTTACTCTTAGTATTTTCAGTTGGCAATAATACACTCCACTTTTCAGCCTCTTGAATAAACTTAATATCTTCTGAGTCCAAATTAGAATGATCGCCCCTAATACTAAAATGTGTAACCTCAGGCTCACTTTGAGAAAATCTATCTTGACAAAGCTGGAATATCTTACCAAGCCCTTTAACAAAATTATTTAATTGGAATCCAAGAGGTGTAAATCGCTGTATTTCAGTAAATAATTCTTCACTGGTACTTCTTGCTGCCAGATGCTGAATAGGCCTGCCTATTACAATACTATTTAGTGTTTTATCTAACTCTGAAAAACTAAATGCAGTTTTGCACAACTCTAGAAAATGTCTGACATTACCGCCTGAAAGCGCAACATAAACATCAAACCCAGAATAAAAAGAACTATTTGCTTTAAATGACTTTGCAATCCTTAAATAGCAGCCTAAAAAATTATTATGCTCCCATGCAGTTGAATTTGTGAATCGGTTTTCTTTTCCATTAACCAAACTCAATAATTCATTATGTATATCCGTCACAGCTAAAGATTGTCTATATAAAATAGAAGAACAAATAATGGAAGCTTTTCTAAAGGATTCATGAACAAAGTCATTTGCCATCAAAACCTTCTCTGAACGAAAATTAAGGGCGGCTTCTATTTCAGATAAAAGCTTTTTCTTGTAAACAACGGTTTCAAATATTTCATCTGCAAGATCCTGATGACTTCTTCCCGGAAATATTTTATCCACAATAATTTTTCGATCAGCTTCCGTCAACGAAAAATCAATATGACTTTTAGCACTACCAATCGCAGATAACACAGATGGTGCAGCTATAGTAAATTTTTTAATTAATATTTCAGCTACAAAATCAGAAAAACCACTTTTTTCAATCTCTTTATCAAGATTAACTACCGAATAATCAGCCTTATTCTCCAAACTTTCGTCACTTAAAGTTAATGCCTCGGACATGCCATTTACTTTAATAGCAATGTTAAATACCAACGGCGGCTCAGAGTGTTTAATTTTTGTATTTATTACTCTTTGCTGATAATTAAGCAGATTTTCATACTCATCTACGTATACATAAAATTTTGACAGCGCAAATACTTTTGACTTTTTGATTGAATCTATAACGAATGCCAAAAATGATGGTGGAACTTTCTCTATCACATTCTCTTTATTTATATTTTGGACAAAACTTTCTGTTTTTCTAAGCCTAGAACAGGTTTCCGAAATCACCTCATGAAAATCTTCGCTTCTATATCCATAATCTTTTATGCCAGAAAAAGCTATTGCCTCAACATCTTTTCCAAAGAACTGCGGATATGAACTCTTTGCGACAGCAACTACACTATTAAGCACCTCCACTACCAAACTCAAAATTAAATAATGATCAAAGATAGATATCCACTCAGATTCTTCAACTTGTCTTTTTTGCATTAGCCTAAGAAATTGAGTATCTGCCTTCCAGTAAATACCTATTTTTTTTATGGCGTCATCAGAAATACTTTCTCTTTGTGTTGAAAATTGACTGTAAAACGAAAGATATCTAAGCAACATTGTTTTACCACATCCTCTACCACCCTCCAAACGAGTTGGCATATCCGATGTTAAATCAATGTTTTCTAAAAATTTAGGTCGCACAAATTCAAGCCAAACGTCCTTTCCGAAATGCTCAGTTCTATTTTTAGTTAAGGAATTTCTCACTTGAATAATTTCATCTTGTGTAGACATCTTGTTTACCTTCGAACCAATGGCTGAAACACATCATCTTCATACCAATACAAAGGAAGAGTTGCATTTGGAGTTGAATGATAATAAGAAAAACACAACGATAACTCTTTGTACCCCAAGGAAACAGATCCTCTTAAGCGCTTGTTTACAAATTTCTTCTCCACATCCAAATACAACTGTTTCAGATCTTTAATTTCAAGATTTTTTTTAGAATTAAAGAAACTATCCGAATCATTAACAGTTTCTACAGGATGAATTTTTACTTGGGGAAATTCTTTTTTTACATTTGCAATACCTGTTTCGTGCGCCAAAAGAGGAATGTAGTAAAACTCAGCATCAACCAATGTGCTATCTATATGCTTTTTAAGAAACTCCAAAAACTGTTCCCCAGAAGCTATAACATCATCGATAAAAACAAACTGCCTTATGCCATTACGATACATATCTCCAATCAACCACGGCCAAGACATGTAGTCGTCGGAAATATTTAGCTCACGCTTATATAGCCTTGCTACTGATGGACCACTTTTGGATGGGGGATCAAGATCACGAATAACAGGTATCAATCGAATTGGATTACCGCTACCACGACGAGACAAAATTTCCAAATAATTATCTCCATGTAATACATCCCAAGGGGTAGGATATACTGCATTTGTTAATGCGGAATCAAGTGCGTACAAAAGGAGAGCCTTTGTTTGGCCTGCAGATCTATAAATTAAATTATCCAACATTAACGCTGAAAGCAGTTGTTCCTCAGAGGTTTTAAAGTTACTTAACCAAACATCCAAATTATCATAACTAATCGAATCCCAGATATTTTGTTCAATCAATAGTCGGGAGCTTTGCTTCACCCTCGCCATATAATCCGTCAACTCATGTAAGCAATCCTTATAAGATTTCATCTCTTACATCCATTTTGTGGCAATTTACTGCCTATTATCTTTTCCAAAAAATTGGTCCAATAAGCCTCGATGATTTCAGACCAGGAAATATATAGCTTGTAGCTTATACATCGTCAAGATCTATCTCTGTAAATATAGGATAACGCCTCTTTAAGCTGATGCTCATTTAAACCGTACTTATATACGCTACATTGCCATCTCGCAAACGCACCGGCAACCGCGCACCCGGTTGCGGGAAATATATCTTTTCACCCTGATATTCGATACCACCGCACATAATATCCCGGCCATTAGCTACTGCGTGACCGTGAAATTGTTTTTGTGGCTATTGCAATTAGCCGTTGACTATCTTCATGCTCAAAGGATGGTGCCATACGCTTGATTTCATCGCTACGCAGTTGATGACGTTTTGCGGTCAATTGCCAATTACCCAGACTTTCCCCGATCTTTTTTAATGCCAGGTCTTTTACTGATTGATTTAATGCAAAGTACTCTGCCAGCTTCAGGCAGGTATCTAATGATGGTTTAACGCTTTGGTTAAATGCCAGTTGATGCACTCGTTGGGTAAAAGGCTGGGTTGTCGGGTTTAAATCATAGGCAGGTGCCAGCCGCCATCCCTGGGAAACACGCAGAAAACCATGATTGCGTAGATGATCATCGATATTGCCGGTCATGGCGTTAAATGTCATGCGTCGCCATAATTCCAGGCGGTCTTGTGCAGGCTGCGCAGATTCACGATTAATGGCATCAGCTATTTCCAGATAACTCGCACCTTCCTTGGTATCTTCACTGCGTCCTAATAGTGTCATGGCCGACATAAAAGGGGTACGCAGTGTTTTCTCACGATCAAATCGCTTAACCAGCAGAACCGGCGAATCACTCTTTGCATTTAAAACCCTGAATGCTGTTACTTCAATTCCGGCTTGTTGTGCAAGATCCAGCATGACGGCTTCCCATAAACTGACTCTTTCGGTATCGTTCTGTGAAGAAAACTTGGCAATCCAGAGTTCACCGGCATCTTCAATCGCCGCTTTGGGTCGCGCTCCGCCAAGCGATGAACCAGGCTGCGCAAGCATGGCAAGATCAGCGGCGGTCTCAGTACCGCTCTCAAAATGTCTGGCTGCGGTTTCAAGTTGCCGCATATGAATCAACTTGGGGATATTTGTATGTTCTGCAAGAAACACGTCGGGCGTATTACTGTGACTTAAACGAAGTCCACCCATGCGCATGTAATCACTAACACCCAACATATAGTCACTGTCACTTAAAAAGATACCAGTTGTGCGTGTCTGAATCAGTCTGCCCCAACGGTCTGGTGAAATATCTTGGAAAGCACCCCATAAGCGGTTGTTCAAATACGGCATATCAACCAGTAAAGGGAGTTCCGGGTCAATAGCAAAGCGATTGGGGTGTTTGATCCAAGTACGCTCATAGATAAAGCAGTAATTTTCCCTACCACGGCTTTTATGAATTTCCAGGTGACCAATGCGATGCAATTGTCCTTGCCAATCCAATGAGACAAGCAGGTGCGTATCACTCATTTAGAAACCCTGACTCGTTTGGGTAGTTTCTCATCCATCAGATCCAAACCGAGGGAATCATGAGTGCGATCCATCAGCATTTCAAGTTCATCGGCTTTACCAAGGATATATAACGCCATCGCATAATTACCCATACTGGTATTAGGCTCACCACGTTCAATTTTTGCAACCGTAACCCGTGTCACACCCATGCGTTCAGCCATCAATTGCACAGTAATTCCCCGGCGCTTTCTTGCGTCACGAATATCACTGCCGAGTTTCTTCAGGACTTGTTCAACACGAAATGATCTGACAGGCATAATGAATTCTATAGAATACATGCAATGATATAAAGATCATCATAGTATACTATATAGAGAAAAATTTCCGAATAACTGTCAGCGTATACGACTTTTGCGTTTGCCCAATCCGCCATCTTCCTTCACAAAGGCTCTTGTAGATTCAACCGGTCATTGCAACACCGCTAAAATTTTCTCTGTGGGTGATAAAAAGTTCAATGTTTTTCTGGGACGTTCATTTAGTTCTTTTGCAATCAGATCGAGTTGCCGCTGAGTATAAACCGATAGATTGGTTTTTTTGGCAGATATTGCCTGAGTAATCTATTAGTATTTTCATTGGTTCCTCTTTGCCAAGGCGATTTAGGATCACAGAAATAGACTTGGATGTTGGTATCAATAGTAAACATTTTGTGTTGCGCTAATTCCATCCCTCGATCCCAGGTAAACGATTTTTTCAGCTGATGAGGAAGCTCGATGACTTTCTGAGTAATAGCACCGACCACCGCATGGCTGTCATTTCCGCTTAACTTGACCAGTAACGTAAAGCGGGAACTCCGTTCAACTAAAGTGGCTAGGTATGATTTTTGTGTCCCACATATTGGGTCACCTTCCCAGTACCCCGGGATCATTCGATCGTTCATCTCTTGCAGCCGATCATGAATAAATACGGCATCAATAATACCACTGCGTGCATTACTTTTCGTATTGAAATGCTTAGATTGACGCATCACCCGCTGAGTTCTGAGCTGTCGAGGCAGCTCTTTTTTTAAAGCGCCGCGAGTTTGTATAAACAGCGTTTTATAGATGGTTTCATGCGAAATATGCATAGCAACTGATTTAGGGTACCTCTGTTTCAGCCAACCCGCAATTTGTTCCGGCGACCACTTGCCCGCAAGCTTATCTGAAACGATATTTCGTAGACGTACATTGTCAGCAAGCTTACAAGATTTCGGGCGTTTGGCTCTATTCCAGGCTTGTCTATCGACTGAAACCGCACGGTATTTTGACATGCCGCTATTACGATTGACTTCGCGTGAAATCGTTGAAGCAGTTCTATTGATATCTCTGGCGATAGCTCTAAGCAATAAGTTGGCAACGATGCCGCGCGATATTTCTTCACGCTCCTTTAAAGACAAATTCCTGGTAGAACGTTTAGGCGTCGATGGCTTTATCGCGCCTGATTTTTGTAAATAACAAAAAACCGAACCAGCATGCTTATTCAGTTGACGACCAATTTCACTTAACGATTTTCCTTGTGACCAAAGATGCCACATCGTTTCCTGTTGAGCATAGGTAAAATTTTGTTTTGATGGTTGATAATTCATGGGCTTAATCCAAAAAGTAAACTATACAATTTAGATGTTGCTTTCACCCATTGAATCTACACTCCGCTTCCTAAAAATGCACTTATTTCACCGGGCATTGACGCGAATAACCCTTCTTCTCGCAATGAACGATAATCAGAGCCCTCTACGGTTAGCACATCTTTTAGTATTTAATTAATAAGGCTATGTTCGCGTTAATTATTGGTAGTCATATAACCTAATGAATTTGCGGCAAAATATCAATTTTTGGTTTTTACTCTAATGATCTGTTTATAAATGATAATTAGTGTTTATTTGCAGCGACCAACAATTAAAACTAACATAGCCATTAATAAAGATTGCCCGAGTATCCCTCAAGCTACCCTAAATTTGATGGGCTCCAGGTTATCAGTGTTAACCGTCTGCCGAACTTTCCATAAATCATAATTGCTTTGCAGTAAAAGCCAACTTTCTGGAGATCTTCCAAGAACTTTTGAAAGCCTAATAGCCATTTCGGGCGAAACGTCTGAAACTCCATTTATCAAGCGACTAAAGGTACTAACAGCCACACCTAAGCGCTTAGCAATTTGATTGCCAGAAATTTCATCGAACGGATCAATATACGTTCTTTTAATCAGTTCTCCCGGATGGGGTGGGTTATGTTGCTGAATAGTCATTAGTGATAATCCTCATAGTTCACAACGTATGCATCGCCATCTTCAAATCGGAACACAATACGCCAATTTTTGCTAACATCGATAGCCCAGTGATCTTTAAGTTTACCTTTCAATTCATGTAGTCGATAACCTGGAATATCCATATCTTCAATAGTCATAGCTGCATGCAAGAACGCTAACCTATCACGAATTTTTGTTGCATGAGCAGCTCGAATACCTGCAGTGTCGCTAGTTGTGAAGAATTTCTCAAGTCCTTTATGTTTAAAACTTTTAATCATCTTAGTTATACATAATATCCAATAATTCCTTATTACGCAATACGGAATGCTGGCTTAACCAAATCACTGTCGATTACTGCTGGAGGTGTTTCACTGATTGCTATTTTCCATGTTCTGCACTTGTTGATAATGGCTAGGAAAGTCAGAGCTGATCAACAATTTCTACCATTAATCAAGTTTTAAGCGCTTTATATGTTGATTCTAGAGTTTAGAGTTTCAGCCCAAAAGGAGGCAGATCATCCCAAGAAAATAAGAAAAAAGCTTGACAAAGTAGCATAAAAATTGTTGCCACCTTTCTAAATATTGTTAATCAGCGTGCAAAATTTACCAGGGAAAGGGTGAAATCAACATTGAAAAGCATCGAGGTTGAAACGCAGTTTGTCAGCAGTCCTCCAGAGTTATTTATTCAGATCGATGAGGAATTGTTGTTCATCCGGGTTCATTGTTGTTTTTAATTGAAACAGATAAACCGAAAATCCTCTGTTAATCACAAAAAGATGTTGCCCTAAATGTTGCCCAAACTATGCCAAAACATACCAACTTATGCTTATTTTTGGGCAACATGGAAATTATAACAAATTGATAAATATTACATTATTTATTTAAACTGCGGGTTCGAATCCCGCCTTCTCCGCCAGTTTAAGGTCTCATCCAGACCATTCAAGACCAACTAAGACCCATAATAAACAGGGTGTTAGTTGTGTTTATCAAAATGACCGATTGGTCTCCGCTGGTCTCCAAAAGCCTCGGTTGTGGCACAAAAATGACACAAATTTGCCACAAGTCGTTTTTGCCGATGAGCGCACGAAGCCATACGGCACAGCAAATTGCCGCCGCATGCGTCAGCATATTTTCACTGAGCTTGTCCCCATTGCCGGAGACCTGGCCGCCCGCTATGTCAAAACCGCCGAACGCTCCAGTTTCGAGCAAGCCAACTATGAACTGCAAGATATTTATAACCAGCTGCGCATCGAGGATCTGAATCTATGCGGCGATAGTGAGGAATTGTTTGAAGCCGCCAAGCGCTTCGCCGAAAAATGCCATACAGCCCGCGCTCGCGTACAATCCCCTCTTGAAGCCTATCAAGCCTGCCTGCGCATCGTCGATCACTACCAAGTCAAACGGCCATCCATCAAAGGCGACGATCTTGAACCGGCATTGAATCGCATGTGCTGCTCGCGCTGGTGGAACCGCAGAATTCAAATACTGAAACTGCGCAAGATTGAGACCATTGCCCGCAATCTCGATCTGGTCAACCGCCTGCGCGGCATCTATGCCAGCGACTACACCATTCATGTTAAGCGCAAACAAAAGGAGCGGAACCGGCTGTACCTGGCTACAAACTTCGTAAGCAACCAGAACGGCGAGATTTTTTCCCTGCAGAACCTAGCCGACCGCTCGGTATCCAATCCAGCCGTTCGCCGTGCCGAATTGATGACACGAATCCGCGGTTTTGAAATGGTTGCCAATTATCTGGGTCACATCGGTGAATTCTATACGCTTACCACGCCATCGCGCATGCACGCCTGTTTGCATACCGGCGCTGCCAATCCCCGCCATGACGGCACTACCATCCTGGAAGCGCACCAGTATCTGACGCACCTTTGGGCGCTGATCCGCGCCGAACTCGATAGGCAAGATATCCGCCCTTACGGTTTCCGCGTGGTCGAACCACACCACGACGGCACCCCGCATTGGCACCTGCTACTGTTCATGCCGGATAAACACCGCGAAGCCGTGCGCAAAGTCATGAGCCATTATGCGCTTCTGGATAGCGGCAGCGAACCCGGCGCATTAAAACGCCGCTTCAAAGTGGAACCCATAGATCCCGCCAGAGGCTCAGCCGTTGGTTACATCGCCAAGTACATCTCTAAGAACATCGACGGCTATCAACTGGAGCAGGACTCGTATGGTAACGATGCTATTCAAGCAGCCGAACGCATCACCGCTTGGGCCAATACTTGGGGTATCCGTCAATTCCAACAGATCGGCGGCCCCAGCGTTACCGTTTGGCGGCAACTGAGAAAACTCGGCAAAACCGACGACCTGGAACTGGAAGCCATCCGCCAATCGGCTACCGCCAGCGATTGGGCGGCCTTCATGCTGGCAATGGGCAACCCTGAAACTCCGCACAACCGGCAAGCCATCAAGCCGTTCTACGATGAACCCAAAAACCTCAATCCGGTAACCGGCGAAGTGTATTCACCGCTAACCGGTCGCTATGGTGACGCTGCACCGTTACGGGTGGCCGGTATTGTTTGGAGGGGATTGGGTTATAGCACACGTAAGCATGTCTGGATGCCTTTGGTGATGGCGAGCAGCGAGGACGTGACATTACGGAGCGTGGCGCGAGACGCGCGCACGTCATGTCGCGCCGCAGCTGTTTCTCTTGGACTTGTATCAATAACTGTACCAACCCCTTTTTATCCTCCGGAGGTCAACCATGAAATCCCCACTCAACACTAAAAAAGACCTGATAAAAGACATCATGAATCCTTTTACTTTAAATGAAGCTGTGTCCTTGATTTACCGTTTGGCTGTACTCAAAAAGGATGTGCTGCCACCCGGCAAAAAATACAGCATCACGCAAATCGGCCATATATGCGGCGTGTTGACGCTTAACGATCAGATCGAGATCGTCATCAAGTTTCACGATGAGATGCGGCAATTCACCAAAGAGGAGTTTTACGCACAAGTGCAGCTTTTAGACTAAGCAGGACAAATGACATATTGACTGCCATGATCAGCAATGTATCATGACGATAACTATTTATCGTGAGGAACACTACTGATCATGGAAGACCAAACAAACAAACCCAGAAAACTGCTCGCTCTCGATGATGAGACGGAACAAAAAATACTCCAAAACATGCGGGAATTTAGAGGTGTTGGCACTACGCTTGAAAGTGCTCTTGGCGCACTGGTAATGGGACAGTATTTCGGCTGGCGGGTTCTCAAGATTCTGCACAACCCGGCCACTTACCGCCGCTATGAAAAAGTGCTCGGCGTTGAGTTTAAAGACGTATGCCCGGAAATCACCGAATTCGGCCAGAAAAAAAGTATTGGCTATGCCATCACCGAAAAGCTTGGCAGTTTCTGGGCGGTGGTCATGGGTAAGCGCAAAGTAGCGAATAAGGGCTTGATTGCCGATCAAGCGGAAGTCGAAAAACAGGTGGCCAAGCATATTGCCGGTAATGACGGGGAGGAAAAGAAATGAACCACTCCGAACATATACTGGTAACGATCAAGAAGTTTGCTGAACTCACGGGTTTGACTGAAGAAGCCATCCGGCAATATATCAAGAAAGGACAATGGCGATACAAAATTCACTGGAACAAAGCACCAAACGGTCGAATCTTCATCATCGCAAAGGCAGCATACGCATGGATGCAAGGCAGCGAGGCATAACGATCCGGGGCAATAGCGCCCAAATCTCCTTTACCTATCAAGGCGTGCGCTGCCGGGAGACGATCCCTATTCCGCCGACCAAGGCCGCGCAAAAAGAACTGGCGCTAAAGCGGCAAGCAATACTGTATGAAATCAGTATCGGTGCTTTCGATTATTCCAAGCACTTCCCGCATAGCAAAAGAGCCAAGGAATTCCGCAAAAACCGCCCGGATCGGTACACCATTTGTGAAGGCCTGAAAGATTGGCTACAGCGTGCCCAGTCCAGATGCCAGCCAAGCACTCTGCGGGACTACACAAGTGCAATTTATCACCATTTAATTCCAACATTTGGCGATCTAACGATTGATGAACTCACTGCACTCAAAATTAAAGAATGGCTGGCTGAACTTCCTTGTTCCAACAAGCGAAAAAACAACATTCTGATTCCGTTGCGCCAGTTGTATGACGAAATGTACCATGATGAAATCATCGCCAAAAATCCGCTTGATCATGTAAAAAATCTCCCGATCCATACTCGAGAACCGAAGCCATTTACACCCAATGAAGTTGCCGATATTCTGAATGAGCTTACTGGACAAGAAAAAAACTTGATTCAGTTTGCATTCTGGACGGGCTTGAGAACTTCCGAACTCATCGCTTTGCGTTGGCAGGATGTTGATCTGGAACAAAACTGCATCTATGTCAGGGTTGCTAATGTGAGAAATCACTTGAAAGGCACAAAAACCAAATCAGGGGAGCGCACAATTATACTCCAACCTCAAGCCAGAGAAGCTTTGCTCAGTCAGCAGAACTATACCGAGAAGCTAAAAGGGATTGTTTTTCATAATCCACGCCACAACAAACCTTGGAAAGACGATCAAGCCATTCGCAAAACAGTTTGGATTCCGGCACTGGAACGGGCTGGCATTAAATACCGAAACCCCTATCAAACCCGTCACACTTTCGCTTCTACAATGCTTTCAAGGGGTGAGCATCACATGCAGGTTGCAGAGGAAATGGGGCATAAGGACTGGGGCCAGATAAGAAAGAACTATGGACGATATATTCCGCAGAAACAGAGCAAAATATAGTTCTAATCCTATCTGATTCACCAAAACGGATAAATCTGGTAGCTAGTTTATTAAGATTTCAGTTTGATATCTCATGCATATATGCAACGCCTGAATTACTACACCTGAATTCACTGGCTTGCGTGGCTCTTCGCTCAGGTCTGGTGGAATGAGCGGTTGAACTAGGTAAGCTGCACAATGCTAGAGGTATAGAGACCTCACGCAGTTCATCTTGCGCAGACTGATAGCCTCTTGTATGCCTCTGTAAAGCCTGTGAGTGAGAATGAATGGATTGAGGGGTCTCCGCTTCCAAAATCTATTTCTATCTTTACGGCCTTTCCTTTGCTATTTAGCATATTTTCAACAATTTTGTTAGTCACGGGAGTTTCAGGGGTTATACCGACACCCTTTTCGTCTCCCACTTGTAAAGTTACGCGCTTAGATATTCTGAAATACGCTCCAATATTTTCACCTGAAAATGTGACATTCTTGCTTGGGTAGCTTATTTCTAAATAGGTAAATCCATATTGTGAATTCTTTCCATTATCAAGATAATGCGATGAAGACCTAAGAGCACATTGCTTGAGTTCACCGGTTATACCTACCTGCAGCACCGTCCAATTCTTATTCTTATAAAATGTTTTTACATAAGGCTCACCGGCAAAGACGGTAGCACTCGACAGCAACACAAAAGCAAGCATGATTTTTTTCATAGTGTAATTCTCCGAATATATGGTATTAGAAATACTCTCAGCGCCTAAGTTAGCGCGCGGCAATGCGCATTATTGACGTCCCTGTTGAACGACTAGTTTGGCACATGCTAGACTCAGACTTTAAAAATCACTTGCCTTTATTCTCTGATAAGTACTCTGGTCTGCCAGAAGTATCCACCTCAATGCCAAGCACTCGAGCGTTATGCATCCAGAGCATTTCCAAATCATCAGCCACCTCATCAAAGCGCTCGGCATTTTCAATTGAGGAGTAGGAAGAAATGGTTTTTTTTGACTTTGGGGACGGAAGTAGCCGTTCTGGGAAATCCTCTGCAACTTCGTAAACTTCTGTTGCCGTTTGCGGCTTAGCATGCACCAGTGCGTTCCGAAAGCTCTTCATCCTATTCAGTGTTTGCCAAGGTTCGGCAGAGAAGTCGACTTTTATTTTCAAGAATTCCGAAATCATCGCAATCTTGCCGATGAATGATGTTGACTCGAAGTGATCCCAATGAGGGAATAATTTGTTCCCGTATACGTTGCACAAGGCTTCTACCCTGAACACAGAAAATGCCATTGATGGGATAAGCCATCGAAATTTGTGCCCAGTTTGTTCAATCCTGGCCTGCTCCAGTTGATTTATTGCAATTGAAGCAAGGCGTCCGTGTTCGAAGATGCTCCGTGTGACTTTGACCTTTTTAGTTTTATTGTCTTCTTCCATTGTTTTTCCCAGTTTATTTTTGCGAGGCCTAGCGTCATATATATGACAAAAAATGTTTCATAATCTGAAATGGAGTGTCTAAAGTATAAACACACCATTTTGCTTCCCCCCTTCAAGTGATAGGTGGGGTTACAAATACATTGATACAACAACAATCATTAGCGTATTATAAAATTTTCAGAAACATCAGGATATGGTGATATTTCATGCCTACTACTGCTCACAAAAAATTTTCCTCTCAAGCTGCGCCAGAAGTTCTTACAGCACTTAGAAAAATTGCTGAATCTGAAGGGCGTCCTATTCAAGAAATACTTGATGAAGCTTTGCGGGAATACATCGAACGTAAAGAAAAAGGCCAGCCTCGCCGTCAAGCGATGGATGCTTTTGCGCAAAGCCTAAACGAATTTGATCAGCTCTACCGTGAATTAGCTAAATAACGTTGAAAGAGTACCTGACTGTTCCCGATGTACTGGCAATCCATTCAATATTAATCCAGCGTTACGGTGGAACACATGGTATCCGTGACCGTGGCGCACTAGAATCTGCTTTGTTTCGCCTTCAATCTGGCTACTATGTTGATATAGTCTCAGAGGCAGCCGCATTGATGGAAAGTTTAGCCATCAATCACCCCTTTGTAGATGGCAACAAACGAGTAGCTTTTGCAGCTACCGATATTTTCCTTCGTATTAATGGTTACCGAATCAACTGTGAATCAATGATTATTTACGCCGACATGATGCGAATGTTTGAAACAGGCACATTTGATTTGGCTCACCTTGAACCATGGTTAAGAAAGCTGGTAATCAAAGCAGCTTAAAAGATATAAACTTTCCCAAATATTCAACTTATCTTGATGGTTTAATTAAATAAGTTTAAACTGAATCTGATGAAATTTTTGAAACCTGTAGAAATACTTCAAAATGACACAAAAATAGCAGAGGTAAACAATAAATGATTGATATATCAAATATAGATCAAGGTTCGAATCCCGCCTTCTCCGCCATTTCTAAATCTACACACTTCCGTATCGATCCACGAAACACAACGAAACACTTTATCTACAAGCAATCTGCTTTCCATAACAATCCAAAATAATCTGCTAGAATCCGATAAAAAAGTGTGGTAAAAAACGTGGTAACAATTTTTACCACATAAAAAGTTACCACATTATGGCTATTAAGGAATTATTGACTGATCTAGCCTGCAAGAATGCAACCGCAGAAGGTTGCAAAATACGCAAGCTTCACGATGGCCAAGGGTTGTATCTTTGGGTTTATGAAGACGACCGCAAGTATTGGCGGCTGCGCTATAAGATTCATGGCAAGGAAAAGTCTTTATCCCTTGGCGTTTATCCTGTTGTGGGATTGAAGCAGGCAAGGCAGCTTGCACAGACTGAGCGTGTCAAGTTGTCCGGCAATATCGATCCGTCCATGGATCGTCAGATCAATAAACAGAAAGCCAAGGAAGCCGCTGCCAATAGCTTTGAAGCCACCGCCCGTGAATATGGTACACAAAGCAAGCGCACACATGGGCAGGAAGCCACGCAAAGGATGTCATGAGACGGCTTGAAGGTAATGTGTTTCCTTATATCGGCATTATTTACAGCATAATCAATAAGCTATTTATCGATGTTGACCAAATGTTGCCCATACATCTCGACTGCCTTTACCTCATGCTGCTCATTATTGTTAATCCAGCGAGCATATGTTTTAGCTGTAATTAACACATTAGAATGACCCATTTGCGCAGATACCCAAGCTATATTCTCACCAGCCGACAACATCATTGATGCAAAAGTGTGACGTGTTTGATACGGATTTCTGTAACGCACCCCGGCTTTTTCCAATAATGGAATCCAGCATCCTTTCCTGATTTGTTGATCACCAGTCCATTGTTTGCTGGTGTGCGGATTCAAGAATACTTTTCCGCCTTGTAATAGCGTATGTAGCTTTTGATTGATCAGTGCAGCCTCCACATGCGGAAGCATGTCTATTTCCCGATTACTTGATTTTGTTTTTGTGGATTCGTCATTCTTGGCAGCGTAGGTATGTGCCTTGTTAATCTTTATTTTCTTCCGTTTCCAGTCAACATCCGTCCATTCTAGGGCAATTAGCTCTGAAGTCCTCATCCCCAGTCCAAAAAAACACAGTGCACTGGTTTATTATTGATCCTGCAGAAGCTTTGATTATTGCCGCTTGCTCTTCTGCATTAAATGGATCAACGTATGTCTTTTCTTTTGGCGGTTCATTGCGCTTGTACGTCCATCCAAACAGCGGATTAACCGGTATCAGGTCATCATGTTGAGCGTCTTGCAGAGCGGCGCGTAGTGGACTCAAGATGTTAATAATCCTCTTATTCGAGCAATCCATACCAGCCACCCAATTACGGACATCTGCACGAGTCAGCATGTGTAGTGCCATTTCACCAAACAGAGGTATCACTAGATTGTGTATGATCTTTTTATAATCTCTTAATGTGCTTGCTTTGATCGTTGGTTCTTTATTTGCCAACCATTCTGCGAGATAAGTTCTAACGGTGTGTTGTGTGGGCGAAAATTTATGAGCATTCTTTGAATTCGGGAATGTCACGGAATAATCAAAAGTACCGTTCTCTATGGCCAGCAAAATAGCGGCACGGTGATTAGCGGCTCGTTTCAGGTTAGAGGGAGTGGGCTGCAGCCTGATCCGTTCGTGGCATTTTTGTCCTCGATAGTAGAAACTGATGGCAATCGATGTTGCGCTACCCGCTGTGACGCCTGGATATTTGTTTCCGCCCATTTGTGATACCCGCTGATGCTGATTAAGATTCTACCATCCGACGCTTTGGTAAATTCCTTACCGCATAACCAATCGCCACGATAAATTTTAGAGTTTATCGCTTCCGGTGTATAGCCTGTTTCCTCACAGAATTTTTTAATGGTTACGTAGTTTGTGCTGGTCATCTGTGTTGCTGTCAGTAAAAGTTTTTTCAGTGCATGTTATTTTTTAAATTGATGTAAAAATTTTTTCTAGCTCAAAATTACAAAGACTAATACCATAGAAGCCAACAATATTAAGGTTGATGCCAGTAAATTGATGATGGCTGCTTGCCTGGAAATTTTGGCTAGATCATAAGTTTCCTGATCCACTCCACTTTTTATCTTTTCATCGATCAGATGCCAGTGCTGGCCTTTTGTAGTACGCCGCCCGCGACAAGCCGACAATCTGACAGGCGCGCATGTCAAACCGGAAAAACTTCCGGAACTGCTGCGGGCAATCGCCACCTATGAGCGCATTGGAGACCGGCAAACCCAGCTTGCCTTGCGATTGCTGGCTTTAACCTTTGTTCGCACCAATGAACTGATTGGCGCACTATGGGAAGAGTTTGATTTGACCAATGCACTATGGATTGTACCGGCCACACGCATGAAAATGAGAAGTGAACACGTTGTACCCCTCATTCATCCATCAAGCATTGAACATACTGGTTGAATTGAAAACTATCGCCGGGGATAGCCGCTACTTACTGCCCAGTAGAAACCCGAACAAACCCATCAGCAACAATACGTTGCTTTTTGCACTATACCGCTTAGGGGTATAAAGGCAAGATAACCGGACACGGCTTCCGGGCGGTTGCTTCCACGGCATTGAATGAATCCGGCTTATTCAGCTCATTGGATAGTTACTTGACTGCTATCGTGTTAGGGCCAGTTAACGGCAAAACTCAATGAATGGCTGCCACAGGCAATGGGGGCTAATCGAAAGAAGATAAACCTGAGTTTGAATCGGTATAACAGGCGGAAGAGCATATTCTGCGATTGATCCTTCGATACATGAATGGCATCGTCTGGATGCTGCAAGATAATCTGGAAGAGTTTGAGCCCGTACTTTCCCGCCTTCAGTTATAAAATCAAGAATACATGGATTACGAAAAAAGGTGGTCATACGGTTACATGCAAGGCATTGCTCTATATCGCGAGCAATGACAGGTTTTTTGATGATTCCAAAGGGGCTGAGATATGTGCTGTGATGATGTGGATCGGGATTTCTATACTTGATGGCTTTATTACGGAGTGATTCCCAGAATCATATTCTGACGTCGATAACTGTAAAAATTAATGGTACAAGGTAGTAAATCAGCATGTAAAAACCCAACGATGCGAAGCAGATGCCGGTGTGTGATTGGGTAAAAGGTAGGCCGCCGTTCGGTTCTTGCCATCTATAATAGTCTTTAGTTATGGCAATTAACCCACTGGTATACGGACAAAATATACTTAGATTTTGTATTAAACAAAACAATCATTCTTTCTTTAGGAATGGCGACAGCGCATTTCGAAGATGATTCTTCCAGTCTAATCCTACTTGCATCGGGATTTTTATTTGCAGATTGGTATTCTCGGTGTCCTTTCCTTCCAAGTACAAAACATATTGCCCCAACTCACTCAGTTTAAATGCCACCGTAATCACACCTGACGGATATTGCTGCGCAGGTACCGACATGATCGGGTGCTCCCGCTGCTTTTTTTTATCATCAATTTCAAGTTTTACCAAGTGCAGTGCTAATGAAAAATCGCGTGCCGACTCGGGATACAACAGATCAATCGAAATATTGAGCGACGCCGGTTCGGGTATTTTGCCACATTGCACAGGCACATGCGGCGAGCGGAGCTCATCCGGTGAGTGGTAATCTTCCGGCAAGTAATAGCCAGAATAACCGATAATAAGCGCCTCCGACTCTATCGTGCAAGCGCCGCCGCGAAAGCCTTTGGGATAAGTATCGGAGAAATCCCCTTGCGAACTGGTTCGGTATAGCAAGCCAAATGCAATAAAAACAGATATTGCAGTAATCAAAAGTGCATATTGAAACTTGCGGGATGAAAATTTTGATTGAATTGGCATGGTGATTGATATAACTATCCAGTTATCGAAAGATTAGGATCGTATAGTCAAGAATTCCCGGCAATTCATTTCTCAGCGGGATTTTGTTATAAATTTTTTAATAGATCGTCTTGGGATAGTAAAAAAGCAGCCCCATAGATTCCAATGAGTAAGGAAACAATAATGATTAGAGAAATGTACCGGCATTATCATCCCTACATTGCTTATTGAGCAATTTTATTTGTATGCCCCACCCGGAAGGGTGGCAACAGGATCATTTCCGCGCTGGATTTTCGCATTAAGACTTGCTGCAAATCTCAAAATATCCGGTATCAATCAAAGCATACCCCCCGTATTGCCTCAAAACAGGGTTTGTCGGTACACGGAAGCAAGCAATCATGCGAGTTACAAGATTTTGTAACGACTGTTCCGACAAGTTTTTAGGGGGTAGGACAAAAACTCAAAAATGACACTGGGAAAATCAAACCGGTTTCCCGAATAGCGGAATGACTTCCGCTCCCTTTTCCAATGCTTCGACATAGTTGCTCCACCACATCATGATTCTCTTTCTTTCCGTAAATATTCCGCCCGGGGTTGTATGCGCCACGAACTTCATTCTGTTCACCGTGCGCCAATGCCGTTCAATGGCATCAGCATCCAGCAGTATCGTTTCAAGGGACGTGATACTCGACATTAGAAATATGGTCTAATTCGTTTGCTGCAATACGGAGCAATGATTAAATTTTTCACGCGTATTGCAGCAAATTAAATAACAATAGCCTAGAAGCTTACGATTAATAAGAAACAGCTGGCCCTTCAAGCCACAAGCAATCTGAAATTAAACACATACCACCCCATCCTTTTAGAGCTGGTCTGATTTCGTTAACAATCTTCTGTGCTTGATCTTCTTTGCACGCAAGAACAACCATCACATTTTCTTGTTCCAACAAGACATCTCCCGGATCTCGAACACCACGTGATCCAAGACCGCCTGCATTTTTAAGAACAGTATAACCACGTACTGCACATCTATCCAGTAAATCTGTCAGGTGGTCGAGCTGTTCAACACCGATGACGATCTCGAATCGTCTCATTGCAATTGTACTATTCATAAATTTTTCCCATTGATAGTAGATTAATTAATTCAGTATTTTTTAGACAGCGATGCCATGAAACCAGTGTGACATTTCCCAGTAAATCGGTACCCCGATAAATATGTTAAAGGGGAAGGTCACACCCAGAGATGCGCCAATTGATAGCGCAGGATCAGCATCCGGAACAGCAATACGCATAGCTGCAGGTGCAGCAATATAGGAACAGCTGGCATACAAAACAGCTAGCAACATGGTACCGCCTTCCGATAAACCAAACAACCAACCCAAATAAGCGCCAAACATTGCAGCTGTTAATGGGAATAAAATACCAAATGCCACAATGAAGATACCTTTGTCTAACACGGCTTTCAATCGAGCAGATGCCAGCAGCCCCATCTCAAGTAGGAAGAATGCCAATACACCCATGAACAAATCCATGAACATTTTATCCAATGGCGATACCAGTTTAACTACCCCCGCGTAGTAACCAATCAGTACGCCCGCAATCAATAGATATAGACTGGTACCGGTCAAAATTTCGTGCATCAATTTGCCCCATTGGGTTTTTTCACCACCAGCGCCTGCGCGTGCCAGAACTGTACCGGTTACCAATGCGGGAATTTCCATCAGCGCCATAATCAACACCATATAACCTTCGGAAGGTTCGTTCTTGGCAGCCAGAAAGGCAACACCCACCGCAAAAGTTACCGCGCTCACCGAACCATAGTGTGCTGAGATAGCCCCCGCATCCGCTTGAGTGAATTTGCCGATGAAACGCAAAATTGGATAAGCGGTCAATGGAATAAGCGCCGCTAGAACTACCATAGAAACAGCAATGGGAAGCACTTCCATAATTTCGTACTTCGCCATTGACACTCCACCTTTAAAACCGATGGCGATCAAAAGAAAGAGACTTAAACTTTTATACAAAGCCTCGGGTATTTTAAGGTCAGATTTTATGACCCCTGCCAAGACCCCTGCGACAAAAAAGAAAACTACTGGTTGTATAGTAGTCATGCAACACTCCCTATTTTATTGATTATGTATCTTCTAGTTTATGAAAAATTCTTCTTCAGCACCAATCAGGGTATTGCAAATTCGGAACTAAAAATAACCAATCCCAGAAGTCATAAGATTTTTGGGAGATCTAATTTTTGAACCGAGACTTTATGAAACGTAACAACTTGATTAAAGTAGGTGACGATCAAAAATACCCTGTTTAGACCTGAAACCCGTGACTGAATTGCCCTTCACGAGGAAACGTTACCACAGGAAATGTGAATAATTCGTGAAGACAACACTTACTATTTATCAGGTTATTTATGGAAAAATGATATGAAAAGTCGTACCTTTTCCGGGTGTGCTATCGACTTCAATAATCCAGCCGTAGTGATTGCAGATTCGTTTGACAATCGCAAGTCCTATTCCTAATCCTTCTCCTTGCGAAGAACCACGGAAGAATCTTTCATACAGCAATGGCAAGTAAGCCGGCTCAATCCCCATACCGGTATCGGATATGGAAAGACGCTGATTATTAAATTCAATCCGTATATAACCTTGTTGGGTGTATTGCACGGCATTGCGAATCAAATTCATCAATGCAGTATGTAATGCTTGCCGATTGACAGTAAGCACTATATCCGGCGCAATCAGCACTTCAAAAGTAAGATTTTTCCGGGCAATTTCTGCACAAATCGGATCTGCGGCGTCATAAACGCACTCTGCAACGGCAACGGTCTCGATGACGCCAAGCGCTTGCTCACGCGCAAGAAACAACAATGCTTGCAATTGTTCCCCCATTCGGGTGGCGGCAGATTCGATCATTCTTATGCGATGATAAGCTTTGGCAGGAATATCGCTATCTGCAGTTAACAATTCGCAACTGGTTAATATGGTTGTGATCGGCGTTCTTAATTCATGGCTGATATTCGCGGTAAATTCTTGCTCGCGCTGCAACATGCGTTTGATGCGATTCTGATAATCATCCAGTGCCCGTGCCAGTTGCGCGACTTCTTCATCCATATCTTGTTGCGCCAAAAGGCCAAGCTGAGCATCTCCGGGTGCCAACCGGTTGACTCGTTCCGCCAAATCTGTCACTTGCTGGACTAAAACTCTGGCGAGTAGATAACCGACAAAAAAAGCAATCGCAACCACAACAAGCCATGACAAAACGATTAACAATCTGAGTTCGTGCAAACGTTGCTTATGCAGTGTTATCCGATAGGCAACCACAAACTTCACCTCGCCGATCGCATGCACTAGGACGTGAAAATCATCCGTTCCATAATAGATTCTGTGATATTCGGGATTAAGGCCGCGCAAATAGGCGGGAAGACGAAGTTCTTCCTCCATATTGCGAACGACATAGCTTTTGAGATGAGAACCAACTTGAGAAATAAAATCGGCGTGTTTCTGATAACGATGAACAAGATGATCCATTTCCATTTTAATCACTTGTTCAATATGCGCTTCCTCGATTTTATCGGAAGCGAAATAGAGAATGATGCACAGGGTGCCGACAGTGAAAATACTGAATGTCGCCAATGCGACAGCGACCCGGTAGCGCAGGCTACGTTCTATCGGAAATCTGTGCACGAGATGTTAAACAATAGCCAAGACCGTGAACGGTTTCTATCGGATCGTAACCACCCGCTTTGGTTAAAGCGCGCCGTAAAATATGCATGTGACTGCGCAACGTGTCACTGGTTTCCTGAACATCCTCCCATGCCTCCAGTTCGAGCTCCTCCCGGCTGAATACCTTACCCGGTTCACTCATCATCAGCGCCAATAACCGAATGCATTTGGGCGGAAGCTTTACATTCTTGTTTTCAAATCGGATCGAGAGGGTTTTCGGATCAAAAGAGAGTTTGTCAAATTCCAAAGTACGATTGGCAACTTTGCCAATATGCCGCTTATGCATTGCCAGTAAACGCGCTTCAACTTCTTTCAGGGCAAAAGGTTTGATCAGATAATCATCCGCGCCTTGCTCAAAACCGGCCAGCTTATCTTCCAAAGTATCGCGCGCCGTCAGCATTAGAATCGGCGTATCGATCTGCGATTCCTGGCGTAATTTCCGGCACAGTGTCATACCATTCATACCAGGCAAACCCAGATCCAGCAAAATCGCATCAAAACGCTGCGTCACTGCAAGATGAAGTCCGGCGACACCATTGACAGCGGCATCCGCAGTATGCCCCCGGGATTCCAGAAAATCATATAGATTGGCGGCAATAGCCAAATCATCTTCTATAATTAATATATGCATAAAACTACCTGCAACGCTGATTCAATTCTTTTCAATCATTCACGCATGAAATTTACGGCTTAGAGTATGCACGGCATCCACCAGTGCTGCCGCATTTTCCGGCGGTGTAAACTGTGAAATACCATGACCTAAGTTGAACACATGGCCGCTACCGTTTCCATAACTTGCGAGTATTTTCGCTACTTCCGCCGCGATAACTTCAGGAGATGCAAAAAGCACCGACGGATCCAGATTGCCTTGTAAAGCCACTTTATTACCCACGCGACGTCGCGCATCGCCAATATCAATGGTCCAGTCCAATCCGATAGCATCACAACCGATATCCGCGATAGTTTCCAGCCAAAGCCCGCCGCCCTTGGTAAACACGATACAGGGAATGCGCATACCATCATGCTCGCGTTTCAGTCCGGAAATAATTTGCTGCATGTAGCGCAACGAAAATTCCTGGTAAGCAGAGTGCGACAACGAACCGCCCCAAGTATCAAAAATCATCACGGCCTGTGCACCGGACTCAATTTGGGCATTAAGATAAGCCGTCACGGCCTGTGCGTTCACATCCAAAATATGGTGCAACAGCTCGGGGCGCTGATACAGCATGGTTTTGATTTCACGGAATTCGGTACCACCCCGCCCTTCTACCATATAACAAGCCAATGTATAGGGGCTGCCGGAAAAACCGATCAATGGCACGCGATTGTCCAATGCCTTGCGGATTTCTGCTACCGCATCCATGACATAACGTAAATCCGTAGCGGGATCGGGCACTTTCAACACGCGAATTTCCTTCTCTTCCCGCAGAGGATGTTTGAACATCGGTCCTTCACCGTGGGCAAAATATAATCCCAACCCCATGGCATCCGGTATGGTCAAAATATCCGAAAACAATATGGCAGCATCCAAAGGAAAACGAGCAAGGGGTTGCAATGTGACTTCAGTTGCAAACCCAGGATTTTTGCATAGGGATAAAAAATCCCCAGCGCGCGCTCGAGTCTCGTTATATTCCGCCAAATACCGGCCGGCTTGGCGCATTAGCCAGACAGGTGTGTAATCAACGGGTTGTTTCAGTAATGCGCGCAGAAATGTATCATTCTTTAGTGTTGTCATTAACAAAGCCCATATTTTATTTTTCTTTTGAAAGGCTGCTCCTATCCAGTATCAAACCTTTTCTCAACCGTTAATATTACCAGTGAATAGGGATCACGTGTATTAATGTATTGTTAATCTAGTAAAAAAACCAACTGGCACTATAACAATCGCTGCACAATCAACTTTCTGCAATAGCAAATAAGCGCTGGTATTCTTTGATCGCATACCGGTCCGTCATGCCCGCAATATAATCCGCGATCGCCTGGTGCCCTTCGTGCTCGAATTTTTTCTGATACTTAACCGGCAGCAACTGTACCTCCGCACTAAAAGCAGTAAACAATCGCTCAATGGTGTGGCGCGCTTTGTTGCTCATTCGCACGACACGAAAATGCCGGTACAGATTATCAAACAAAAATTTCTTCAATTCCTGCTGTTCTTTTTTTATCTGTTGGCTAAATCCGATTAAAGGCGGCGCGGTATGCACATCCACGAGATTCACAATCGCGGCGTCTCGGATATTCTTTGTACTTTGCCGGATCAGGTCTGTCACCAAGGTATTGATCATACTGCGCACCGTTTCACACACCATTCTGCGCTCCGGCAACAATGGGTACTTATCCTGAATTTGCTTCAGATGACGGGAAAAAATCGATATTTCCTGCAACTGTTGCAATGTGATCAAACCCGAGCGCAACCCGTCATCCACATCGTGATTGTTGTAAGCAATCTCATCGGCGAAATTGGCCAGCTGCGCTTCCAGCGAAGGTCTTTTATGCTGCACAAAACGTTCTCCCAACGCGCCGAGTTTCGGGATATTTTTTCGGGCGACATGTTTCAGTATCCCTTCGCGGGTTTCATAACAGAGATTCAAGCCGTCAAAAGCCGCGTAACGCTCCTCCAGCACATCGACGACACGCAGGGATTGCAGATTATGTTCAAAGCCGCCGTAAGCGCGCATGCATTCATTTAGCGCATCCTGACCGGCGTGGCCGAAAGGCGTGTGTCCCAGATCGTGCGCCAATGTGATGGCTTCGACCAAATCCTCATTCAGCCCCAGATTTCTTGCGATCGAGCGTCCGATTTGCGCTACTTCCAAACTGTGCGTCAAGCGCGTGCGGAATAAATCTCCCTCATGATTGACAAAAACCTGGGTTTTATATTCCAGCCGGCGGAAAGCGGCAGAGTGAATGATGCGATCGCGATCGCGCTGAAATTCGCTGCGTCCGGCTGGCGGCTCTTCATAAATCGCACGCCCGCGGGAATTATCAGCGGATACCGCGTAAGCGACCAGCTGATTCATTCCGCCATGCACGCCAGAATGGTTTCGTTCAATACGGCAGGTGCAATATCCGCACGCATCACCGCCTCACCGATCCGGTTCAACACAATAAAGCGCATTTTTCCGGATTCCACTTTTTTATCCAGCGCCATCAATTGCACATATTTTTCCGGCGACATTTTGGGCGCGTCAACCGGTAATCCGGCCTGGACAAAAATCTTGCGAATCCGTTGCACATCCGCGTCGCTAATCAATTTCATACGTCGCGACAATTCCGCCGCCATTACGGTTCCGGCCGCCACCGCTTCGCCATGCAGCCAAGTGCCGTAACCCATGCCGTTTTCAATCGCATGGCCGAATGTGTGCCCCAGATTCAGCAAGGCGCGAATGCCTTTTTCCTTTTCATCGGCCGCAACGATCTCCGCTTTGTTCTCGCAACTGCGCTGAATCGCTTCGTTCATCGTGACCGGATCGCGCGCCAGCAATCGATGCATATTTTGCTCCAGCCAATCAAAAAAAGCGGGGTCGCGAATCAAGCCATACTTGATCACTTCGGCGAGACCGGCGCGCAGCTCCCGGTCCGGCAAGGTCTCCAGTGTCGCACTATCGGTCAACACTAAGCGCGGTTGATAAAACGCGCCGATCATGTTTTTACCCAGAGGGTGATTGATACCGGTTTTGCCGCCGACCGACGAATCCACTTGCGCCAGCAGAGTTGTCGGTATCTGGATAAACGGCACACCACGCAAATAAGTCGCAGCGGCAAACCCGGTCAGATCACCCACTACCCCGCCACCCAGCGCTAACAGCGCGGTATTCCGTTCACAATGATTCTTCAGCAGCGCATCAAAAATCAAATTCAGCGTTTCCCAATTTTTGTGAGCTTCGCCATCCGGAAGAATGACCGGAAAAGATAGGATCCCCAGCTTGTCTAGTGCTGTTTGCAGTTTATCCAGATAGAGCGGCGCAACCGCGGTATTGCTAACGATAGCTACACGCTTTTGCGGCAAATGCGATGCGATTAAATCGACGCGCTGCAAAATGCCATGCCCGATATGGATCGGATAACTGCGTTTTTCCGACGAAGGAGTAAAATCGACCGTAATGGTTTGCATAGTGTTTCCGTGATCGCCTAGCATAATCGTGTTGAGATCGAGAGATAATAATTTGTTGATCAATTTCTGGACTAAAAAACGGACACCCTGTTTTCCGCTGTCGATGATGATATGCGCAGTTTCACGATACAACGCATCGCGCTGCTGATACAGTTCGTTCAACCGGGCATACAAATTCTGCGTTTGCAGCAACGGCCGGTTTTTATCATGCCGGGTGCGCCGGTACAGATCGTTGACCGATGCGCGCAAGTAAATCACGATGCCATTTTGCCTCAGTAACTGGCGATTGCCGGAATGTAAAACAGCACCGCCGCCGGTAGCCAATATGATGTTTCGTTTCTTGGTGAGCTCCAGCAATGTTTCCGACTCACGCTTGCGAAAACCCGTTTCCCCTTCGATTTCAAAAATCACCGGAATTTTTACCCCGGTGCGCTCCTGAATCTCGTGATCGGAATCGGCAAATTCCTTGTTCAAGGAACTGGCCAGCACTTTGCCGATGGTCGTTTTACCGGCGCCCATCATGCCGACCAGAATAATATTGGTATTTCCCAGTTTTTTTTGGATGGGTTGCAGTATTTTCGTTTTACTTAAATTCATAGGTGCGATTGTAGCCGAATTCGCAACCGATACGCAGATACCCGTGCGAATGACACTACCGGCAAACTAATCCCGCGTTCTTCTGAGCGGTTTATAAGACAACGCGGACGGCTGCCGCGTCTCTTTTTGCATGTCTGCGGATGGTTGAGCATGCCGGAAACGCACAAACCAGGAAAAAAATAACGGTACGAATATCGTCGCCACGCAAGTAGCCATAATCATCCCGCCAAAAACCCCGGTACCCATCGATTGGCGTGCGGCTGAACCGGCGCCGGTCGCGATCACCAAAGGCACAACGCCCAATATGAAAGCCATCGACGTCATGACGATCGGGCGGAAACGCAGTTGCGCCGATTGAATAGCCGCTTCATAGATACTGACGCCCTCCTTCATCCGCTGGCTGGCAAATTCAACCAACAGAATGGCATTCTTGGCCGTCAAGCCGATTAAAGTCACCATGCCGATCTGAAAATAGATGTCATTGGGCATATCGCGCAGCAAAATGGCCACCAAGGCACCCACCATGGCAAACGGAATCGCCATGATGACCGCCAGCGGTAATGCCCAGGTTTCGAATTGCGCCGCAAGAATCAGAAAAACCATCACGACTGCCAAGCTGAAAGCGAAAATCGCCGCATACCCCATTTTCTTTTCCTGAAACGCGGTGCCGGTCCAGGCAATCTGATAACCTTCCGGTAACGTTCTGGCGGCAATTTCCTCAACCAATGCGATCGCCTCGCCGGAACTGACGCCATGCGCGCCGCTGCCGACTATTTTAGCCGCCAGCAATCCGTTAAACCGTTCCAATTGCTCCGCTCCGGCGATGTGCTTGACTTTGCTCAGTGCCGACAGCGGAATCATCGCACCGGATTCCGACTTCACGTACACTTTGCCAAGATCTTCCGCCTTCATGCGATAAGCCGCCTCCGCCTGTAACTGCACGCGATAAGTTCGTCCTGAGCGATTGAAGTCATTGACATAAAACGACCCCATGGTGCTTTGCAGCGTGGCGTAAATATCCGCGATGGCGACACCCTGGGTAATCGCCTTGGCTTCATCGACTTCGACAAAATACTGCGGCACCGATGAGCGCAAAAAAGTATTGATCGTGGCGAATCTTGGATCTTGTTTCAATGCCTGTATAAATTCATTGACCACCGCAGCCAATTGCGCAGTATCGGAATTAGTGCGGCTTTGCACGTACAACTCGAAACCGCCGGTACTGCCCAAGCCGCGTATCGCCGGTGGATTAAACGCGATTGCCATACCATCCGGTTGTTGCCCGCCGATCATAAACAGATTTTTCACGATGTCGGCAGCCGTCGTGGAGCGTTGTGACCAATCCTTCAAGCGCACAAACATCGTCGATACATTGGTCTTGTTACCGCCACCGATGAAATCCAACCCGTTCACAGCAAACTGATAAGTCACAGCGGATTCCTTGGCCAGCTCAGTGCTGATGGCGTTGGCGGTCTTAGTGGTTCGCGCCAGCGTGGCGCCATCGGGCAAAATGACTGCCGCGATGACGTACCCTTGATCTTCCGGCGGCACAAAACTATCAGGAATATTTTTCAACAGCAAAATCAATCCGGCAATCAGCACTACAAACAACAGCGCACTCCGGCCGCTATGGCGCAAACTCAAGCCGACGGTACCGACGTACCATCCGCGCAAGCGCTCGAAATGATCGTTAAACCAGCTGAAAAAAGCCGAATGCTGATGTGCCGGACGCAACAATACCGAACACAGCGTCGGCGTCAGCGTAAGTGCCACAACGCCGGAAATTACAGCAGCTACCGCTACGGTTACAGAAAATTGCTGATACAGCTCACCGGCGATTCCACCGAGAAAAGCCACTGGGATAAAAACCGCCGCCAGCACCATCGTCATGGCAACCACCGCGGTCGACACCTGCTGCATTGCCTTGAGCGCGGCATCAACCGGCGATAGATTTTCCTGCGTTATCAACCGTTCGATGTTTTCCAGCACCACAATGGCATCATCGACCACGATCCCGATCGACAACACCATCGCAAACAGCGTCAGCGTATTGATCGAGTAGCCCAGCAGCCACAATCCGGCAAAAGTACCGATCAGGGAAATCGGTATAGCAATGACCGGGATCAGCGTAGCGCGCCAGCTTTGCAGAAAAACATAAACCACCAGCACCACCAGCAGCATGGCTTCGCCGAGGGTTTTCACCACCTCCCAAATCGATGCTTTGACGAATACGCTGGTGTCATAAGAAATAAAATACTGCAAGCCTTCGGGAAAATAATGCTGCAGCTCATTCATTTTGGCTTTGACGGCAGCGGCGGTTTCCAGCGCATTGGCACCGGTGCGCAGGAAAATACCGATCCCCAGGCCTGGCTCGCCGTCCAGCAAAGTCTGCGCGGCATAGTCTTGCGCACCCAATTCAATGCGCGCCACGTCCTTGAGATACAGCACGCCGCGCGGCCCGCTCGAACGCAGAATAATATTTTCAAATTCCTCTGGTTCCAATAACCGGCCTTTGGCCGTCACGGTATAAACCAACTGCTGGTCAGCTACTGCTGGTTCCTGGCCGATCTTGCCAACCGCCGGTTGCGCATTCTGCGCCCGGATGGCATTGGCGATATCGGTGGTGGTAATTCCCAGTTGCGCCATCCGGTCGGGGCGCAGCCAAACGCGCATGGAGTAATCTTGCGCGCCGAAAATCCGCGCTTCACCGACACCCGATGCACGCCTTAAGTCATCCAAGAGATTATTGGTAATAAAATTGCTGAGAAAAAGTGTAGTGTGATTGGGATCCTTCGAAGTCACCGCAAAAACCAGCAACAGATCGTTAGAGCGTTTCTGCACGGTAATGCCCGAGCGCCGGACTTCATCCGGCAAACGCGCCAAAGCGGTATTGATTTCATTGCTGACATTGAATGTGGCGCGATCGATGTCCGTGCCGATTTCGAATGTGATGGTAATCGTCAGGCGGCCGCTGGAATCCGCACTGGAATTGAAGTACAGCAATCCTTCGATAGCACTGAGTTTTTCTTCGATCGGCGCAGCCACCGTTTTGATCATGGTATCGGCATTCGCACCCGGAAACGTCGCGGTTACGATAACGGTCGGCGGCGTTATTCTCGGATATTGCTCGATCGGCAATTGCAATGCGGCGGCCAATCCGGCCAGCACAATGACGATCGACAATACCGATGCAAAAATCGGGCGGGTGATAAAAAATCTGACCATGAATGCGTTACTACTGCTGAGTGGAGACTGCACCCGCTTGCGCAGCCGGAGAATCGTCACGCAGTTGCGGCTCGACAACCTTACCGGGTACCAGCTTGATGAGATTGTTGACTACCACGCGATCACCGGCATTTAATCCTTCCAGAATAATCCAATCCTGGCCGATCCAATTATCGACCACCACGGGGCGTTGCACCGCTTCATTCCGGTCATTGACTACATACACAAAACGGCCCATATCGGATGTCAACACCGCAATCTGCGGCACGATGAACACCGTACGCGGCTTACCCGCAGTCACACGAATACGGACAAATTTTCCAGGCAATATGCGCTGTTCAGTATTATCAAATGTTGCGCGCAGTTGTTGCGTACCCAGCAGCGAGTCGATTTTACTTGCGGCAAAATTGATTTTACCTTCCTGCTGATACTCCGATCCATCCGGCAAAATCATTTTCACGCTGTGCACGTTTTTCTCGCTCAAATGTCCACCTACCGGCGCGACCTCATTATCCGAGAAACTAAAGCGCACCCAGATCGGAGACAATTGCGTCAATGTCGTCAGCAAGCTGTTATTGGCCGACACCAAGGTACCTTCGGAGAATTGCGAGCGGCCGGTCACGCCCTTTTCCGGTGCTCTGACGGTGGTATAGGAAAGATTGAGTTCGGCCTGCTGCACGCGGATTTTCGCCGCTTGCAACGCTGCCTCGGCAATCGCCAGATCCGCTTTCGCCAGATCGTACGCGCGCTGACTGACAAAATTTTCCGCTAGCAACTGCCGCTGCCGGTCTTCATCGCTTTTAGCGCGCAGAACACGGACATGTTGTTCATTATGCGCAGCCCTGGCTTCCGCCAGCGCATTCTGAAACGGCTCTGGATCAATCAAAAACAACGGCTGCCCGGCTTCTACCGCCATCCCCTCGGTATACAATCGCTTCAGCAAAATACCGCCCACACGCGGACGGATTTCGATTTCCTTGGCACCTTCGGTTTGCGCGATCGTTTCCAGACTAACCGGTATTTTTACGGGCTGTACAGCGATGACCGCAGCCGGTATTGCTTGATCCATGCGCGGCGCCGGTTGCGCAGGTGCTTTACCGCCACAGGCAGTTAACAGAAAGCCCATTAAACCGTAACAGAATAAAATGACGCATACCTTCTTTAATCGACTGATAGTTTGCGGGAATTTCAAATTGCGATGGCTTAAATTTGCGAAAAAATCAGGAATTGTCACTCGGTAAGATACTAAAAAATTAAAAAATTGCAATCTCAATCACACTGTGCAAAAACCACAAAAGCAGAATTGGGTTCTGTATAATAACCTTCGATGATAACTTGACGGATTATGTAGAAGTATTGCATAGATGAAGATAGATGTACCTCATAATTTTACCTGCCAGCCAATACACCGCTCAATGATTACGCCTACAGTTCTGTCATATCAGATAGATACTAGCTATTAAACACAGTTTTGTAAAAACTTTTGATCTGGTCAGCCATATTTATTAATACTTGATAAATTTTAAAGGTGCATTGATATGCCTATTCACTTTTTTATCGCCTTATTGACTTTCTCCATGCTGCCGTCAGCAGCGATTCAGGCATCGCTGAAGTTGCCCGAAACGGTGAAAGTTGATCCGGTTGCATTAACGGCTGAGCCGATGTGCGATCCGAAGATCTCTCCAGCATGGCGCGAAGCTCAGGAAATTGAAGGAGTCAAAATTGCAGCATCACCCGGTTGCAGTCCGGACAATCCGGCTTGGATTGCTGCAGCGGTTAAAGGAACCAACCAAATTTCGATGGAAACTTTGATGAAAACGGGCCTTTCGCCGGATGCCATCATCAAAACCGATGACCTGGATGGTGACGGTGATCCTGACCGGATCATCATCAAACTGGAAATTATGGAATTGAATGGCAAATCGCCCGATTTTCCAGGTCTGGTGCCGACATTCGACATTGCCCCCGGGATTCAACCAGGTGCTTGGGTGTTTGCCCCGAAAACCAGCGGCATGTCGACCGAAAATTTTGAGAGCGTCCGGGCGAATCCGCTATTGAGACTTCCTTCGCCGGTCATCCGCGTCGAAGTCGGCGATATCGTGCAAATCGTGCTGGAAAACACACATTATTTTCCTCACAGCATTCACTTACATGGCGTAGATCATCCTTTTTCGCACGGTGACCACGCCGGTCAGGATGGTGTACCGCAAACCAGCGAAGTTGAATTGATGCCAGGCGGGCGCCGCGTGTACGAATTCCAGGCAAGACAGCCGGGCACCATGTTCTATCACTGCCACGTGCAAACGCATACCCATCTGGCTATGGGTTTGGCAGGGATGATCGTCGTGGAAGAGAACAGACCCAATAACTGGCTGCAAACCCTGAATATCGGCGCAGGTCATGTCCGCCACTCTTCCGTTGCAGTGCGGGAAAATTTCGATCAGGAATATGACCTGCACTATCATGCGATGGATAAAGAGCTGAGTGATATCACCCAGAAATACAACGATCCCCGGCTCATCGCGCGTGACATGAATCAACGCTACGACATCACCGATTCAACCGAGGATTACTACACGCTGAACGGTCTGTCTTTTCCTTATACGTTGAGGGAATCGCTAATCATCGTTGAACCCGATCAAAAAATTAAATTACGCTTACTCAATAGCGGCGGCGAGTCGATCGCTATCCATACGCACGGTCATCATGCCACGATCACGCATTATGATGGTGTGGAACATAATCCGGTTGCCCAGATCATGCGCGATGTATTTGATATGGCACCGGCACAACGCCTCGACCTGAAACTGGAAACCGTCAATGACGGCAAACATAGTTACGGCGAAGGTGATTGGCTGATCCATGATCACCGGGAAAAAGGCATCACCACGAATGGCATGGCCGAAGGCGGCAGCATGAGTTCGATCGTGTACAAATCTTATCTGAACGGCAGCGGTCTACCGAAAGTCAGTCACTTCGGCATTGATTTGAACAAATACTTCACCAAGGAGTATTTCGAAAGAAGATTGCCCGTTTGGCAGGATCTGGATGAATGGTCCAGCCTTGGTTCACCCGGCGGGCAAACCGGTCTCAGCCCTCAAGGGCAGATTTCATTAATGAATGGTCTGATCGGTTTACTGATAGGACTGGTTATATATCTGATTTTCGCCAAACGGGAGCAAATCAAACAAAGCGCTATCGCGGCAGTTTCTCGTCTAAAAGGAGTTAAAGGGAGTAACCAAAAATGATAAAGACGACAACCATTACTTTCTTACTCGCTGGAATTCTCGCTGCCGGTACTAGCGCCATTGCGCAAGATAAAGCGGCAGCCGGCAATGAACACGATCATCACGATCATAGTGGCCACAGCATGAATCAGGCTCCAGCAGGAACTGAGCAGCAGCAAACCGAGGATCACAGCGGTCACGATCATAGTGACCATGATCATAGCGGTCACGATATTAGCGCAGAGCAGCATATCGATCACAGCGCGCACTCCACCAGTTCGCAATCCGCGGAGCACGGTGATGGACACCACCACCACCATATGGATCATGATCACATTATGGATCACGAAGGTACCATGATCATGGGACAAAATCTGGATAAACTGCCCAGTAGTTGCAAGAGCATTTCCGAAGAAGTGGAAATTACCGTGCGTGCCGGCAGAAAATATGCCGCCCAATTTCCCGGCACTGCTTTTGCGTTCGATCAGCAGCAATGGCATGTCAAACCATGCTCCAAAGTCACGTGGCACTTCGTCAACGAAGACAATATCCGGCACCAATTCATGATGCATGGATTGCCTAAATATCTTTATAAATATGGCATGTTTCACTTGGAAGTGACAGGACCAAAAACGGTCACCGGCACCATCATCGTACCGGGATCGGACGATACCTTCCTTGTCCATTGCGACATTTCCCATCACATGGAAAAAGGCATGAAAGCGCAGCTGGTCGTTGGCAAGGGAGCGGAAAACATACCGAGCATTCCAGGTGTAACGCCTTACAACATCAACGACAAGTACGAAGCGGAAAATCTGCCGAAAGTCTCGGATAAAGCAGAACAAAGCACGATGGTGCGGCAAATTACGGCATTCACCAATAATAACTTCCAGAACTACGGCATGATGCTGATCGGTGCGCTTATCGGATTATTCTGCCTGCCGCTGCTCAATAAGATACCGTTTCGTAAAAAGAAAACTGGGTAAGTTCTGTGATAATCGATCAAACGGCAAATAAAACAAGCCAGGTAAATCCAAATGGACTTACCCGGCTTGTTTTTTCAACATAACAAGTTATTTTGCTGTGGTTGGAAAGGTTTTAACCAAATCACTTAAATAGGAGGAAAATTCCTGTTTAAGCTCAGGGTGCTGCAATGCAAATTCCACAGTGGCCTCCAAGTAACCGGACTTGCTGCCGCAGTCGTAGCGCTTACCGTCAAATTCATAACCTAACACCGTTTCTTCTTGCAACAATTTTGCGATTGCATCCGTCAGCTGAATTTCATTACCGGCGCCGCGCTCTGTTTTTTCCAAAAGCTTGAAAATACGCGGTGTCAGGATATAGCGTCCAACCACCGCAAGATCAGATGGCGCCTTGTCGACCGGCGGCTTTTCGACAATCGCGTTGACTTTGGATAAATTATTGGCAATTAGTGCACTATTGATAATGCCGTAACGGTTAACCGTATGATGTGGAACCTTCTCGATTCCTAAGACTGAACAATGGTGCTGCGCGTAAATATCCGCCATTTGGCTCAAACAACATCTTTCACCGCCATCGATCAAATCATCCGCCAGTAATACCGCAAACGGCTCGTCGCCGACCACCGATTGCGCGCACAAAACCGCATGGCCCAGTCCCAGTGCTTCAGCTTGCCGGATATAAACACAATCAATTCGCGACGGCAGAATATTGCGGACAATATTCAGCATTTCCTGCTTTTTATCCGCTTCCAGCTTTGCCTCTAGCTCAAACGCTTTGTCAAAGTGGTCGGGTATGGAGTTTTTGTTGCGTCCGATGACAAAAATCAGCACATCGATACCGGCCGCAACCGCTTCTTCCGCAGCAAATTGGATCAACGGTTTATCGACGATCGGAAGCATCTCCTTCGGATTCGCCTTGGTTGCCGGCAAAAAACGCGTGCCTAATCCCGCAACGGGGAAAACTGCTTTTCTTATTGCTTTCACTAAGTGCTCTCCTTCATTAAGTTGCCATTATCGCATGGATGCGATTTTGATAAACCGGGAAATAGCCTTGATCAGGCTTGGTATCCGCGCGGATTTCTACTTTGCCAATGCCAGCTGCTTGTGCACATTTCTTCCAATCCCAGTTTTGCCTGCCAGCCCAGCGCTTCAAAAGCTCGTTTCGGATCGGCATAACAGGCGGCAACATCACCCGAACGCCGCGGGGCAATCTGGTAGGGAATCGGTTGTCCGCTCGCTTGTTCGTAGGCGCGCACCACATCCAGCACGCTATACCCTCGCCCGGTGCCCAGGTTTACGGTCAAACAGCCGGAATATTGATTATCTTGCGCATGACGTGAAGCTTCGAGCGCTTCCAGGGCCTTGAGATGTCCTAACGCCAAATCGATGACATGAATATAATCGCGCACGCCGGTGCCGTCCGGCGTGGAGTAGTCGTTCCCCCATACATTGAGAATTTCCCTTCGCCCCACCGCGACCTGTGCCACGAAAGGCATTAAATTATTCGGAATTCCTTGCGGATCTTCACCGATCAATCCGCTCGCATGGGCGCCTACCGGGTTGAAATAGCGCAATATGCCGATGCGGAATGAATGATCACTGTGCTGCAAATCGCGCAGAATCTCTTCGATCATCAATTTGCTGCGCCCATAGGGATTCGTTGGCGCCAGCGGATGATCTTCGGTCAGCGGTAACCGTAGCGGATCACCGTAAACCGTTGCCGAAGAACTGAATACCAATGTTTTGACATCGCATTCCCGCATTGCTTCCAGCAAGCGTAATGTTCCGAGGACGTTATTATCGTAATAGGAAAGCGGCTGCTCAACCGATTCCCCGACGGCCTTAAGTCCGGCAAAATGGATAACCGCTTCGGCTTTGCTATGCCGTAATGCCGCCGTCAAGGCTGACCGGTCACGGCAATCACCGGTAATTAACTCAGGTTTCCTGCCGGTGATTTTCTGTATTCGCGCCAGTGCTTCCGGGTTGCTGTTACAGAAATTATCGAAAACCGTAATGTCAAATCCCGCATTCAGCAATTCGACGCAAGTATGCGACCCGATATATCCAGCACCGCCTGTTACAAGAATCATGATAATTAACCCGATGAAATGAAGAGTGATAGGTTTATTCGAACGCTTTACAATTTTTCCAGCACACAACGTCAGTGTGGCATGAAAACGGTTACAAAATGATTGAATGAATCGGATAACTAACGAATCCAGTCAAAGACTTATGTGGCACGTCATTCATCCGCATCGCCGTCAATCGCGTCATATCGATGTATACAATGATTTATCAGACAGTAGTGCTGTTAAAACTGAGCACACCCGCCTGCTTCAAGTAACGGATAATTCGCTCCACCGCTTGTTCAGGGGTTTGAATTGCCGTATCGATATGGATTTCCGGATTATCGAGTGCTTCGCCAGTTGAACTGATTTTGCTGCGGCCTCCTTTTTGCAATTCTTCAAGATCTCGCGCCTCCGCTGCCTGAGCCGGCGCATCGATAGATACCTCGAAAAATTCACCTTGTGCCACCAATTCACGCGCCATTTTACGCTCGGCAGAAAGCGGCGAACTCTGAGATACCAGCACGATTTGTCCTGCATCAGCCATCAGTTTGGCCACTTCAGCAATGCGCCGAATATTTTCAATCCGATCCGCATCCGTAAAACCGAGATCGTTATTCAAGCCGTGGCGAAGATTGTCACCATCCAACAGATAAGTGTGCTTGCCTGACGAATACAGTTTTCTCTCAAGCAAAATAGCGATGGCCGATCTGCTGTTGCCGGACAATCCGGTAAACCACATAATGAACGGTTTTTGTCCTTTGAGGGCGGCGCGCGCTTGTTTATTCACATTGACCGTTTGCCACCCAGCACGGCTGTGCGATTGCTGTACGGCCGAATGCAGCATGCCCGCTCCTACCGTATTATTGGTCAAGCGGTCGATCATGATAAAACCACCCGTGTCACGATCTTCGCTATACGGATCAAATGCGATCAGTTGATCGGTAGCGAGATTGCAAATGCCGATTTCATTGAGTTCCAATTGCGTAGCGGCAATACGTTCGAGCGTATTCACATTGACCTTATGCTTCAATTCAGAAATAGTGGTGGTTACGGTTTTTGTACCAATCTTCATCAAGTATGGCCTGCCAGGAAGCAACGGTTCATCGATCATCCAAACTACGGTCGCTTCAAATTGATTGGCTACGCCGGGCAGTGAATCGGTGGTTACTAAAACGTCGCCCCGGCTGATATCGATTTCATCTATCAAGGTCAGCGTAATCGATTGTCCGCAAACCGCGCGGTCAAGATCGCCATCCTGGGTAACGATGCGCGCCACCCGGCTTTCCTTGCCGGATGGCAGCACGCACACCGGATCGCCAGGTTTGACACTGCCGCGCACCACCATGCCGGAATAACCGCGAAAATCCAGATTGGGGCGATTCACCCATTGCACCGGCATACGAAAAACACCAGATTGTTCAGCGGCATCCTCAACTTGCACGGTTTCCAGATACCCCATCAATGTTTCGCCGCAGTACCAAGGAGTATTTGTGCTCAATCCGGTAATGTTATCGCCTTTCAATGCCGACATCGGGATGGTGACAATATTTTGCAATCCGACCTTTTTGGCGAATACGCGATAGTCATGATCGATCCGGTTAAAAACCTCTTCGGAATATCCCACCATATCGAGCTTATTGATCGCCAGTACAACGTAGCGGATGCCGATCAATGATACCAAATAGCTGTGCCGCCGCGTCTGAGTCAACACGCCCTTGCGCGCGTCGATCAGAATAATGGCCACGTCCGCGGTTGATGCACCGGTAATCATGTTGCGTGTATACTGTTCGTGCCCGGGTGTGTCGGCGACGATAAACTTGCGTTTGTCCGTAGAAAAAAAACGGTATGCAACATCAATGGTAATGCCTTGCTCGCGTTCTGCAGCCAATCCATCTACTAACAGCGCAAAATCCAAATCGCCCGCTTGAGTGCCGACTTTCTTGGAATCAGCCTCCAATTGAGTCAATTGGTCTTCAAACAACATCTTCGACTCATAGAGCAACCGGCCGATCAGAGTACTTTTTCCGTCATCAACGCTGCCGCAAGTGATAAACCGGAGCAGACTCTTGTTCTCATGTGTTTTTAAATACAGCTCGATGTCTTCTGCGATCAAATCCGATACGTGCGCCATTAGAAATAACCCTCTTGTTTTTTCTTTTCCATCGAGCCGGCAGAGTCATGATCAATCAACCTGCCTTGCCGCTCGGAGGTTCTTGCCAATAACATTTCCTGAATAATGGCTGTCAGCGTGTTTGCTTCGCTTTCAATCGCACCGGTGAGCGGATAACAACCCAAGGTGCGGAATCGCACTGTTTTCATGACCGGTTGCTCGCCTTCCCGCATCGGTAAACGTTCGTCATCCACCATGATTAATGTGCCATCGCGCTCAACGACAGGGCGTTCCTTGGCAAAATACAATGGCACTATGGGGATGTCGTTCAGATAAATATATTGCCAGATATCGAGTTCAGTCCAATTGGAAAGCGGGAATACCCGGATACTCTCACCTTTATTTTTGCGTGCATTGTATAACCGCCAAAGTTCCGGCCGTTGCAACTTTGGGTCCCAACGATGTTGCGCCGAACGAATGGAAAAAATGCGTTCCTTCGCACGAGATTTCTCTTCATCCCGGCGCGCACCGCCAAAGGCCACATCGAAACCGTATTTATCCAATGCCTGCTTCAATCCTTCAGTCTTCCAGATATCGGTATGAATCGCCGAACCGTGCGTAAAAGGATTAATTCCTTTTTCTACACCATGCGGATTAATATGAACCAGCAATTCGAGTCCAAGTTTTTTCGCCATGACATCGCGAAATTCGATCATCTCCCTGAATTTCCAGGTTGTATCAACATGGAGCAACGGAAACGGCGGTTTTGAAGGGTAAAATGCTTTTACTGCCAGATGCAGCATGACAGCGCTGTCTTTACCAATGGAATAAAGCATCACCGGGTGCTCACACTCGGCTACGACTTCCCGCATGATCTGAATACTCTCTGCTTCTAAGCGCTGCAAATGTGTCAGCATTATCATACTTCCCTTAATCACAAAAATAGAGTTGATCAAAAATTGGTTTAACTAAACTAATTTATGAATCTTTAATTCTTAAAAATACAAGCCAAACTACTGCTTTCTATAGTCTTAAGACGCCACTTGGCTTCAATAACACATGCTAATTCTGGCAAAATAAATACCAAAAGGATATGAATTTGATTTGATAGCGATAGGAAAGATTTTATTTTTTACGACGTTGAAATTTACAGTAAATTTCTCAATAATTCTGCAAGCATTTTTACATACATTTTATCCAATCATCGCAATATTGTCAGTGCGCAAGATGTTAGATGTTATAACCAAGTTTTATTGCATAATAATAAACACTCAATCTGACAAAGCCATTTCTATCGGCAATTGATTCAGGTATAATGCTGCGCTTTGGGTCGTTAGCTCAGCCGGTAGAGCAGCGGACTTTTAATCCGTTGGTC
>JAFEEI010000170.1 GCA_018241205.1 Pseudomonadota bacterium
AGGTGGTGCGGTTGGAGGGATACGCATAACCTAGTTCGTTATAGCCTATTTCACCTGGGCGCGGACGCAGTTGCGGAAATGCGCCATCGGCATAAAATTCCTTGGCATACACCGGATCGACCATCAGGAAAAAGCCGTTATTCTGATAACTATACGGATCGCTATCGTCCATCCAGCCTACCGGAAAAATGCGTTTGATATTGTCGATCATCGAACGGTACGGGTAGGTGTCGCCGATCGATAGAACATGGCCATCCGGCAAAGTGAAGGTTCCCAAACTGTAGTGATGCGTGGCGAACACCAATTGACCCAAATAAATGCCATCGTCGATGCGAACGATTTCATCGATCAAGCGCGTCATGGGATACACCGGACCCAGACCGGGCCAGCGGTAATTGAGCTGATACACTTGCTTGCCGTTCATTTCCGCAACCACCGAGGTTCCCATGTTGCAGAGAAAATAACCGCCCGTTTTGCTATATGGAATCGCTTTTTCCTTGACCAGATTCTTCGCCAGCAACTCACCGTCGAATCCTGCCGTATCCGGACGCATCGGCCGGTCTTTCAGCTTCCATAACTGCGTCAGCGCTGGCAGCCCGATCGCTTGCAATGCATTGGGATCGGGTGGTTCACGGAAAAAATTGCGGCCGATGCGTACCGTGGCGGGGTCATAGCCGCTCATTGTTTTCGCATCATTGGCGGTTTTTTTCGCCACCTTGTCGCGCGACACCGGCTCGAATGTTTTTCCCATCCACAAACCGGTATCGGCATAGGTCGCATTCCAGGCGGTCGCCATCCATTCAATATTGGCCATTAGGGATCGATCCTTGCCGAGCAACTGAGCGGCTTCCTTGAAATAATCGCTGTCACGAATGGAAATGGGGACACCGATCATCGGTCCGCTGATGACCTCGGCTGTGCCGTATTTAAATAGGGTATCGAGCTTTTTATGAATTTCTGGCCAGCGCTGGCGCTGCTGGTTATCGGCTAGAATGCGCTGGTACATGCCCAGCAATGCAAAGAAATTGCCTTGAAAATCGTTCTTAAGAATAACGTCTAGGGCATTCGATAAAAACTGTTGCTCTTCACTCGAGCGGGTTGTGAAATTTCTGGCACTCAAAAAGGTTGTCATGAATTTACCCCCTTTTGTATGTTAAGTGAGACTACTTAACCGGACTTACCGTCAACTCATTGAATCACTCTTATAGTACATCCTTGCGGCTAAGATTTCTGAACAACTTGGGGATTACTGGCCGAAGGAGTAAACACATCGGAAAAGAAAGCATCCTTGGGCAACTTGCGATAGCTGGTAAAGTCGTGATAAGCGGCTTTAACCATGACAGGAGCGCCGCAAGCATACACTTGATGCTTTTCCAGATTCTGATGATCTTGCATCACGGCTTCGTGCACCAATCCCGTTCTGCCATGCCAATCGTCCGATGGCAGCGGCTCCGACAGCACGGGGATAAAAGTAAAATTGCCGTGCTGTTGCTGCCAGCTTTCCGCCAAGTCGATCAGATATAAATCAGCTTTAGTACGAGCACCCCAATAGAAGGTTATTTTTCTCTTGTTGTTTCGATTATTTTCTTGATAAAAGATATGCTCAAGAATGCTTTTTATGGGTGCGAATCCTGTACCACTTGCCAGGAAAATAATCGCCGTGTCATCCGGAGCTTCGCGTAAGAAGAATGAACCCAGCGGCCCTGTAAAACGCAGCATGTCTTTGACTTTCGTGTGCGTAAACACATGTTCCGTGAACGCGCCACCCGGATAATTCCGCACATGCAACTGCAACAACTCGTCATCATGCGGTGCATTCGCCAAGGAAAAGCTGCGGCGCTTACCCTCTTTGAGCAAAATATCGATATACTGTCCCGCCAGAAATTGCAGTCGTTGATTCGCTGGCAGTTTGAGAGAAATGATCATGACATCCGGAGCGGCAAGCTCGAGTTTTTGCACGCGGCAGGGTAACGTTTTAATTTCAATATCCTTAGTTGCGCCAATTTCATGACACTCAATCACAACATCGCTCAATGGAGAAGCACAGCAAAACAATGCGTAACCGGCTTGTTTTTCTTCTTCGGTCAAGGTTTCTTCACTATAGTTGCCATAATGCACCGTCCCTTGGATAATTTTTCCTTTGCAAATCCCGCAGGAACCGTTACGGCAACCATACGGCAATGAGTATCCTTCGCGCAATGCGGCTTCAAGAATCGTTTCTCCAGGTTCTACCTGGAAAGCGTGCCCGCTGGGCTGAATAATGATTTGATGCGGCATTGAGTGGCAAGCAAGTAGATATGATAATTTGAGATAGATTCTATGAAAGAAACATTATTAATTATTGGTTGCGGTGATGTCGCGCTAAGAACGGCACCGCTATTACAAGCCCATTACCGGATTCTCGGCCTGCTGCGTAATTTGGATAACGCCGATCACTTACGAATGCATGGCATTATCCCGGTTTACGGCAATCTGGATTCTCCGGAGAGTCTTGAGAAACTCGCCGGAATCGCACAGCTAATACTGCATCTGGCGCCTCCACCCAACCATGGATTACGCGATAACCGGACTGCGCATTTACTGTCCGCATTAACTAAAGGAACCAAAAACCGACTGCCGATTTTACCACAACGATTTATCTATATCAGTACCAGCGGAGTCTATGGTAACTGTCACGGCGCATCAATCGATGAGAACCACCCGGTCAATCCCGAAAATGGCCGGGCAATCCGGCGCATTGACGCTGAAAGACGGATTCGAAGCTGGGGCAAACGAAATCATGTTCCCGTTGCTATTTTGCGTGTTCCCGGTATTTACGCTGCGGATAGACTACCGCTGAAACGCTTGCGTGAGGGTCACCCGGCTATATTGGATAGCGAGGATAGTTATACCAACCATATTCATGCTGACGATCTGGCGCGCATCATCGTAGCCGCTCTGCATCGCGCAAAACCAGGCAGAATCTATCACACAAGCGATGACTCCCGCATGAAAATGGGAGAATATTTCGACGTGGTGGCAGATCATTTCGGCTTGCCGCGACCGCCCCGCATCACCCGCAGCCTGGCGTACGAACAAATATCACCGGGCATGTTGTCTTTCATGAAAGAATCCAGGCAGCTCAAGAACCTCAGAATGAAAAAAGAACTACGCGTCAAACTACTATATCCGACAGTCTATGAAGGCGTTACCGCAGCGCAAATCAACAATCCATAAATCCCCGCAATGGTGTGTTATGTACGCTTTAATTTCTCCAATTAACACTAAGAATATACGAAACTGTGCCGTTAATTGCCCACAATCTCAAAATAATCACTCGGGTTTAAACAGCAATAACTGCGGCAGAATTTAAACCTCTGCTGCGGCATCTCTGATGCGTCTATTTTCTGAGAACCCTGTCCTTAGGAGTTAATATGGCAACCATAACCGCGCAGGCAGACAAGAAATTAAAGGAATTCAATTATTCATGGGAAGGAAAGGATAAAAACGGCAAGCAACTAAAAGGCGAAATGCGCGCTGCCGGAACCGTGATCGTGACTTCCACGTTACGCCGTCAAGGTATCAAAGTCACAAAAATCAAGAAGACCGAATCTGGGGGCAGGATAACCGACAAGGACGTGACTTTATTTACTCGTCAACTCGCAACTATGATGAAATCTGGTGTGCCGCTATTGCAGGCCTTTGATATCGTGGCAAGAGGGCACAGCAACCGCGCCTTGAGTAAATTACTCCTGGACATCAAAGCCGACGTGGAAACAGGCAGTAATTTAACGGATGCATTTCGCAAATATCCACTGTATTTTGATGCTCTGTACTGCAATCTCGTTGGCGCCGGCGAGGCTGCGGGTATCCTTGACAGCATTCTTGATCGCTTGGCCACTTACAAAGAAAAGATTCAGGCTATTAAGGGAAAAATCAAATCCGCGCTTTTCTACCCGATCTCGATTATTGTCGTCGCATTCATCATTACGGCAGTCATTATGATTTTTGTGGTACCAGCTTTTAAAGAATTATTTGAAGGATTCGGTGCCGAATTACCCGCGCCAACACTGTTCGTAATGAAGGTCTCGGATTTCTTTGTCGCTTATTGGTGGGCCATTATTGGAGGGCTAGGCGGTGCGATTTATGCCTTTCTGTATACTTGGAAACGCTCTATTCCCATGCAACGCGTCATGGACCGTTTTGCACTCAAATTACCGATTTTCGGTGAAGTTATTCGCAAAGCCACCATTGCCCGCTGGTCACGCACACTTTCGACCATGTTCGCAGCCGGTGTTCCGCTAGTGGAATCATTGGACTCTGTTGCCGGTGCTGCGGGAAATTTTATCTACTACGAAGCGACCAAAAATATACAATTGGAAGTCAGCACTGGTAATAGCTTGACATCTTCAATGGCAGGAACCAACGTATTTCCGAACATGGTGATCCAAATGGTTGCTATTGGCGAAGAAGCCGGATCACTTGATGCTATGCTCAGTAAAATTGCCGATTTCTACGAAGCGGAAGTCGACGATGCTGTGGCCGCGCTTTCAAGCCTGATGGAGCCTATCATCATGGTCGTATTGGGCACACTCATTGGCGGCATGGTTGTTGCAATGTACTTGCCAATTTTCAAAATGGGTATGGTTGTCAGTTAAACTCAATTTCGTCAAGAACAATGTCATTCCTATCCTTATTACAAGATTCACCGACCTTCTTTGCATCCTGCATGACAATACTCGGTTTGATGGTTGGCAGCTTTCTGAATGTTGTGATTTACCGCTTACCCGAAATGATGAAAAGGAGTTGGTTGCAGCAGTGCGCGGAGCTTCAAGGTGAAGCGGTCAAAGCATCACCACCATTCAATCTTTTTACACCGCGCTCAACATGCATCCATTGCGGGCACAAAATTACCGCATGGGAAAATATTCCGATTATTAGCTATCTCATACTTAGAGGTCGCTGCTCCAAGTGTCATGCGCGCATCTCTCCCCGTTATCCCATCGTAGAAGCCCTAACGGCTTTGGTTAGCGGTTTTGTTGCCTGGCATTACGGCTTCGGTTTTGTGGCAATTGCGGCATTAATTTTTGTCTGGGCGCTCATCGCCTTGGCTGTCATTGACCTGAATACGCAATTTTTACCGGATGACATCACGCTGCCATTACTCTGGATCGGCCTTTTGATCAATATCAATCAGGGTTTTACTGATATCCAATCGGCAGTCATCGGTGCGATCGCTGGTTATCTTTCTTTATGGTCAATTTACTGGTGTTTTAAACTCATAACCGGTAAAGAAGGGATGGGGTACGGCGATTTTAAATTGTTAGCTGCAATTGGAGCATGGTTGGGCTGGAAGATGCTTCCGGTTGTTATCCTGCTTTCATCACTAGTAGGCGCATCTGTTGGCATCGGTTTGATTCTCGCAGCAAAACTGCACAGAAATATTCCCATTCCATTTGGTCCCTATTTGGTCGGCGGCGCGGTTATCGCTCTCTTCTGGGGAAAAGAATTGATTCATACTTATCTTGGCTTATTGTAACCAATGACTTTCATTGTTGGCTTAACCGGTGGAATCGGTTGCGGAAAATCAAGCACCAGCAAGCTTTTCTCGGAATTCGGCATCGATATAATCGATACCGATGTCATTGCCCGGCGATTAACCCAGCCGGGTGGTCAAGCAATCGGTTCAATCAGAGATTCTTTCGGAAATGCATTCCTGACAGCGGATGGTGCTCTAGATAGAGAAAAAATGCGCAATCTGGTTTTCTCGGACAGCCTTGCACGGCTTCAACTGGAAAAGATTCTCCATCCGCTCATACTGCAAGAAACCATAGCGCAAATCGAACAAAGCAGCTCACCCTATATTATCCTCGCGGTTCCATTATTACTTGAAACAAATGATTACGATCTTATTGTTCAGCGCATTCTGGTCATTGACTGTGAGGAACAGATACAAATTTCACGTACCATGACACGCAGCCAATTATCGGAGCAACAAGTAAAAGCGATCATAGCACAGCAGATTCCGCGCAAAGACCGCTTGCAGAAAGCCGATGATGTGATTTTGAATGATCGAGACATCGCTTTTCTAAAAGCGCAGGTCATCCAGTTACATGGCCAGTATCTGATGCTTTCCAAAGCCGGAAGCAAGACTTCAAACTAGCAGGAAGAAATTGTTTGGGAAAATTAATTTTTTTATGAAATAATCTAACCGGTAAGATCCCGACATCATTAATTTCTTTCTCTTGTGGATGCATAGCTACTGTGATTTGTTATGAACACCCGCTAAATGAGCGAATCCGTACCCTTCTCCGGCTTGAAGATCTGTTTAGTAAAATTGATTTCTTTTCTACAAAAGATACTGCTACCGAACATCATGCTTCCCTCATTGCACTTTTTGAAGTTCTTGAAATAACCAGTCGCGCGGATATTAAATCAGATTTGCTGCAAGAGCTTGAGCGGCAAAAGCAAATTCTTGAAATGTTGCGAAAAAATCCAGAGGTATCGGAGACAGTGCTGGATGGTGTACTTAGCGACATAAAAATCACCTTCCGGGAAATGCTCGATTTTCCAGGAAAAGTGGGAGAACATTTGCGTGAAAACGAATGGTTAATGGCAATCAAACAACGCATTGCGATACCGGGCGGATGCTGTGTGTTTGATTTGCCATCTTATCACTACTGGCTGAATCTCGACCCTACGCACCGCCATAAAGACTTCGATGAATGGCTAACACCATTCCAACCCATCCGCAATGCTTTTAGCATCGTGCTATATTTATTGAGAAAAAGTGGCAGAACCCAGCAGGTCGTCGCGAATCAAGGAGTCTTCCAGCAGACGGGGTTAGAATATACAGCACATTTGTTAAGACTTAACTTGAGCGATCAATTACCTTGTATTCCCGAGATCAGCGCCAATAAATACGCACTTAATATTCGTTTTATCCCAATGCATGCTAATCAGAAAAATAAAGTTTATGAAGGCGATGTCAAATTTGAACTCACTTTCTGTAATCTGTAACGATACCCAAAATCATCCCAGCAGCACTCATATATTCAAATATCAATTAATAACAGAATTTGTTGTTTCTTGTTGTTCCATGCATTATTATTAAATCTCAATTTAATTGAGTAGTTAATCGAGTAGCTAGGTCCTGTTAACACTATCTGATATAATATGGTGATGGAAATCACCGAAACTCAATACCAACAGATTGAACACTGTATGCCACG
>JAFEEI010000171.1 GCA_018241205.1 Pseudomonadota bacterium
ACAGCCGCTATCTGGTTGCTTGTGCCGTTGATCCATATCGAACGCATCGAAGCGCGCACCCGGGAAAATCGGTCCGATAAATCCTGAACATCACCTGCAATTCTTTCCGCAACTAAGCCGGACCAAGCAGCGATCCGGTTTGGTAGTAAAATATTCCCGCCGATCCATAATCGCAACGCATATTCAAAACCCATAAAAACTGAGGATTCACATCATGTACGTCACCATCGTCTATGCATCCGTCAAAGCGGATAAAGTGGAAGCATTCAAGGAAGCTACCCGCATGAATCATGAACAATCGATACGCGAACCGGGCAACGTGCGTTTTGACATTCTGCAATCCGCCAGCGATCCAACCCAGTTCGTCTTTTACGAAGCGTACAAAACCCAGCAAGATGCCGCCGCGCATAAGGAAACCGCGCATTATCTGGCATGGCGCGGTACCGTCGCGGATTGGATGGCCGAACCGCGTAAGGGCGTGGTGTATGACGGTTTGTATCCGGCGGTGAGTAATCCATGACACCATTTTCCATCGCCCGGCTGCCGCGCATCGAATTCGGCGCGGGCAGCTTGAAAAAATTACCAGACATCGTTGCGGCTTATGGTTCGCACATGTTATTGATCACCGGCGCGCGTTCCTTTACCGGTACCCTGCATTGGCAATTCCTGATCGATCAACTCAAACAACGCGGCATCACCTGGCAACACTGCACCGTCGCGGAAGAACCTTCCCCCGCTTTGATCGACGAACTCGTCAAAACTTATGCCGGTAATCATTTCACCGCAGTCATCGGTATCGGCGGCGGCAGCGCACTCGATGCTGCCAAAGCGGTAGCCGGATTATTGCCAGTGCAGCGCTCGGTGATGAATTACCTCGAAGGCGCCGATCCGGAATTGCCATATCAAGGCCCTAGCGTGCCGTTCATCGCCGTCCCCACAACCGCCGGTACCGGCAGCGAAGCGACCAAAAACGCCGTGCTCAGCGTGCAAGGTGACAACGGTTTCAAGAAATCTTTCCGGCACGATAAACTGGTCGCCGAATACGCCGTCGTTGACCCTGATTTGTTGGCCAGTTGCCCGCCCGGCGTGATCGCCGCCAACGGCATGGACGCGCTGACGCAACTGCTGGAATCGTATGTATCGATCAAAGCCAACGCTTTCACCGACGCGCTGGCGATCAGCGGATTGCAAGCTGCCCGCGACGCGCTGATCCCACTTTACCGCCAGCACGGCGATCTACCGCAACACCGGGAGAAAATGGCGTACGCCGCGCTGCTCTCCGGCATCACACTGGCGCAAGTGGGCTTGGGCTCGGTACATGGCCTGGCCTCCCCACTCGGCGCTTTCTACCCGATCCCGCACGGTGTGGTATGCGGCACTTTGGTCGCCGCCGCTACGCGCGTCAATATCCACACTCTGCTGGCACGTGAACCTAATAACCAGGCACTGGCAAGATATTTACATGTCGCCGAGATTCTATGCGAGAAGCGCTTCATCGACCCGGAAACCGCATTCAATGACCTGGTCGATCTACTGACACAGTGGACAGAAGAACTTGCCCTGCCCCGATTGTCGCATTATGGCTTGCAATCATCTGGATTCGATAAAGTCATCGCCAATTGCCGCGGCAACAGTATGAAAACCAATCCGATTGTGCTCGCTGATGAGGAAATCCGGCAGATTTTGCTGGAAAGACTGTAATCATTGGTTTTTTATTAAGAGATATGAAATACCTCCTCCAAAAAATTTTCAATCGACCGGTACGCGCGATTTGCCGCAATTTCTTTGTACACCGTGCCAAAGCTGTGATTATTGGCTTTCGGGTTAGTAAAGGCGTGCATGGTGCCGCCATAAATGTGAATTTGCCAATCAACGTTGGCGCGCGTCATTTCGGTTTCTAGCGCGAGTACTTGTTCGGGCGGTACCATCGGGTCGTCGTGGCCGTGCAGGCACAGCACTTTGGCGCTGATGGTCTCGTTGGGCACATTGCCCGGCGCGAAGATGCCGTGGATGCTGATGACACCTTTGACATCCGCGCCGGAGCGCGCCAGTTCCAATACGCATAAGCCGCCGAAGCAGTAGCCCATTGCGGCGACCCGGGCCGGATCGACTTGCGGCAGTTGCCGTACGGCATGCAGCGCGGCGTTGATGCGGCGCCGCAGCAATGCCCGGTCTTGCGTAAACGGTGCCATCAATGCACCGTTGCGGTCGGCGTCGCCATCGGCGCCGAAGATGCCCTTGCCGTACATATCCAGTGCAAAACCGGCATAGCCCATGTCCGCGATTCGTTCCGCGCCTTTGCACGCCAGCTCGCGCCGCCCGCTCCAGTCGTGCGACACCAGCACGGCGGGTTTCGGTGTGCCAGTATCGTGGTAGGCGAGATAACCTTCGAGTTGCGTGTTACCGTCGTAATAATCGATTGTTTTTGTAATCATGTTGCCACCTTTCCTTGAAAGTAGTGATAATCTCGCGGTGTAGATGCTATTTCGATCCAATGAACCCACAGGAGTTAACCATGAACAATACTTACAAGTCTGTTGCCGCCGCAGTTACGGCGTTATCGCTCTGGGCATTGTCCGGTCACGTTGTTGCGCAGGATTTCCCAACGCAAAAAGTTTTACCGTTGGAATTATCAACCCAGGCGGCGATGGCGGCAATCAAAAAATGCCACGACGATGGCTTTAGAGTCAGCGTAGCGATCGTTGATCAAGCCGGTTTGCTCAAGGTGCAGCTGAAAGCCGACGGCGCCGGACCGCACACATTGGATAGCAGCCGCCGCAAGGCCTATACCGCCAACAGTCTGCGCGACTCGACGCATAAATACGCCGTGCTGGTCGCGCAAAAACCGGAATTGCAAAGCTTGGCGCGCCTGAACGACAACATCTTGCTATTGGGCGGCGGTTTTCCGATCAAGATCGGCGGTGAAGTGGTCGGCGGCATTGGCGTCGGCGGTGCACCGGGCATCGAATTCGATGAAGCTTGCGCCAGCGCGGCGCTGAAGGTTTTGAAAGCGGACGATACCTTCGAGCGGAAGTAATTAGCGTTGCTGCATCATCGCAGCATAAGCGATGAATAAATCTTCCAGAAACAGGCGCGGATTCAATGGATGATGCGCCAGTTTTTGTTTGTTGTTCAGTTCCCTGAAGAATGAACCGCATGCGAGCGGATCCAGTTGATTGCTTAACGTCTGAATTGCAGGCAGTTGTTTCAAAAAATAGCGCACTTTGCCGGTGGTGCGGTAACTGATCAAGTCATAGCACCACTTCTGTAGCCAATTCACGACCACCGGCAAGCTGTTTTGCTGCAACGCTTCAGCCAGCAGCAACGGATCGAGCCGTTTGGGATCGGCAACCTGGCGGATAAATTGTTCGAACGACTGCGCGTTGTCACCTTTTGCAAGCTGCAACGCCAGCAGCGGTGCATAACCGGCAGCGGCAAGACACTCCTCGGGATCGGTAACACCCTGCTGCCGCAACCAAGCCGACGACGTAGCAACATCCGGCAACGGCAGCGCCAGTTGCTGGCAGCGGCTGCGGATGGTCGGTAGCAAATGCTGCGGCTGATGCGTTACCAAAATAAACAGCACATTTTCCGGCGGTTCTTCGAGTTTTTTCAGTAGCGCGTTGGCGGCAGCGGTATTCATCGCTTCCGCTGGATAGATCAAAATGATCTTGTAGCCGCTTTGATGGCCGGTTAGATAAACGAAATCGTTCAGTTTACGGATTTGCTCGATGCCGATTTGCTGGCTGGCGCTCTTCTTGGTGGCCGTGCTGGATTTATCGTCGTTTTCCTCTTTTTCAGCAGTTTCACCCGCTACGGCAGTGAATGCTTCCGGCACAATCTGATAAAAATTTGGATGCCCATTTTGCTCAAACCAACCGCAACTGGCGCACTGATCACACGCTTGCAGATTAGCCGCCGGTGCGTTGCACAGCAACGATTGCGCCAACCGGCGGGCAAAATCGTATTTGCCAGTACCTTTCTTACCCTTGAGCAGCAGCGCATGCCCCCAGAACCGGTGGCTGTGCAGCAACTTCTGCCAAAATGCCTGCTGCCAAGGATAAATGTCAGACATATTACAGCAACTGTTGAATGGTTTGCTCGACAGCCGTTTTGACTTCAGCGAGCGGACGACTGCTGTCGATGATTTGAATACGGCCGGGAAATTGCCGTGCACGGTCGAGGTAAGCGTTTCGCACGCGTTGAAAGAAACTTGCCTGCTCCAGTTCAAAACGATCGGCCTCTTTGATTTGACTGATGCGCTGCTGGCCGACTTCCACCGGCACGTCGAAATACAGTGTCAAATCCGGCTGCAAGGCACCTTGCACCCAATGTTCCAGAATTTCCAGCTTATCGGTATCCAACCCCCGCCCGCCGCCTTGGTACGCAAAACTGGCGTCGGTGAAACGGTCGGAGATGACCCATTGGCCTTGGTGCAGCGCGGGCAGAACGACTTTGTCGAGATGCTCGCGGCGCGCGGCGAACATCAGCAACGCTTCGGTTTCGGCGTGCATCGCCATCGATTTATCCAGCAACAATGCCCGTAAGTGCTCGCCCAGCGCTGTGCCGCCGGGTTCGCGCGTCACTACCGGTTGCAACCCGGCTCGCCGCAACAGCTCGACGATCCACGCCAATTGCGTCGATTTTCCTGCACCGTCGATGCCTTCGAGCGTGATGAATTTGCCTGGTTTCATGTTTTTCCCGGTTTTCAAGTTTTGCTGCAGTCAGTTACCATGCGTAATTATTCAATTTCCACTGATTTTAACATGCGCCTGGATGCCATCGGATTGCTCGATACTGCCGAATTCATCGTCTCGCCGAATTACGACGAACGCCCGCCGGGTACGGACATCGACTTATTGGTGATCCACAACATCAGCCTGCCGCCGGATGAATTCGGTGGCAATGGCGTAATCGAGCTGTTTACCAACCGCGTCGATTCGCAGGCTCATCCTTATTATCAATCGCTGCAAGGTTTGAAAGTCTCCGCGCATTTCTTCATCCGCCGCGATGGCAGCTTAATTCAGTTCGTGCCGTGCAGCCAGCGTGCCTGGCATGCCGGTGTCTCGAACTGGCAAGGCCGCGAACGGTGTAATGATTTTTCCATCGGAGTCGAGCTCGAAGGCAGCGACTTCACACCGTTTACCGATTTGCAATACGAAGCATTGATCGCTTTAACCCGGTGTCTGTGCAATCACTACCCCATTCAGCACATTGCCGGACATGCCGACATCGCCCCCGGACGCAAAACCGATCCGGGGCCCTGTTTCGATTGGAAAAGATACGGCGATAGTCTGAGCTGCGGCTTAATCAGGCGATCAACCAATAACACACCGCCGTGATCACCGCAGCGCCAATAAGGTTGAGTACCAGTCCTTCACGCACCATACTGATCATGGGCACCTTGCCTGTGCCAAATACAATGGCATTGGGTGCGGTGCCCACCGGCATCATGAAGCCGTAGCTGGCGCTCATCGCTGCTGGGTATTTACGGATGGCAGCAGTTTGCCGTCGGCTTCGTCAATTCAGGATAGTTTTTTGAATATTCGCGGCACCTCGAACGACGATAATCTTGATGGAACAGCCTGGGCCGATGTGATGTATGGTGCTGGCGAGAATGATTGGGATACCGCCGTCAAGGTGCCGTGGGGTATCTTGATTCTGTTCGCGAGCGGCATCGCGATTGCGCAAGCGTTCGTCGAAACCGGATTGTCGAAAGCGGTTGGCGAGCAACTGACCACTTTGTCTGGTTTGCATCCTCTGATCATCATTGCCTTCATTGCGATTGTCGTGACTTTCCTGACCGAAACGACCAGCAATACAGCCACGGTTGTACTGCTGATGCCCATTTTGGGTCCGGCAGCGCAAACCGCCAATATCGATCCTGCGCTGCTGATGTTGCCAGGATGCTGGCTACCGCCATTGAAGCGGAAGCGGCTGCTTTCCTCAAGCAGCATGGCAGGTTAAAAACTGACAAAGGAAGATCGGTAATAGTCAGGAATGGCTATCTGCCGGAACGTGCCATTCAAACGAGGCTCGGTAATATTGAAGTCAAAGCGCCCAAGGTCCGTGATCGTTCAGGCTCCGGCATT
>JAFEEI010000172.1 GCA_018241205.1 Pseudomonadota bacterium
GGGGATTTTTATGAGTTATTTTTCGACGATGCGGAAAAAGCGGCCAAGCTGCTGGGCATCACGCTAACACAGCGCGGCGCTTCCGCCGGGGAGCCAATCAAGATGGCGGGCGTACCCTACCATGCGGCCGAGCAATATTTGGCCAAGCTGGTCAAGGCAGGGGAGTCGGTCGCGATTTGCGAGCAAGTGGGCGATCCGGCGCTCAGCAAGGGGCCAGTGGCGCGAGAAGTAACGCGCATCATCACGCCCGGAACGCTGACCGATGCGGCGTTGCTGGACGATAAGCGCGACTGTATTTTATTGGCGCTGATAATACAGGAATCGGCATTGGGGCTGGCTTGGCTCAATCTGGCGGCGGGACAATTGCGCGTGTTGGAAACCGGGCCGCAAAATCTTCTCAGCGAGCTGGAACGCTTGCAACCGGCGGAGATTCTGCTGCCCGAACCGCTGGCGCTGCCTGAGATACAAGGAAAAAATTGGGCGTTGAAACGCTTGCCGCTGTGGCAGTTTGACCGTGACAGCACATACAACAGCCTGACACGGCAATTTGAAACACATGATCTCAGCGGATTCGGTTGCGAGGATTTAACCACCGCGCTGCGCGCTGCCGGGGCATTGCTGGAATACACCCGCCTGACACAGGGATCCGCCGCGCCGCATATCACTACCCTGCAAGCGGAACGGGAGAGTGTTTATGTGCGCATGGATGCCGCTACGCGCCGCAATCTGGAAATCTCCGCAACGATCCGCGGCGAACGGTCACCCACGTTACTGTCATTGCTCGACACTTGCGCAACCAATATGGGCAGCCGTTTGCTGCAATTCTGGCTGCATCATCCGTTGCGCGATCGCAGCGTGATACAACAACGGCTCGACAGTATCGCCGCATTGACCGGAGAAAATGGGCAGCATCATTTTGCAGCCGTGCGCATCCTGTTGCGGCAATGCGCCGATATCGAACGCATCACCGCGCGTATCGCACTGAGGTCCGCGCGACCGAGGGATTTATCGGGTCTGCGCGATAGTTTGAGGCTACTGCCGCAAACAATTGAAGCCGTCACCGCTTGCGCCAGCGAGCGTATCCAGCAATTGATTAACACGCTGCAGATCGACACGACCATTGTCGAATTACTGGGCAAAGCGCTATTGCCTGAACCTGGCGTGGTGCTGCGTGAAGGCAATGTCATTGCCGACGGTTACGATGCCGAACTCGATGAATTGCGCGCATTGCAGAGCAATTGCGGCGACTTCCTGTTGCAACTGGAGGTGCGCGAGAAAGAGCGCACCGGCATTCCCAACCTGAAAGTGGAATACAACCGCGTGCATGGTTTTTATATCGAAGTCACACATGCGCACAGCGAAAAAATCCCTGCCGATTACCGCCGCCGGCAAACCCTGAAAAGCGCTGAGCGTTACATCACGCCGGAATTGAAAGCTTTCGAGGATAAAGCTTTATCTGCGCAAGACCGGGCGCTGGCGCGGGAGAAGTATTTATACGAGGGATTGTTGGATGTGCTGATCAAGCATCTGCAAGCGCTGCAAAGAATCGCGATGAGCGTTGCGGAACTTGATGTGTTGTGCGCGTTTGCCGAACGGGCACAAGCGCTCGACTGTACTCCGCCGGAACTATCCAATGACAGCGAATTGGTAATCGATACCGGACGCCATCCAGTGGTGGAGCAACAGGTAGAAAACTTTGTCGCCAACGATGTGCAGTTGGGTGCCGAGCATACTGGAAAACCGCGCATGCTGCTGATCACCGGCCCCAATATGGGCGGCAAATCCACTTATATGCGGCAAATCGCATTGATCGCCTTACTCGCGCATTGCGGCAGTTACGTACCAGCGAAAGCCGTGCGCATCGGCGTGCTGGATCAGATTTTTACCCGCATCGGCGCGGTCGACGATTTGGCCAGCGGACGCTCGACGTTCATGGTGGAAATGACGGAAACCGCCAACATCCTGCATAACGCTACCGCGCAAAGCCTGGTGCTGATGGACGAAGTCGGG
>JAFEEI010000173.1:0-3331 GCA_018241205.1 Pseudomonadota bacterium
ATGATGGATCGCTCATGCCGAAGGGAACAGCTTGTGTCATGAGCGATGACTTCAAGCCGATCTTGCATCCTGCAACAAGATAGACGAGGGAGCGAGTACCGCGCAACGAAGTGATTCGCGCGTATAGTCAATTAATCGGCGTTTCCTTTAAAAAGATTTTTGAAAATATTGGACTGATCGGTCACGATGATGATCATTCTTATGAAAGTTACGCGGACACACGCTCTGAACCATCATGCAATCGTGTTCAACCGGAATTCACTGGACAGCCTGAGAAATAGATTCCAATCAACCGGCTGGTCAATTATTTCCAGAGAATATCCTCCAAAGTCTGTCATTACTTCCGCAATCGGAAAAACACATAGCCGTTTTAACATATACGCCATACCTGCGGCCTAGTCCGTTATCGGTCGTGCGAAACCTTCTTCTATAACGAATCGTTATTTGCATGCTGGATCAGATCCAAACTTCAAGCAGATTGTCTTTGAAAATCATACAGCACAATGCGTATGCGGCTATGGGCTATGCTCTGTTAGGCTTCCTGGGATTGTTGCTGGCGATCCCGCCAGGTTATGCGAGTCCGGTGTTTCCTGCCGCCGGTTTGGCGCTGGCGCTGACGCTGGTGTCGGGCTACCGTTTGTTGCCGGGCATCTGGATCGGCTCGCTGGGGCTCAATATCTGGGTTGCTTGGAATCAGAACGATCTGACGCAGGAAAGTATCGCGCTTGCGGTGCTCCTAGGAATGGGAGCGATGCTGCAAGCCGCTACCGGGGCATGGCTGGTGCGCAGATTCGTCCAGGATCGCTGGCAAACGTTGATGCGGGAACAAGAGATCTTCGCTTTCTTTCTACTCGGCGGGCCATTGTCTTGCGTGATTTCAGCCAGTGTCGCGCAACTGACGCTGTTTTTTTCCGGCGCTATCGGTGTGGCCGATATCTCTTGGTCGTGGTGGAATTGGTGGGCCGGCGATACCTTTGGGGTGCTCGTCTTCGCACCGTTGTCGCTGGCTTTTCTTGGCAAGCAATTATACTGGAAAACGAGAAAGGCTATCATTGTGCTTATTACGCTGATTCTGGTGGTGTTGATTGTGATGGGATTCGTTAACACAGCGAAACTCGAAAACAGGCAGCAACAAACGGAAATTCAAAGTGTCGGGCAAAACATTGCATTCCTGTTACAGGAGCGTTTCAACGCTTACAACGAAACGCTATCGGCATTGCGGCGTTTGATGGAATTGAATTCGGATATGAGCTTCCGCCAATTCGATTACTTTACGCAAGAAATAATAAAGGAATCTCAAGGCATTGCAGGATTAAGCTACAATTATTTTGTACGTGACCGGGACCGGCCATACTTCGAACAGACCCACTCCACAAATGTTCCTGGGGAACCGTTCCACATAACCGAATTGGATGCGCAGGGCGAGTTAACCGTTGCAGGCAAGCGTCCGGAGTATATCGTCGTGACCTATATCACGCCGCTTGAGAACAACCGGAAAGCAGTCGGATACGATATTTATTCCAATCCCATCCGGGCGGAGGCCATTGACCGTGCCCGGCATTCCGGCCGGCCGGCGGCCACGGGCTTGATCAATCTGGTGCAGGATCAACAGAATAAGGCCGGCATCTTGGTACTCCATCCCGCTTACCGCCAGAATTTTGACCGGAGCAGTCCGGAACATCCGGCGGAATTTACCGGTTTTGTGGTGGGTGCATTAAAAATTCCTGACATGGTCAACTCCGCCGTCGGCAATGTCGTAGCGCCAGGTATCGTTTTTCAATTGCGGGATTCTGCCGGGCAACCCGGCAATCAATGGTTGTTCAGTTCAGCGCCAGGCATTGCAATCAATACCAATCTCAATTGGCGGACAACGCTGATGATGGCGGATCGTAGCTGGGAATTAATCATTTTTCCGGATGCGGATTGGTTGCATGTGCACCGGCCATGGCAGGCCTGGGCGCTGAGTTTTGCCGGACTGCTCGTAGCCAGCATACTGCAGTTGTTGATGTTGGTTACAACAGGCCGGACCCTGCTGATTCAAGAAACCGTCGATGAGCAGACGGCACAATTGCGCGCGAACAGCGAAGCGCTCCAGCTGGCTAAGATTGCCGCAGAATCGGCCAATTTGGCTAAGAGTCAGTTTCTGGCTACCATGTCTCATGAAATCCGAACGCCGCTGAATGGTGTTTTAGGCATGGCCTACCTGCTGCAAATGCCGGATATCAAAGATAACGAGCGAATGGATTATGCCCGGGTGATCATAACTTCCGGAAATAACTTGTTGACCATACTCAACGATATCCTTGACTTATCCAAGATTGAGGCCGGACAGATTCAATTGGAAAGTCATGTTTTTGAGCCCGAGCAACTGATGCTGGAAACGGCGGTACTATTTGCCGAGAGTGCGAACATGAAAGGGCTGGCACTGGATGTGTCATGGCATGGGAAAGCGCGCATGCGATACTGTTCCGATCCGCTCAGAATAAGCCAAATGCTGGCTAATCTGGTCAACAATGCCATCAAGTTTACGCCGCAAGGTTTCGTGCATATCGAAGCGCGTGAACTCAAAAGCGCATCAGCAGAAACGCTGCTGGAGTTTATGGTAACCGATAGCGGCATCGGCATTCCTGCGGACAAGCACGATAGGTTGTTTAAGCCTTTTTCCCAAGTGGATGCCTCAACAACCCGGCAATACGGCGGTACCGGTCTTGGACTTTCCATCGTGCACCATTTAGCCAGATTGCTAGGGGGCTGCGTTGGGTTCGAGAGCCAGGAAGGCAAAGGCACGAGAATATGGTTCCGGATCCGTGCTAACCCGGCCAGCGCCGGTGATGCAGGCAATCTTGCCGCAGACAATACCATTTTCGGTGGAGTAACGGTAAGAAAAACTTCTCCGCAAGCCGGGTTGATTTTAGTGGTTGAGGATAATGCAATCAGCCGCACGGTAATCGTCGCTTTATTGGAAAATCAAGGATTCCGCTGCAAAGTGGTTGCAAACGGACAAGAAGCGGTAAATGCGGTCATGCAGGGAATACCGCCTGCGCTGGTGCTGATGGATTGCGAAATGCCGGTGATGAATGGTTATCAAGCGACAGAAAGAATTCGCCGATGGGAACGGGAAACCGGAAAAACGCATCTCCCCATCATCGCCTTGACTGCAAATGCCTTTGAGGATAACCGTCAACGCTGCTTTGCGGCAGGTATGGATGATTTTCTTGCCAAGCCTGTCAATATGAATCTTTTGGTGGCGATGCTCAATAAATGGGCCAATCGGCCCACCGGCTCCAGCCGCTAGGGAAGCGCTGATTGTTGCGCGGTACTCGCTCCCTCG
>JAFEEI010000173.1:3386-4037 GCA_018241205.1 Pseudomonadota bacterium
AATTAATCAGCGTTTCCCTAGGCAATTTCCGCTACCAGTGACGGAAATTGCCCGTGTCCAGATGGATAAAGTTAGAGGAAGGATAATAGCCGACGCCGCCCATTTGCAGCGACATGGCTGCCGTGCGGATATCGGAAAGTTTGCGGCCGGGCAGGCGGATGTCGATGGCTTTGCCGTGCGTATGCATGCTGTTCTTGGCGACGCCGCCGCTTTGTTCGGCCAGCTTGGCGTTGGTGGCGGGTGAACGGTAGGCGGAGATGACGTGGAATTCTTGTTTGGTGCCTAATTTGTGTTGCAGCAGGTGGAGCAGGTCAAATAACTGAGGGTCGATCGGGCGGCGGTCGCCGGTGCGGTGGTCGCGCAGCACGTAGTTGATGGCGCGCATACTTTCCGGGATATAACGGCCATTGACCCAGAACACGGCCTGGGTGCGTTCACCGGTATGTAAATTCAGAAAACTCAGTTTTTTCTCAAACGGTCTTCTGATCGCCGCATGCGCGGCCGATGCACCCATGGGCAGTGCCAGTACGGCGCAAGTACCTAATCCTGCACGTAAAAAACGGCGGCGGCTTAATTCCGGTTGTTGTTCTGATTCTGATAAGTTTGCTCGATTGAATAAACTTCGTATCATCAGCTGTTTTCTCCCTGAAA
>JAFEEI010000174.1 GCA_018241205.1 Pseudomonadota bacterium
TTGTGCATCGGTCACCCCATGTTGCCTGCTGGCTTTCTGTCTTGCATTCTTAGTATGCCAAATTCCAACATTGTGTCAATGCTTGAAAGCAAATTTGTAAGTCAGTCTCAAATTGTTGCTGTGTTATGTTGTCGCCAACGTGTTTAGCTAATTGGCGTTTTTTCTTTCCTGTAATTACTTTCTCACCGTTGGCATTAACAGCGTCAAGGTCTGCTTGTGATTTTCTCCAATTGCCGTAAATATTGCAAACTTGATTTGGATAAGTTTGTTCAATGTCTCGGACGGTTAAAACGAAAATTTGATTGTTTGCATTTAAGTGAGGATAATTCTGTCTAAACTGCTGAACCCCTCCTTGTGTTTGCTGGCTTGGTTGGTCAAGCATAATAACTGTCTTGTCTTTGTAGATACTTGCATTTAATGGTGTAAATACTTTTTCAATAGCATTGATAGTTCTTTCTGCTTGGTCTATGTCGCCATTCGCTTTAATAATTTGAATGTTGCTTTTGTCGCCGTAAAAACGTTTAATAATCCTTGTCAATAACTCAAATTCACTTTGCCCTTCAACAATTAAGAAGTTTTTAGGAAGAAGCAAATCCGAAGGACTGCCACCTAAAAGTTCAAAAACAACATAAGGCTTTTCATAGTCCGTAGTTATTACAATCTCTGTTTCTCCACTTGTTTTTTCAACTTTGAAAATTGATTGATTTGGGTAATTGTCTGCTACAAAAACAGAAGAGTGAGTATTTATGAAAACTTGGTCAATGTCTTGCGATAGTGAGTGCAAAACATTTTTCAAATTCCGTTGTGCAGTTGGATGTAAATGAAGTTCTGCTTCATCAATAAAAAATAGGAATGACTTGCCAATATCTTCATTCTGTTTGCGAAAGTCAGCGTAGGCTTGAATTATTGCTAACATCAATGCTCTTTGCATTCCGTCTCCTTTTTCTTCGGCTGATGTTTCTACGCCGTCGTCAATTGAGGTTTCAAAGTTTTTCAGCAAATCATCAAAAGCAGGTGCAGTTACTTCAAATTTTACTTTTGAAGTATCAGGGAATTGTTTCTCTAAATGAACTTTTACCTTATTACCTATTGCCACAAACTCTGCTTTAATTTGAGAGTTGTCATCTTCAAATAATTCTCTAAACTTAGTTTGAAATTCTTGGTATTGCTGATTAGTTTGCAAAATGGTTGTGAGAACTCCCGATAGCATTATACCAATCGGTGTAGTCTTAGCATACTTAGCTACAGCGTCATAATATTGCTTTGTGCTTATGTATTCAAACTTTGGAAGAAAATCGTTTAATGCAGCGTCAAAGCCTGTACCTGGCTGAACTTCTGCACCTCCAACAAACATTTTTCTTTTATTAGGAACACTGCTTGTTCTTTTGAAGATTACAACGTCTGCTCCATTTAAAGCGTTTTCAATCTTTGTTTTATTGGCAGCATTTTGCATTTGTGCTGCACCTGCAATCGCTCCCGTAAATTCAACTTCAACTAAAATTTCGTTCGCAGGAACTCTTTTAAATTTAAGTTCTTCTACATTTCCGCCTCTGCCAATTCCATTAAAAAAGAATTCAAGGGCTTCAAAAAAATTGGTCTTACCACAATTATTTTGTCCAACGAAAATGTTGAAGTCAGTCGTGGTAAATTCAGTTTTTTTTATTGACCTAAAATTCTCAATTCTTATTCTTGTTATTTTCATAAATATGGTTGAAGTTTTGAGGTGTCCGCTAAGCTTGCAGGCAACGTTGATGGCTTGCTGCTGTGCTGGTATTTTATAACGTCCAGCCCGGAACTGCAGCCTAATAGAATTACTGATGATAAAGTTAAGAACTAAAGCCGAATAGAATTACGTCTGACCGAACCGCTGCCGATAGCGAACAAAAAGACGAGGATTTATTCGTCAGCCAGCATAGCAGCAAACCCCATGTAAGCTGCCGTTTTAATTTGTCAGTCTGTCGTAGATGCGGCAATACCCACGTACCAATCTTTGGTCGGGTTATAGGCTGTCCAAAAAAAACTGCCCCACCATTCCTTACCATCGTCAAAGTAGTTTGAGCAATCAGTCGCCCATGAGTAAATCTTTAATTCATTTATGTTGTCAAATAAAAACTGATTGAAGTCTAAAAAATACTTTCCAATATCATAGTTTGTCATGCCTTTCTTACCAAATGAATGCGGAGGTTTTAAAAAAGCGTCTGTATATCCTTGTGTTACAAAGTCGCTGTTTCTGTTATTAACTACAACTATATTTTCATGACTTTCATTGTCGTCATAATGGTAGTAATCACTAAATACAGTAACATTTTGAAATGGCTTTCCCGTCGTGCCTAACAGTATAGGTCTTTGTTCTTTAAAGTTAAAATAAGGTCCAAAAAACTGTTCAGGTGTTACTTGGGCTCCTGTGTCTGCCGAAACACGGTTATGTTCAACTCTATAATATGCGTCTCGACTTGTACCTAATGTGGTTGCAACTTGGTTAAAGTAGTTGTCATTGTCTTGCGATAGTAATTCAAGTGTCCATTGAGCAACTAAGCAATGAGCTTCTTTGTCAGAACTTGCATTGTTTACTTTGAAAACTTTAAAATTTATTACACCTCCTAAGTTGTCAAACTCAGAAAGTCTTGTGACAAGTTCGGTTGTTTGTATTTGTTCTGCTGAAATCATTGGTAGTGTCGCAAAAAATGGCAGCTTACGAACAGGGCTTGCTGCAGTTTGGGAATTTGAAATCCGTCAGCCCGTAACTGAAGTTGATGATTGCAATATTGCTGATATTTTATTCATATGCCCAATTTATAACGTCAAGCCCGAACTGAAGCTGAATAGCGAACAAAAGTTGATGCTTACAACGTCCAGCCCAAATTGCAGCAAACCCAATGTTGTGCGTTCGCCTTGGTCAGAATTTGGAAATCACTTTCATTGTCAAAAGGTCATAAATCACAATTTCGTTTTTATCTGTCTTGTCATACTTGCCGTTATCGTTAGTGTCATAATGCCCTGTAATTACAACTCTTCCCGTTTCATTATTTACTGTCCAGGTTTGGACAAAAAATTTATCGTCTGTTATTTGTGTCCGCTGTTTACCGTCTGTTGAAAACAAAATAACCTGCTTAGGGTCGTTCCAATCCACTCCGTGTTTACCGTCAAGGTCAACAGTGTTGGCACTAACAACAACAACATTGAGGTTCAGTTTGTCAATTTTGACTTGTTCAATTTGGTCTGTGTATGAATCTTTTGGAAAGTCTGCTTGTTGATGTTCACCAGTCTTTGTGTTGATAAACAGAAGATATTTTCCATTACTGCTGAATCCTTTTCCGTAATAGGAAACAGTCGCAACAACATAATCAGTGCCTTTTAGGTCAATCAGTTTATTATAATGTACATAATTAGTTTTGTCTTGAGCAAAAGCCGTTGTCAAGGTTAGCAAGTACAAAAAAATTGAGCTTACAAATTTCATATGTCAGTGTTTAGTCGCTCGTCCGTAAGGTGACGCACAACGGTTAACGGCTTGCTGCTGTGCCGGGATTTTATAATTGACAGCCCGGAACTGAAGCCGATTGAAAATTCAAAGTACAAAATATATTCTATTGTTCACTTGCGTTCGGTCAGCCGAAACAGAAGATGATTAGCGAACAAAAAGTTGATACTGCGTTAGGTCTGCCGGCATAGCAGCAAGCCGCCTGTTAGCGGCTGGCATGTCCAATTAGGTATATTCAAATCTAATCTTTGTCACGCCACTTTTTTTATAGCAGCCAAGTGTCTTTTTCAAGGTCTGCAAGTCTTTTAATAGTTTGCCTTGACTTAAATAGCCACGGTCATTCGGATAATAATAAAAAGGTTGCTGGTGCAAAGCCTCTATTTTTTTATCCCTCTCCACAGTATCTGTAAGTTTCCACAACTCATTTTCTTCATCAACTAGTTTGTTTCTGTCAACGGGATTATGGTGTACTTGTTTGTAGTAGTTGGGTTGGGCGACAATTTTATTTATGAAAGTGTCAACAAGGGAAGAAATTGTGTCTATGTCATGCCAATGGTTTGCGACATCATTTTGGTCGTCGTAATTATAGTCTACGTCTTGAAAAACGTTCAAATCAATTTTTAAAACTTGGCTAACCTGTTCTACTTCTGCTGTCTCGCCATAACCACCAACTTGTTCAAAGAAAAATGACAGCCCGTTTCCAAAGTCATTAGCACATTTGGTCTGTTTGTTTGGAATAATGTCGTAACTCATTCCCATAGTTGAGTGTCTATATTGTGTTGTGAAGAAAGATAAAGCCGTTGTCAACAGTATTGTCAATAGTTGCATAGTCTGAATTGCTTGCCGCTAACGAACAAGTATTGCTGCAGTTTGGGCATTTGAAACTCGTCACGCCGGGACTGCTGCTGATAGCTGTACTGTTGCTGATGTTTTGTTCAATAGTCAAATTTATAACGTCCAGCCGGAACTGAAGCTGAATTTTTTACTGCTGTTGATGCTTACAACGTCCAGCCCAAATTGCAGCAATACCCATGTTGGTGGCAGTTATTTTC
>JAFEEI010000175.1 GCA_018241205.1 Pseudomonadota bacterium
TCTACCATTGAGCTACACCCGCACTGTTCGCCGTTTGCAAGAATGCACAACATAAACCAATCTCAGCAAGCTACACCTTGCTATTCTCACTGTATTTCGCAAATTGGTGGAGGGGGAAGGATTCGAACCTTCGAAGGCAGAGCCGTCAGATTTACAGTCTGATCCCTTTGACCGCTCGGGAACCCCTCCGAACGAAACCGCTGATTATGAATACATTGAGCTCACAAGTCAATCTTGATTTAACGAGAAGTTATACTAAAACAACAATCGATCTCATCAAATACATTTGCACGCACCAAATTTGCGTAAATTGCGTAAAATTGCGTGTATTTCTGACATTGCAATACTTTCACAATAGCAATGGAGTCAGCAAATAAACACACTCTCATTTTTAAGCCAATCGCACCCTAGGATCAACTAAAGTATATGATATATCGGTCAAAACCAGCCCTACGATATGGAGTCCGGAACCCAAAAAGACCATCGCTCTTACAATGGAAAAATCCTGGGAATTGATCGCATCAATGGTATAACTGCCCAAACCAGGAATACCAAAAAACGATTCAACCAGCAAACTACCAAGAAATAATAGGGGCACCACGGCAACCGCACCAGTTAGAATCGGTATCATTGCATTTCTGAGAACATGCCGGAATAAAACAATACGCCCGGATAATCCTTTTGCTTTGGCTGTTCGCACGTACTCCTTATTCATTTCTTCCAAAAATAACGTGCGATACCAGCGGATATTGGAGCCCGCGCTACTGATTACACCAATAATTACCGGCAACAACAAAAACTTTGCCGCATCCAACCCGGGCTCATAACCGGATATTGGCACCCAATGCCATAACTTACTGATCAAAAATTGTCCGATAATAATATAGAACAAGCTGGAAATGGACATCAACGCAACACAAAACACCACTCCGAAAAAATCAATATAGGTCTCGCGAAAAAAAACCATCAGAAGCGCAAAAGTGATATGTGCGATCATTCCCAGAATAAATACCGGCAATGCAATGGCCAAGCTTGGCAGCATTCGTGACTTAATTTCCCGTGCGATATCCCTGCCATCGTCTGCCTGGCCAAAATCGAAGGCAAACATAGATACCGATTTCACAAAAAAAACAGTGTCAGTCAACTTACTCAGCTTATCCGCTTCATGATTAAACAGCAGCGGTTTATCGTAACCTCGCTCCGCTTTCCATTTTTCAATCGCTTCCGGCGTGACATATTTAATACCCAACTGCATGCGCGCGATATCATCGGGGGTATTCACGACAAAAAACAGCGCAAATGTGATGAGATTAACACCGATCAAAATCGGTATTGTGTAAAAAATTCTTCTGACAATATAGCTCAGCATGCGGCCTAAAGTATAAATTATGAAGCAATGCGCACCGCAGTGCCGCTTTCGTGGCGGCGAAAAGCGGTTATCGCCGGAACAAAGCAGGCCACCAGTGCAAGCAAAATCAGCGCAACCGGCCATAGAACGAGCTCATTCCATTCCTTTCGCTTTTGCGCTCTTTGCTTGGCATCGAGCTTGATATACTTAAGATTATTATTCGATATCCGATTGGGTTTAACATTCTGATACCATGAATGATATAAACCGTAATCTTTCGGATGATAACCCCACAGCCATGGTGCATCAAACCGCAAAATCTCAACCATTCGATCAATAATCGATTGCCGCTCCGGCCCATCCTCCATATTTTTCATTCGTTCAAAGAGGCGATCATATTCTTCATTTTGATAGTTCGCGGCATTCTCACCACTATTCCCTACCTTGCGCTGTGGTCCGTACAATAAGAACAAAAAGTTTTCCGCATCTGGGTAGTCGGCATTCCAACCCCATTCAAAAATCTGCGCATTCCCTTTTCGGATCTTGTCTTGGAAACGATTGTAATCAGTGCTTCTTACTACCAACTGGATATTTAATTTCTGAAATTGCTTACGCATCCAATCAAGTCTGGATCGATCTTCGGTGCTACGTGCAGTCACATCAAAATATAAAATGAGCGGCGCACCAGTTCTTTGATCGATTCCATCCGGATACCCCGCCTGCGCAAGCAAACTCTTGGCGATTTGAATTGACTTACGTTGCGGTTGACCGTTTACCCAATCATACACCACCGGATTAATACCTTCCTTCCCACCCCGGTAACCTGCAATACCAGGTGAAATTGGACTTTGGGCCGGCATGCCGCGGCCGTTGGCAAAAATCGAAATGAATTCTTCGTAATCGACGGCGATCGAAATCGCCTGCCGCAATTTTCTAGCGGACTCACGTGATTTCTCATCGACTCCACCAACTATCGGATCAAGCATATTAAACCCCATGTAATAGGTTGACGCCGCAACTGCGGTCTCCAATCTTATGCCTTGGTCAACCATTGCTTCGGTCACTATCGCTTCGCCTTGACCTGTCAATTGTATGGCTTGATCAAAGCTATCCGAACCGATACCACTGGTATCATAATACCCCTGCAGGAATTTATTCCAGCGCGGAATACTTTCCTTTTCTCGCACAAAGACAATCTTATCGATAAAGGGTAATTTCTTTCCAGCATCTGCTAATAAGCCTTTCCCTTCATCCTCCTGCATGCCGTCTATCGGATAGTACTCATCATGAAAATTCGGATTCTTTTCCAATACCATTCGCAAATTAGGATTGTTTTCAGTCAACATATAAGGGCCGGTACCTACCGGATACCAATCCAACGTAATGTTTTTTTGTATCAATCCTTGCTGCGAATAAAAACGATCCGCTTCCCAAGGTATCGGCGCAAAAAACGGCATTGCTAGCCAATACACGAATTGCGGATACTTACCTATCACGGTTATGCGATAAGTATAGCGATCAACTGCTTGCACACCTTCCAACGGATAATCCCTCAAATCCAGAAACATTTTTTCTGCTGATTGATTTTGCTCAGCCTGCTTGAGTACTTCGGCATACTCCCGGAGTCCCGCGATGTAATCGGCCATCAATCCATAAATCGGTGAATGCAATTTGGGATGTGCCAGGCGTTTGATCTGATAGACATAATCATCCGCCACCAATTCTCTTGTTCCAGTTTGAGGAAAATCAGAAAGCTTGTGTATGGATGCCAATTCCTGTTGATTCAGATTATGAAACAATCCATTACCTCGCACATCGTTAGCAAAGGCTGGGTGAGGCTGAAAAAGAATACCCGGTCGAATTGTAATTTCATAAGCACTATAGATAATATCGTGTGCGCGCACGTCACCCTGCAATTGATTACCTTGCGCATCCAAGTACTTTACCTTGGGCATTTCCTTGGCAGTAGCTGGAGTTAAAGCATAAGGCCGCTTCAAATAATGGTACTGCAAGGGAGGCTCATAAATCTGAGCAGTAAACTGGATTTCATTCGAACTGTATGATTGCACAGGATCCAAATGTTTCGGACGTTCCGTGAATACAGTGTAAAGAGTATTTCTTACTGCATCCTCCGATGCATAAGGATTGTTCCAATTATGTCCGCCGCATGCGGTCAACAATAGAAGAACCAGCAATATTCCCAATAAATCAATTCGAGTATTCAATGCCAGTTTCATTTGCCGTAACCCGTGCATAACTCAAAAAATGTGTATCCGCGCATATCTTTCCTTACTCAACTCCACCTAGCACCGCCCTTCAGCTATAATTCGCCTATTCGTACAATTTTACAAGGAAAATGTATGGGATTTCTGGCAAACAAACGCGTCCTCATTACTGGATTGCTCAGCAACCGTTCCATCGCTTACGGTATCGCAAAAGCCATGAAGCGTGAAGGTGCTTCGTTAGCCTTTACCTATCAAGGTGAAGAAGTTCGCAGCCGAGTGGAAAAATTGGCTGCAGAATTCGATAGCAATCTATTATTTCCTTGCGATGTTTCCAGTGACACCGAAATCGCACTCTGCTTTGAGAATCTACAGAAACATTGGGACGGTCTAGACTGTATTATTCATTCCATCGCCTTTGCACCGCGCGAGGCATTAACGGGCGACTATTTGGAAAGTGTCAGTCGAGAAGCTTTTCGCATTGCGCACGACGTCAGTGCCTATAGCTTTTCCGCGCTTGCTAAAGCAGCGTTACCTTTAATGCAGAATCGCAATGGCTCACTTTTAACATTAAGTTATCTAGGTGCAGTCCGGGTCATGCCTAACTACAACGTGATGGGTTTGGCCAAAGCCAGTCTTGAAGCAAATGTCCGTTTCATGGCTTCCAGCTTGGGACCCAAGGGAATTCGCGTTAACGCCATTTCCGCTGGTCCGATCAAAACTCTAGCCGCCGCCGGTATCGGAAATTTTGGAAAATTGCTGGGTTACACCGAAAAAGTCTCGCCGTTACGTCGTAATGTAACCACCGACGAGGTTGGCAACGTCGCTGCTTTCTTGTCCAGCGATCTGGCTAGCGGCATCACCGGAGAAATAACATATGTAGATGCGGGGTTTAATACTGTTGCATTCAATCTTCATGATTGAATCTGAAAAATTATTTTCTACATGCGCAATAGCAGGTTTAGCTATTAAAAATTATCCTGTTTGACTTTTACATCATAGCGCTGCCTAATCGCGGCTAAGTAGGCTGACATTTCCTCTTGCGTAATCATTTGCTGAAGTTGCTTGGCAAAACTATCCAGTTTAGTTTTCTCCGCAGACTCTGGCTCTACAACACGATTGATTCTAATCAGACTAAAACCACCCTTTGGGTTTGCCACGCCCGCATAAACAGGCAGAGCATCTGTATTAGCATTAAAAACCGCCCGCAAGGTTTCAGGCTCCATACCTTGCGGTTGCATATATGAAATCTGCTTTGCATCGCCCCAAGCAACATCACTTACATCTTCCCCTGCTTGCAAACGCGCAAGCTTTGCTTGCCCTTCTTCGACAGCCTTCACTTCTGCCATCTGCTTCTTAAGCTTTTCTACTATTTGCTCCCTAACAACTCCAAGAGATTGCGTTGTTGCGGGTTTATATTCAAGAACACGAGCAGCCACCAACGTATCTGGTTTCACCTCAATAGCTTCGGTATTACGTTGATTTGTAACCACATCTTCTGAAAAAATTGTCGACAGTAACTTGTCGTTATTCAGAATTGCCGGATCCGCTGAGTTTCTTGTAATCCAGTCACTCGTTTGCACAGCCAACTCAAATCTTTTTGCAGCAGCTTGCAAACTATCGCCTTGTTCATAAACAACGTTGCTGAAATCCTCAGCTATTTCCCCAAAAATACTGCTCGCCATTTCCTGCTTGAGCTTATTCTCAATCTGCTCTCGCACATCATCCAGGTTAGGGTGTTTTTCTTCCTTAATAGCAGTGAGTTTTATGATGTGCAGACCAAAATCCGTTTCTACTATATCGCTGATTTCATCCAAGTGCATTGAAAAAATTTTATCTTCAAAAGCCTTAACCATTACACCTCGGCCGAAGAATCCAAGATCTCCACCTCGCATTGCCGACCCAGGATCGTCTGAGTTTTGCTTAGCAATTTCTGCAAATTGTTCTGGATTCTGCTTAACTTGTTCCAGAAGGCTTTCAGCTTTTTTCCTTGCAGCTATTTTTTCGTCATCTGTAGCATCAGCAGCCACACTGATCAGAATATGGCTAGCCTTACGCTCTTCCGGTTGACCGAATTCCTCCCGGTGTTCAGAGAAATAAGCGGCGACAGCTTCATCACTAACTGTTTCATTTTTAGCTACTGCATCCAGCGACAAGACCAAATATTCAATCCTTGCACGTTCCGGCAAATCGAAATCAGCTTTATGTTTCTCATAATAAATAACTATGTCTTTTTCTTCCGGCGTTACAAGCGCCCAAAATTGCTCCGGTGTGATCTGTGATTGATTGATTTCACGTTTAACTTCACTCAAATAGTGCACTTTCTCGGCTACTACTTTGGGAGCAAACGCATAATCGCTATAACCGTTTAATAGTTGCTGGAGTAAAAGCTCCTGACGAATCCGCGATTCGAATATCGCAGGAGTAAGGCTTTGAGCACGCAGCAACTGCTCGTATTGCTGCTTAGAAAATTTACTATCTTTTTGAAAAGCTGGTACATCCCGGATTGTTTTGATGATTTGAGAATCCAGCACAGTAAAACCATTGCTATTCGCTTCCCGATACAACAATCGCTGCTGAATGAGCCTCTCGAGTACCGAATTTTTTACCTCAAAAGTATCGAGCATTGCACTATCGAAATTTGCTCCCATCATGGAACGCATTCTTTCATGGTGATCTCGTAACGCCTGCTCATACTCGCGCCGCGGTATCTCTTCACCATCCACAATCGCAACATAACCTTCGCCTCCCATGTTGCGATACGACTCGATGCCCCAGAACAAAAAAGGCAATATTAGCAAGCCCATGACGACTTGAACAACACGTTTTTTACGATTGACAAAATCAAACACGATAGAACCTAAGAGACTAGATAGTGAAACAGCAATTAATTAATTGCTGACTGTAAGCTGAATTTAATTGGCGGAGTGGACGGGACTCGA
>JAFEEI010000176.1 GCA_018241205.1 Pseudomonadota bacterium
CATCTCGTCCGCCGAATTAATCAGCGTTTCCTTAGATTCGCAAACAAAAACGGCAACCTACGGGTTGCCGTTTTTGTTTGTCTTAATGAAACTTAGAAGCGGAAATTGTATTGAACATAGAAAAGATCGGCATTGATTCCCGGCCTTTGTTTTTGCAGGAATTCGCCACTGAATAGTTTCGAGTATCCAACCAAAACATCTTGGTGACGATCTAAGTGGAAGTTAGCACGAAAATCCATCTCGTCGCCGACGTGACTACCGGACTGACCTGTGAGGTCCCGTATCGTCGCTGCACCGGCAGCGTTATACAAATAATCGCGTGAATTTGCCAGATAGAACCGGTGGTACTGAGAAATAAATGTGAACCACGGCATCGGATGCAACGTGAATTGCGCATTGAAATCGTGAATATTTTGCCGCCCAACACGGTCAATGAACCCCATGTAATAGTGACCGAACGGAAATAGCTGATTAAAGGTATTGCTTCTGCCGTCTTTAGAATTACTATCGCCGGATGCGAAATCATAGCGTATCCAGCCTTGCGGATTCATCGGCAGCGGCATACGATAACCCACCCCGGCTGCTACGGCAAAAGCGGAAACATCCAGGTTGGAGCGTTGGCCGAACTGATACATACCTTCCAATTCATACAGCAAGTTATCAAAGTTTCCAGCCAGACGGCCGCCGAGCGTATGAGTATCGGCGTTACCCTGCAGAATATTTCCAGCCAATAAATTTGCAGCGGAAACTGAGCGATCATTGATTAAACTCAGGAAATAAAGATCGATAATGTGCCCAGGTTTGGGTTTGTTCGTAGCCCATAAACCGAAAAAGTTCTGTTGGGTATCCCAGTTATCAAACTTATTAACCTCAGTGATCATCGGACGAACCCAAAATGCATCCAAGTCCCATTCCGCCGTGCGCCAGAAGGTTTTGACACCTTGGAATGTTCTACGTGTGTTGACCCAGTCCAGTGTGGAGATCAAACGTTGCGAACCATACATTAGCTCTTGGCGGCCGAAACGAATATAAACAGGACCATTATTGACACTGGCCAATTTAACGTCGGCAAACAAGTTGAGCATGTCGGTATGATTTTGATCTGTCACTAGTGGCGGCAGATCAGCTCCTTGAATGCGCGCATCTATGAATTCCGCGAATAAACGCACCTTATCCTGGTACCATAAATCGGCATGGAATCGAGTACGAAACAAGTGGAAGCTATTGTCCGTACCGGCGGCATTCAAACGGCTATCCGTTTCCTTTTCATAGCGATACCAGAAACTACCACCGAATGATAATAGCCAATCATCCCCTAAGCGGATTCTTTTTAAGGGATCAAAAATATTTTTTTCATGCCCTGGTGTGTCCAGGTAACGGAAATCGATATCAAATGAAGGTGTTGTCAATAATGCAAACGGAGCGTATGGCGCAACTGGGGGTTTTTCCCGCTTGTTGTTAGTCACCAGATCCAGCAATGAATAGTAACCCGGTCCAGTTGGAGGTAACAGGAATAAGCCTGGACGTGATGCCGCAGTGACTGGCGGCACCTTGGACATATCGAATTTACCGTCCGTGGCTTTCGGCGCTTCGGCAGCTTTAGGCGCCTCAGCAGCCTTCGGTGCAGGCACATTCGCTGCTGCAGGAGGATTTGCATGAACCTGCAACGCCATTCCCGTCCCCAACAAGCCGATGCAGAGTTTTAACAACCACCGCCGCCCGTTTCCCGGCTGAACGGGTTTACGCTCACGCGGGGAAAGCGCTGAGAAAATGAAGGATCTCGAGTTATTCATTAATAAGCTCCATCGTTAATAATCCAGGTTTGTGATCAACCGGAATCGGTTGATTGATATCAGAAAATTGCGGGCATTATAACCTATGTCATAGGTTTTCAGCGCAACCGTATCAGCAATAGCACAAATTTAAAGTCATATTATAAATTGTGATGATTCATTCGAAAGTGTGAAAAAGCGCGTTAAAACAAGGTTTTTCAGCGCTTAATCAGAAAATCTATCTTCTTTTCTTAATTTTCTGGCGAAATTAAGATTAAATAACCGATTGATTTTAGAAGAATTGGTGGGATTTCGTTGTGTTGTAAATCAACAACATAGATACAATGCAACACCTATAACCGGTGTCCGGGATAATTCGGCGGTGTTATGAGCTTATTCTGACGGCATACCCGATGCGTTTGATCTGCTCGCCAAAATTGGATAACCAAGCATCATCGATTTTAGAAAGCCGTTCTGCTTCCGGCTGCAATGATGGCCGCTCGATGCCATACAACAGCACACCTTCAATCCGAATTTGATCGCCGCTCAATTGCTGCAGAAAACCCAAATATGAGCTAACTTCCTCGGCGGAGGGCGGTTCGTTATCCAGTTGAAAAATGCAGGTCTGCAGCCAGGTAGGGCAGAGTGATGTTGCAATCGCTAGATGGTCTCGTATTTTTCTCAAACTAATCGAGGTATTATTAATCCGTTGCCTTTCTTTTGTCGAAGCGCGGTCGAACTTGAACCAGACTTCGCCATTCAATTCTCCCATCCGTTTCAGACCGGCTTGCACGGCAGGCCGATGAATTAAGCTGCCGTTGGTGATGAGCACGATTTTTAAATCCGATGGTAGCGCAAAATCTTTTTTGACGCGGCCGATCAGTTCGATTACTTGATCAAACTCTTTTGCACTGGTGGGTTCACCGTTACCGGATAAGGCGATATCGTGAATTTTCCGCATCTCCAGCGGCACATATTGTTGCAGGTAATCGCCCGCGGTCAGTTGGTGCAGAAAAGAGCGCAATTCAGTTTCCAGCCGGTTTAAATCGATGCGCGGCGCGGAGCCGCGTTTCAGTTCCGGCACTTGGCAATAGACACAGCGCCAGTTACAAGCGTTATTCGGATTCAGATTAATGCCGATCGATACGCCGCCGGCGCGGCGTGAAATGACTGGATACACATATGTAAATCCGGCGCTGTCGCGGCTATGATCCGTCGTTTTCAATAGTTTTGATTTTGCTTGCAATGTTACAATTCCCTTTATTCATTTCGCGCTTTTAAATTGTACGTATGTTCATCACTCGCAGGCTGGAATTTGATGCCGGTCACCGCATTTCAACGCATAACAGCCAATGCCGCCATTTGCACGGTCATCGCTACTGTATCGAAATTACATTGTCCGGCCGCATTATCGCTGACGAAGGCGTCGCCCAGCAAGGCATGGTTATGGATTTTTCCGAGGTTAAACGTATCGCTAAATCCGTGCTGGTCGATCAGTGGGATCATGCATTCTTAGTGTATTCCGGCGATACGAAAGTTTTGCAATTTTTGCGATCGATTGAAGATCACAAAACGGTTGTGCTGGATGTGCAGCCAACGGCAGAAAATCTCGCATTGATTGCATTTGAAATTCTGGATAGCGCGTATCAGGACAGCTATGGAAACCATCTGCGGCTTGAGCAAGTGCGTTTATACGAAACACCGAATTGCTGGGCCGATGCGGTGCGCGGCTCGTTTTAATTTTTAGAGAATATCGTTATGTTTATCGACTCCCATTGTCATCTCGATTTTCCCGATCTGGCCAAGGATCTGGATCAAATATTATTGAACATGCAGCACAATCAAGTCACGCACGCGCTTTGTGTCAGCGTCGATTTGCCACACTTTCCGCGCGTGCGGGCTTTGGCGGAAGCACATGATAATTTGTTTGCTTCCGTCGGTGTTCACCCGGATTATGAGGATCAGATCGAACCGCAGGCCGAGCAAATCGCCGCGCTGGCCGATCACCCCAAGGTCATCGCCATCGGTGAGACCGGTTTGGATTATTTTCGTTTGCAAGGCGATCTGGAATGGCAGCGCGAGCGCTTCCGTCAGCATATCCGTGCCGCTCGGAAAGTGAATAAACCGCTGATCATTCATACGCGCGCCGCTGCAGAAGATACGTTACGGATCATGCGGGAGGAAGGCGCCGGTCAGGTGGGCGGCGTGATGCACTGTTTTACCGAGAACTGGGAAGTAGCGCAGCAAGCGATTGCGATGGATTTTTATATTTCCTTTTCCGGTATCGTAACCTTCAAGAACGCCGTGGCGTTAAAAGAAGTTGCCAAGAACATTCAATTGGATAGAATGCTGATTGAAACCGATTCACCTTATCTTGCGCCGGTGCCGTTTCGCGGCAAGCAAAATGAGCCCGCGTTCGTGCGGCATGTGGCGGAAGAGATCGCGCGTCTGCGCGATACGAATCTGGAAGACATCGCCGCTGCAACCACAAATAATTTTTTTAATTTATTCAAACCACCTCGAAATGGCGTACACATTTAAATTACATGGTTTACCACTATGCACTGCTGTGCTGTTGACGTGCCTATCGTTCCAGATTTCCGCTGGTATCCAGGAAGATTTTATCTGGGCGGTGGAAAAAGGGAATGTATCCGACGTTTCGCAATTAATTGAAAAAGGCGCCAATCCGGATACGCCGAACCGCGAAGGGTATACGCCATTGATGATTGCCGCCAAGGAAAGAAATCTGAAAATGACGCAACTGCTGCTCGATGCCGGTGCCAAGCCGGATGTTCGCAACCGTTATGGAGAAACCGCGATCATGCTGGCCAGTTATCATGGTTTTACCGATCTGGTGCGGTTGCTCTACATCAAAGGCGCCGAAATCAATCACAAAGGCTGGAATCCGTTGATTTACGCCGCGTATGGCGGTCATTTGGATACCATACAAATGCTGCTTTCCGGCGGTGCTGAAGTCAATTCGCTGACCGACAACGGTTCAACCGCGCTGATGATGGCGGTCAGGGGAAATCATCTCGATGCGGTTTCACTGCTGCTTAATAATGGCGCCGATCCATTGATCAAGAATGAACACGGTGATAACGCCTTGGCATGGGCGGAAAAATACAATCATCCGGATATCGTAAAATTTCTGCAGAACCGTAAAGCCGCGAAATAAATTGAATACGCGCACGCTTCCCCTAAAAAGAATGTGATCATGTCATCGCTGCAAGGAAAAGTCGCCATTGTTACCGGATCGGCACGAGGCATCGGTGCCGGGATCGCAGTGACGTTAGCCAAAGCGGGCGCTAAAGTCGTCGTCAATTATGCGGAAAACAAGGCCGCTGCAGAAAGCGTCTGTGCAACGATTTCCGCGGCAGGCGGCGAATGCTTTGCAGTGCAAGCCGATGTCAGCGATCCGGCGACTGTGCAGGAACTCTTCATGACGGCAATCGAACGTTTCCGGCAAATCGACATTCTCGTGAATAACGCCGGAATCCTGGTGTTCAAAGAAATTGCTGAAATCAGTGACGATGAATTCGATCGCATCGTCGATATCAATTTCAAGAGCGTTTTTTATACGCTGCGCGAAGCGGCGGCAAAACTGGCAGATCATGGCCGCATCGTGACCGTTTCCAGCACGGTGACGCGCTTGATGCTGCCGAAGTACGGCGCATACGCGGCGACCAAAGCCGCCGTCGAGCAATTGACGCGGATTTTTGCCCGTGAAGTAGGAAAGCGTGGTATCACTGCGAATATCGTATCGCCCGGCCCGGTCGATACGGAATTGTTCCGCAGCGGCAAAACGGCGGCGGATATCGAGCGCATGGCGGCGATGGCAGCATTGGGAAGGATTGGTGAAGCAAATGATATCGCACAGGTCGTGCGGTTCTTGGTCAGCGACGAAGCGCGCTGGATTACAGGGCAGAATATTGGCGTCAACGGTGGAATCATTTAACGGATAGGGAAGGGAGAAATACATGCGTGTCGGCGTGCCTAAGGAAATCAAAACTCATGAATCCCGTGTCGGGTTAACGCCAGCAGCGGTACGCGAACTGACTGCTTGCGGCCATCATGTGATGGTGCAGAAAAATGCCGGTATCCAAATCGATTTGAGCGATGACAAATACCGCAGCGCAGGTGCGGAAATCGTGGATGCGCCGCAAGAGATTTACACCAAGGCCGATCTGATCGTCAAGGTTAAGGAGCCGCAAGCATCCGAGCTGCCATTGCTGCGCGAAGGGCAAGTGCTATTCACCTACCTGCATCTCGCTCCCGACCCCGTACAAACCAAAGGTTTACTCGATTCCGGTTGTATCGCCATTGCCTATGAAACCGTCACCGACCAATTCGGCGGTTTGCCGCTGCTCGCACCGATGAGTGAAGTCGCCGGACGCATGGCGATTCAAGCGGGTGCGCATGCGCTGGAACTCGATCAAGGCGGACGTGGCATGCTGCTTGGCGGCGTATCCGGTGTGCCCGCAGCGCGTGTCGTGGTTTTAGGCGGCGGTGTGGTCGGTACCAATGCCGCGCGCATCGCGATGGGCGTCGAAGCGCATGTCACGGTACTGGATAAGTCGATCCATCGCTTGCAGCAATTGGATTTTCAGTACGGCTCGAGAATCAATACCGTTTTCTCAACCGTGGACGCCGTCGAAGAATATGTTTCGACTGCCGATCTGGTCATCGGTGCGGTACTGGTGCCCGGCGGCGTAGCTCCGAAATTGGTCAGCCGCGAATTGGTCAGCCGCATGAACCGCGGCGCGGTGCTGGTCGACGTCGCCATCGACCAAGGCGGCTGCTTCGCCACCTCCAAACCAACCACACTGGCCAATCCGATTTTTACCGTCGATGGCGTGGTGCATTACTGTGTCTCCAACATGCCGGGCGCCGTTGCCAGAACATCCACTTTCGCACTGAATAACGCCACCTTGCCGTTTGTGCTGGCACTGGCCAATAAAGGCTACCGCAAAGCACTGATGGACAATGTGCATTTGCGCAATGGGCTGAATGTTTTTCAAGGCCGGTTGACGTATGAAGCGGTGGCGCGGGATTTGGGGTTGAGCTATACGTCTGCGGCGGATGTGCTGGCATAAATACACACTCAGGCGCTAAACGATGGCGTGCTTGTCAGATCTCTTTACTTGGCTAATATCCGAGATAGATTCAATATCGTCCTTTGCCGATTGCTGAACCCAATACAAATCCGAGCGCGTTTGGAGGTTAGTGAATAATCTGCCGATACGATGAAAAACTTCGCCAAGCGCTGCGCCTCGCTTTTGATTGATCAGTTCGTTAACGCGTTGGTACGAAACGTGAATGCATCTACCAATTTCCGTTGATTGATGCTCATAGGTTTCAAGAGTTCAGAACGGAGTATTTTGCCGGGATGAGTGGGTTCTCTATCGGTTGGGATATACATGGAAGTAAGGATCGTAGGGTGTCAATAAGCAAAGCGCATGTATCGCGTGTATTTCACATTCGGCGCAATACAGATTGCGCTCTATGTGGATCTGTAATAAATAGATGGGTTAAGGTATCGCCAAAACCCATCGCATCTCTAGAGGTTCTCATCCGGTGATGGGTTTCGTCCGATTCACGTCCTGCACGAGCTTATTTCTACGCATCATAGATCCCAGCAAGCCTAATCCAGCAAATAACATGACATAGGTTTTTGGCTCTGGAACTGGAGAAAGGGTGAGTGACAGATTATCAGCATAGCCGTCATTGTAAGATCCTTGCAGACGGGTCATCTGAAGTGACAAATCAATTGAACGTGTTCCAGTCGGAAGGAAGTTGTTCAAGTGTTCAAATAAAAGCCCTGTAATATTGCCGCGATCGACGTTAGATACTGCTCCAATTGAAGCAGTGTTAATTATAAGATTGCTACTATCAAGGAATGTTGCAGTCAGGATAGCGTTGTCTTGCTGCGAACTAAATCCACCAAAGAAACCTGAAAGATCAAATGTAACTTTACCAGTATCAATTGAAACTGCACCCGATGACACATCAATATGTTGCGTTGCGCTAGAGCTGGCATTACTTGGTCCTCCAGCGAAAAAATTATTACCACGATCCAAGGGCCCGGGACCGGAGATACTCGGAAAATCAGGTGCTCCATATTGCACGACAGTAAAATTGCCAAAAGTAGTCCAATTGGGGATACTGGGGACGCTAGATCCATCTGAAGAACCAGTTCCTGCTTCAGCATCGCCGTTACTGATCAAATTAAATCCAAAAATAGGGCTAGCAAGAACACTACAAGGCGTGGTAATCAAGATCGCAACTAAGAAACTATTAGTCAATGCATTGTTTGTCATGAGATTATTCCTTGAATTTTTAAAAACATTAGATACATCAGGGATCTATGTTAGTTATATAAGGATATTCTTGTCAAGCTAGACTTATAACCTCATTAGAATCTTGTTCTATAATCATAGCGTACTTATAGATTATTTCCATCACTCAATATTCTGCACCTGTTCCCGCATCTGTTCGATAATCACCTTCAGTTCCATCGAAATCCGCGTAATTTCGAGGTCGATCGATTTCGAGCCGATGGTGTTGGCTTCGCGGTGCAGTTC
>JAFEEI010000177.1 GCA_018241205.1 Pseudomonadota bacterium
CATTGATACGCAGCAAACGCTCCAGATCGACATCCAGGCTATCGACAAAAATGCTGTTCAACGCATGCCCGGCAATCTGCGCAAAAGGCGGATAACCTGATGCACTCATCCGTTTGGGCTCGTCGGTCACAGGTTTGCGCACGCCAATGATCAATAATTTATCGGCGCCCAGATGAAGCGCCGGACTAATGGGTGCCAATTGACGCATGGAGCCGTCACCGAAATATTCACGGTTCAATTTGACAGCGGGAAAGATAAACGGTATCGCTGACGAAGCCATCAAATGTTCGACACCGATTTCAACCGGAATACCCAATCGTTGCGCCCGCTTCCACGGCAACACCTCTCGCGCCGCTTGATAAAAAGTTACCGACTGCCCTGATGTATATCCCCATGCCGTCAGCCCCAAGGCATGCAGCGAACCGGAGCGGATACAGTGCTGAATGGTGCGAAAAGAAAAACGGTTTCTGAGTAAGGTTTCCAACGGGCAATTATCGAGCAAGGAAATCGGATTATGCTGGCCGTACTCGCTCGATACCAAGGAAAGCAGACAACGCAGTGTATTGTGAATAACACCCATGAGATCCGAACGGTAGATCTGATCAACATGAAAATTTGACCAGACAGCTTCAAGCCGTTCGACACCTTCGGCAAAATTATTGGCGGAAACCGCGATACTGGTAGCGTTGATAGCGCCGGCAGAAGTACCGCAAATGATCGGAAACGGGTTACGCGTTTTATCGGGCAATAACTCGGCAATTGCGCGCAACACGCCGACTTGATAAGCCGCACGCGCGCCGCCGCCAGTTAGAACGAGCCCAACCTTGGGTACGGTTGATTCTTTTTTTTGCTCATGCACGAACTGCAAATTCTGACTTTACCCTCTCCAGCGCATCCTTTAAGGTTTCTTCTGGTAAGTTATTTAACGAACTGGACAAGATTTTTGCCGCTTGGCAAACCGAATCCGGCAATATGGAACTGTCCAACTTGGCCACAAACACCGCCGCAGCACCGGTGGCATCGAGTAGGCATTGACGCTCATTCATCAATATTTCCATTTCCTCGCGCAACATGAAAACTTCTTGTTCTCTCAAGATAGTATTAGGCATATGATATTCCTTTTGACATTGATACAGTAAATAGCCTGCCGAGCAATATAGCAGAACTGTAATCGATTTAAGATTTGAGCTCTGTGATGTTTGCCACGCTTTTCCGTCTTTCTTAACCCTAGAGGAACACTGAATAATTTGGCGAGCAAGCTGGGATGCAAAACAGATGGAGCACAGAAAATGAGACATATCACAGTGATAGGTGAATTTTCGCGCACCGCCTAACGCAGCAGATCGCTTGCACAGGCAATTATTCAACGTTTCCCTCATTAATTATCGGCATTTGTACCCATATCATGAACCATCATTTACCCGTTGCACTATACCCTGAAATCCAACCCAACCGGCAAGGCGCATTAGCCTTAGATAACATTCACACCATGTACTGGGAGGAATGCGGCAACCCCTCCGGCACGCCGGTGGTATTTCTCCACGGCGGCCCCGGTGCCGGATCGACACCGGCACACCGGCGCTTCTTCGATCCGGCATATTACCGCATCGTGGTATACGATCAAAGGGGCGCGGGACGTTCCACACCGCTGGGCGAGACGCGGAACAACACAACACCGCATCTGATCAACGACTTAGAAGCACTGCGCCAGCATCTGGGAATCGAGTGCTGGTTGGTATTCGGCGGTTCGTGGGGCAGCACGCTGGCACTGGCGTATGGCGAAGCGCATCCGGAACGCTGCCTGGGTTTTATCCTGCGCGGTATTTTCCTGTGCCGCAAACAGGAAATCGACTGGTTTCTGTACGGACTGCGCAATCTGTTCCCGGAAGCCTGGCGTGAATTGGCCGCACCGCTATCCGAAGCGGAGCGGAGCGACATTCTCTCCGCCTATTACCAGCGCCTGATGAACCCCGATCCGGCTATCCATATGCCCGCCGCACGCAGCTGGAGCACCTACGAAGGATCGTGTTCGACATTGCTGCCGAATCCGGCGACAGTCAACTATTTCGCCAGCGACACCGTGGCGCTCGGGTTGGCGCGCATGGAAGCGCATTACTTCATGCACGATATTTTCCTGCCGGAAAATTCGCTGCTGGATAACGTGCACAAACTGCACGACATCCCCGCCACCATCGTGCAAGGCCGCTACGACGCGGTTTGCCCGATCGTCAGCGCGGACGACTTGCATCGTGCCTGGCCGCAAGCGGAATACATCGTCATCGACGATGCCGGGCATTCGGTATGGGAGCCGGGCATACAAGCCGCATTGATCCGTGCCACCGATCGCTTCAAAACCCGCAGCACATAACGCGCAATCTTGCTGCTGCCGGCCGCATTCGGCTTTGCGGTTTACCCGCTCCTTAAATTTCCTACGTAACCACTGATTTCCATCATCCAGGCAATCCCAAGATGTACGGCTAAGCCTCCGATGATGGATTGGGTTCTATGGGCAACAATGCCCAATATCAAACCGCCGAAAAATGAAGAAACGCACTCGAGCAATGGCTTACCGAAATGGATACTGCAATAGAAAACCGCCATCGGCAAAATCGCCGCCGCTCCGGCATAACGGGCAAAGGCAAAAATCAAGAAACCGCGGAAAAATAGTTCTATCGTGACAAAATCAATGCCATAACTGACTTCGTACAACAACTGATACCAGCCGGAATATTCCGTGTGCGGCGCAATGAAAGTGATCTGCTTTAAGCGCGGATACGTCTGCAAAAAATCCGGCTGCGTGCCGGCAAACACGATCAGCGGTGTCATGATTACAAGCATCAGACCATACGGCCGCCAGCGAACGTTTTTCAATGTCATGCCCCAGAAACTCGGCTGCTCCGGAAACACCCGGTGCAAAACAATCAAGGGAATCAGCACGACCAGCAATTTAAACGGCAGCGTCGTGACAATCGTCCAATAGCTGCCCCAAACCCCTTCGATGGTATTTTGCAATGGATTGGCGATGCTGGCCTTAACAGCGAATAAAGCCGGTGCAATCAACAGCAGCAACCAAAACATCGGTGTAGTTGCGACCAAATGTTTGCGGAATACCGCGACAAACCCATACGGAATAACAAACGCGCTGCAATAAACCAAAAACAACGCAGCACACTGACTAAAGCGCGAATCCAGTCCTTTGATCATCCCACTTTCAATTTCCAAGGTATAGTTCAGCACGATCAAAAAGCTCGCCCAAACCATACAGAACAGCAACAGCCATTTGTCTATCGCCTCAGTACAGTTACGCAGAAAAAGGGAGATTATTGTCATCTGGGTAAGTGAAATGAGAAGATATTTATTGTTCCACGAAGAGCTTGTGATTTCACCATGACACTGAGTGAATGATTTGTTATTTTTATTGATAGAACATTAAAAATAGCAAGCAATAGAGCTTCTGACAAATAAGTGCGAATTATGACCAACCTCCCGCTGAACGGAAAACCCCGCTTATTCCCGCTTTAAGCCGTCTTCTCCCTACCGTATATTCCAACTTCATTTACCTGAACAAGCAGTTGTACTCATCGATCAATGCGGAGGAATCAATGGAAAGTTATTTTCTTGGCCGGCAACCCATTCTGGATCGCAATCAGAACCTGGTCGCATACGAATTGCTGTTCCGTCAGGAACAAACCCAGGAAACAGCCCGGGTCACCGACGATTTGTCCGCGTCGGCCAACGTGATCGCCAATGCTTATGGCCGTTTCGGCATTCAGAATGTGCTCGGGCAACAACGCGGTTTTATCAATGCCGACTTCGACTTGATCATGAGCGACATCATCAGTTTGCTGCCCAGCAAGCATGTCGTGCTGGAAGTCAGGGTGCCGGAGCAAATCACGGCGGAATTTCTGCAGCAATGCCACGAGCTGAGACAAAAAGGATACCAATTCGCGCTGGATAACATCGTGTCCATCGACAGCAAAATCGAACAGTTACTGCCGATCGTCAGCGTCGTGAAAGTCGACGTGTTGGTACTCGAAACCAGCGAATTGGAAAAACTGGTCGCCGCGTTGAAACGCTGGCCGGTTCTGCTGCTGGCGCTGAAAGTGGAAAACCGGGAACAGGAAATGCGCTGCAAGCAACTGGGATTCCAGATGTTTCAGGGCTACTATTTCGCCAAGCCCGAAGTGATGTCGATCAAGCGCACCGATCCGGGAAAACCGTCGCTGCAGAAGTTGTTGACTTTGATGACGGATAATTGCGACCACGAAGCCATTGAAAGGGAATTCAAACGCCAGCCCGGCTTGAGCTATCACCTGATGCGCATGGTCAACTCGGTAGCCGGTGATCTGCCGCGGAAAATCAATTCGATCAAGCATGCCATCACGTTGATGGGATGCGGGCAATTGCAAAAATGGATACAGCTGCTGCTGTATACCTCCGGTTCAGTGGAAGACGGTATGCCCGATTTGCGCATGCAAAACGCGGTGGAACGCGGCAAAATGATGGAATTGATCGCCACCGCCGAGCGCCCGCACGACAAAAATCACCACGAAAGGGCTTTCATTGTCGGTATTTTGTCGCTGCTCGACGAATTATTGGGCATCGATATGCAACAGATCGTCAATAAACTGGGCATTTCCGAGGACATGTGCCAAGCGCTGATGACACGTGAGGGACGCTTGGGCCAGGCACTCAAATTGCTGGAGGCGGATGAACGAGGCGACCATGCTGCGATTCTATCGATTCTAGCCGATCTCGGTTTCCTGAGCTTGGATGAATTCACCGGTATCAAAATACAAGCCAGCGGCTGGGCCAGTCAAACCGGCGACATTGCCAATTAGGGAAACGCTGATTAATTCGGCGGATGAGATGAAGCACGAGGCGCACGGAACACAGCAACCGAAACATATCAATAAGATAGGCGAGGGAGCGAGTACCGCGCAACGAAGCGATTCGCTCGTAT
>JAFEEI010000178.1 GCA_018241205.1 Pseudomonadota bacterium
CTTGGGGCGGGGTCGTTCATTTGAACGACACGAACGGTTCAGTTCCGAATAACGCCGCTGCAGCACTTTGGATGAGCATACATCAAGAATTGATGTCGTTTGTTGATATATGCTATCATTGATTTCACATAACAAGGAGTGAAGTCAAATGTCTGTTGTTACTGTTCGTAATTTGCCCGAAGAAACGCATCGCGCGCTTAAGCTGCGCGCAGCTCAGCATGGACGTAGTACAGAAGCAGAAATCCGGGAAATTCTGGAAGAAGCAGTGCGTCCTAGGAGGCGTGTCAAAATCGGATCTGAGCTCGCTGCTTTTGGGCAATCCTTTGGAGGGCTTGATTTTAATGACACTCGTGATCAGACGCCGACTGATCCGGCAGTGTTCGAATGATCGTTCTGGATACGAATGTCATCTCCGAGCCAATGAAACCCAACGGCAATCCCGCCGTTCAAGCTTGGCTTGATCGGCAAACAGCCGAGACACTGTATCTGACAACAACAAGCCTTTCCGAATTGCTGGTCGGTATTGAGATCCTGTCAGATGGCAAGCGTAAAGAAGGGCTTGATGCCGCATTGAATAAGCTGATGGAGAGGCTTTTTGGGGCGCGCATACTATCATTCGATCAACAAGCTGCGATAGCATATGCGCCCATAGTCGGTCGAGCTAGGACTAATGGCCGCCTCATCTCTGTGGCAGACGGTCAGATTGCCGCAATCGCGGTCGTACATGGATTCACTATAGCGACGCGAGATACTGCGCCTTTTGTCGCTGCCGGAGTGCCCGTCATCAACCCTTGGGAAGAATGATCTTAGGTATTTTGTGTTAATGATAGTTATCAAAGGAACATCGTTATGTGAGAACGAAATAAGATGCGGAATTGATTGTGTCAAATTTGTGCCAAACTACTCTGTAAGTGTCACTGTTTGTGGCTGCATGAGGCAGTTTTTATGCTTGGAAAGCATTGTAAGTGGTTGATTTATATGTAATTTAAATTTGTAAATAAGTTTTGTAATCAGAAGGTCCAGAGTTCGATTCTTGGTGTCGGCACCATAAAAACAATAAGTTATGTGGTATATAATTAATATATGAAATTAATGTAGACACTGTGTAGACAGTAGATTGAAATAAAATGCCGGATAAATAATCTCTACCTGAGAAACTTACCGCTAAGGCACACAAAATAATAATGATGCGGAATAATGGAATGAATTTCTATTCGTTATGTGTATTAGGATTAGTAGGAATAATTGGCATTAGTGACGTTGCACAGGCAACAAGTTCATGTGCGACAGTGGATGCAAATTTAAACGCCAGTCTTCCATGCGTAGCAGTCAAAGACAGTTTCTATCAAGTTACCCTCAACTACAAAGCAAGTCCGAATGATCCTTCGCAGCCTTTATGGAGTCTTGGAAGTTATACAGTTACGACTGATAATGGTTCATGCTCGACGGCAAGTAGTTTTTACAATTTAACCATTCCTTGCGTAAGCGTTGACGGGAATGACTATAAAGTTGAGTTGGGGCTTAACGATAATCAGGATAATCCGATCCATTTTGAATGGTCTTTAGGAACAGTCGAGCTCATTGGTGCAACAGGCACACCAAAATTTGACGGAGTAATTTTTTCTACGGCCAACAATATCAATCAAGTCACAATCGCTTGGCTTGATGCTACGGACGATAAAACTCCTGCATCGGAAATCAAATACAATATCTATGTCTCTGACATCCCGACTTTCACACCTTCAGCTTCCAACTTCTCTCATTCTGTTACCGGGGTTAAACAGACCGTAATTTCTGGTCTTGCAGCAGGAAAAACCTACTATATACGGGTAATTGCTGTGGATAGCGACGGATTGATGAGTAGTGGGGAAAAATATGCAACCGTCACCACCTTACTTAATCCTGTAGTTCTCAGCAATACAGTTCCATTATTCGTTGCAGAAAAGAATGATCTAGCAACACCAAACATTGTTGGCTCGGATTATCGTTTTCCTTATACGGGAACGGAAACTCTACCAGCAAAAGACAGCATTATAGTAGGCACTGATGCCAGTGGCGGATATTTGCGTAAAGTTGTCTAATCTGCGATTAGCGGAGATCAGATCATAGTACAAACAACCGATGGTTCTTTGACTGATACGGTTCTTCAAGGGGGCATCAAAAATTCTATAACACTTTTTGATAATCCTACTGCTCTTGGCAGCTCGGCCAATCCACTCGCGAAGATTCTGAAATCCCGCGCTTCTGACTCAAATCTGTCCAGCAAGAATAATTTAAATAAAGTTGAATGGCAGAATAATTTGCTTAAATTTGAAGAGATCGTTAACCCTAAAAAACCAGCCGACCTGCTGATTGAAAGTACAACCTATCGGGCCGTTATTCAATTAGCTCCGCAGCACCTAATTGTTTAGTCCCGCAGTGTACTGGAGTAAACTACAGTCAGATAAGGAGGGATGATTTATGGGACAAATACTGCACGGAAGCGCCCGCACGACAGAGGCAACCCGTCGAGCGATACAGCATAGTCAAGAGAGCTTAAAGGTTCTGGCCGAACGTCACGGGATCAATGCAAAGACGGTGGCAAAGTGGAAAAAGCGAACCCTTTGTCTGTCATGCTCACGCTTATTTTGGCGCCAAATTCCACTGTCTTGCCTTGCTTTCCCCTGATAATGGGTCGAAGATACGGCTGACTGATACTGACAATACGATCATCGCAACGTCTGGCGTTGGTTTTGTACATCTCATATTGTTGTTGGTACAGATGGGACAATACCCAGTAGCGGCGCAACAACCAATTGGGTAACGGTAGGGGCGTACCAAACGGATATTCCGTCAGCATCTCTTCAATATGCTTTAAATTGCGCTGCAAAAACTGCAATTGCCGCCTGATACCGGCACGGCGTTTTCTGTTGCATGGTCGTCTCAGCTTGACCAAGCTGAGGTAGGCTTTCCTGGCAATCTCGCGATAAGTACGCGGCTTCTTTTTCTGTGGCCGATTACTTTTGGTATGCAGCTCATCAATGATATGCTCACTCAATTCACGTGCTTCGTTCAGCAGTCCAAGATCTGTCGGATAGCGTATGGCCTGTTCTGCAACGGTGGCATCCAGTATTAATTTGCCGCGATTCCGAGGCAGTTCATCTGCCAAAGATTGATCTGCCACCATTGCGGTGGCAGCGTCACCGCTGTCTACATCACCGCTATTTGATACATCATTGTCGTCGTTGTCATCATCAATTGCTTGGACTGACTTCTTTTTCTTTTTTTGATCAACCGTCTCGATGATCGCCTCATGAAACTCATCAAATACCGTCTGACCCATGCGCTTGCGTATCTCAACCAGCAGTGAAGGGGAAAACGGCGCCTTCGCTTGAAAACCTTTCAGGCCAATAAAATATTGCAGGTACGGATTTTCTCGAATCTGTTCAACAGTCTCTTCATCTGAAATCGATAATTTATGTTTAATAATCACCGCCCCAATCACAATTCTGGCATCTTTGGCTGGGCGACCTAGATTTGAACATAGCGTCTTATAGTAACTCTCGGACAACTCATTCCACGGTAGGCAATCTCTCAATTTTACCCAACGATTATTGGGATCAAGAATCATACCCGGTGGTGTACCAAATCCTTCTAGTGGCAGTTGTTTCTGGCTGATATAACGAATCATAGTGCACGACTTTTGGTGTTAATTCACATACTTACGTGCACTATTCTACCAAAAAATATACTATTATTAAATTTAATCAGATAGTTATACTTTTTTGGTAAGCTCTAAATAAATTCAATCGATACGTTCATTCACATCTTCTCCAGCATCCTTTTTTGCCGCCAAGCAGGTGCGCTGGTAGGAAATAGTTGTGCACCAGGTTCAAGTAAACATAAATATTGAGCAGCCGCAATACGTTGTCGCTGAAATCCTGCTTTGAGTATCTGGAAACAGTGTTCGTGAGAAATAAGTTTACCCATAAAATAGCGCTCTCCATTGCTGAAGCTAATCCCATTTGCATCCCACCACGTTTGGATTTTGGTGGAATCCGGCCAGGGCAAGTTGTCATCCTCGGCCATCTGCACATTATTGTTTTCTGGATCATCATCGGGCCCCAACTCGATCCCTTCTGGCGCATCGCGCTCAAGGTCAAGATAAGCTAGATCAAGTCCGGTAATAAAGCTAAATGACTCTCCCGCCAATCGGGCAAGCTTTGGATCATCCATCTGTTTGATCAACCATGGCAAGTAAGAAGGGTCACCGGTAATTCCAGCACCGAGAATCAGATTACGCACATTTGCCGCATCCAATGCCAGTTTCTTTAACAAATCATGTGCATCAACCATCGGCAATGCTTTTAGAATCAGTTGCAGTGCATACTTCTGAAATGAGTTAGGCAAAAGAGCATACTGTTTCAGAACGTCAATTGCATTAGTGCGATTTCCGAGCAACACTGCTGACCAAGCTGCCCAGAAACGACAAGCAATGTCTTTATCCGAAAGAGACTGCTCGCACTGCGATCGCAAATCACGCCGCCCCATTTCGCCTGCGGCGCGCAATGTGCGGGCACGTAATACGGTATCGTTATGGTGGACAAGCGAAATAAGAACCGTGCCCGGATCGACACGGTGTGTCACACAGGCATCAATCCCCATTCGTTGCTTAAGAGGATCAGTGGATGCCAGTAATTTCGCACCTATTCCTTGCAGAAATTGCGCTGAAATCCAACCGAAAGCGGAAATCAATCCGGGTTGCACTTTTGGTACGGCAGCCGTCAAGGCAAACAATCTATCCAGCCATTGCTCATCTTTTTCTTCAATAGCACGAATTGCAGCCGTGAATATTTCCCCAATGCCCGCGTTCTCCAATGCAGCTTCACAAACTTTTGAACCATACTCCCCGGCTACCGCCAGACCATCGAGGTGCGCTGCAATGCGATCATCGATGCGACGAAGATGATGCAGTTTTATATGCGGCGCAACAACTTGCAGCAATCTGATATTGTGCAAGATTGCTGATTCTTCAGCATGTTGTTGAATGATGTGGGGGATAGGTTTTAGCATATTAGTTAACAAGATATATCCGATTATTTAGTAATACTAATGGAATGCGACTATGATGGTTTATTGGCAATAGTACACAATCATTGTTACCTCTTTGACTCATTCACTCTATTTTCTGAAGTTGTTATTACAATCTCATGATTCTTCAATGCATCAAGCAACGGCACTGGTAGGCTGTCAGCTTTTACAGCTTGTGCTTCTAGCTCTGCTTGAAACTTTGCCGCACCACCAAATGCCTGTATATAGCGCATAACAGCATCTTGCATGAGTTGATCACGTGTATTTGCAGAAACAATTGGATTCTCATCAAACTCATCAAACATTCGATCGGGAACTCCGAGTATTTCATACTTGTTGTCATGTCGATATACCACAGCACCAAAATCAGGTTCCAGTAACGCCATACCGACGCCATCCGGTTTTACCCAATGATGCCCGGCAATCACACAAACGGATCCATTATTTAGAGATGCACAAGCAAATATCCATTTACGCTCAATTCCAAGCTGTGCGCTTGTAGTTGCAGAATCCTGCCAAGTCGCAAAGTGAACCCTTGCAGGATCGAATGATAATCCAATGAGCGGATCTATCATTAGCTGTGGCCACCCCCAAGATGGGGTCAGCATCAGCAACGAACATACAAATACCGTAAGAAAGAAGTTTCTGATGTTACGGACGATAGATCTCATATGCTACCTTCTCTTTACGGTAAGTTGGTCCCGGATAGATATCGCCACTTTGCTTAAAATCAGACTCCCAAATTTTCCCGTTATATATCTGTATGTGGCCGGCAGATTGACCTTTTGGCGGTTGCAAAACGACAATATCGCCTTTTTGTGGCGAATAACCCGCACTACCAATTTTCTTAAAACCCAGTTCCATGAGCTTTGGTCCGTAATCCTTGGCATAAAGAGGACGATTGGGTATCGTTACGCCACCCGCTTCTATTGCTTGCCGTACATATTTTGCACATTGCCCTTGGCTGGTTTCGTACGCATTATCATCCAAGTGCTTCACAGCCTTATCGATATCGAAGTGAGCTATCATGGCAGAAGTAGCTGATTGATTGTTCACTACGATTTGCTGATCTTTAAATTGTTGATTCGGGGATGGCATCCTAGTACATGCGAGGGTGTCTTGATCAAGGACCGGATTATTATTTTCAGTACCTGTCGGACCACAAGGGGCATCAGCCATTTCTTTCTCCTTAAGCAAAAACAAAATACTATCAACTTTTAAATAAGGTGATTTCTATGATTCTTAAGTCGGCACTGATCTCTTTTACAAATTCTTGGATATGTGGCCGATTTGCCCTGCTGAGTACTCTTTGTTTGATTTCATAGCGACTAATGGCCGACTTACAGGCTAAAACTTACTAAGCCGAATAGGCTCATTCGCAACAACATTCAGTGCAACAAGAACACTCATCACGTTATAGCTTCCCTGAATGGCGCGATCGGTTAACCATATCACCCAATCTTCCTTGCCATTTCCATCGACATCAGCAAAACCCCCAGGCTATTTTGATGGGTATCCGTTTTCTGATACAGCGACGACGAATAGCTATCAACCAACAAATTATTGGCGAGAGCATCACCTGGCGATGAAATGCCAGAATCAGCGAATGCGCTTTCCTTGGATGCTGTTAGTATTCTCAGGGTATCGCACAGAATGTAATCTTGGGCGACTCTTGTGTTGTTCACGCTCTCTCTTACCTCATATTTCTGTTTGAGACGAAAATAATCATTGCAGGTTGTAGCAATATCACCTGATGTAAATTCGAGCGGATTGCGTTTGGAGCTAAGGGTATTCTCAACACGCAACAACGCATCCTGAACTACAGGAGAGAGGATTCGCAAGTTTTGCTTGGTTACTTCCGCAGCAAAACAACCGCCAACAATGACGAAACATAGCGTTATGAACATACCAAAATGTTTTTTCATTGAACGATTTTTTCCAGCAAAGCAGCCTCTTTTTTCCTGCGTGTCGGATAGGCATCACCAAAATTTACCATGATTTTTACAGCCTCTTTCCAATCCTGTGAAGCTGCCGCCTTCCAGAATTTTGGTGTCGCCATTTCAAGATTGATACTGTACTGAAAAGATACGGATGCAATCACTGTTTGCGCTTCAGCCGGTAAAGCAAAAAAATCCTTTTTAGCTGTATTGTGTGGAGAGGCAAAATATTTTGTTTTCAGAGAGCTGACATGCTCAGACTTGACCGCCTTGTCGATACTCTTACCTTCTTCCAAGGTAATCTTAAGCGGGCTAGTCTTAAGATAATTCGCAGCTTCCTGGGCTTTTTTGCCAAGATAAGGTTTTAGTTTGATGACCAAAGATACTGGCAGTCCAATCTTGTTCAGATCCGCTTCACTGCGTTGTCCCAAATCAAAACCCGTGGCAATGGTTACACCACTTTTACTCACTTGAGCTGCCGGTACATCACCCACTGTTTCACAACCTCCTTCCAAATCGCTCAGAAATTTATAATCAATATTATTATCTGGCATTAAATAGTTCTCCGTCGCTTTGTTTTTTATCTATTTTAATGAAATAGATAACTCAGGGATCATCTGCACCTATGTGGTGAAAATACACCATCAGCATTATATCTGTCCCAATGCAACATAGGCGTAAGTGAATACTAATATGAACAACTCACAAACAAATGTGCTTAAAATCACACCTGTTATCACTTAATCCCACATAATATTTTGTATTCTATGAAGGAGTGAAGTGGCTCCTTTAAACGGCACAACTTGTGAACAGAATTAAGTGAGATGAACCAAATGTTGAGAATGATGGAGTGGTAGAGCGGATTGGGCGCGGAGCGGCAGTCCGCCAACAAATTCAGTATACAAGTCAAGGAGGTTTGCTTGCGCGAAACCACCTTACAGGTTATTGCGCCGTACAGTCATATGTGTTTCGATGATAAGCTTTGTCATTCGATCATAGCTTTCTTGAGTCAGATCACACCGTTACCGGATTCAACGTTAATCAGCAATTCAGAATATTTTGCTCCTTGTTCACTGGTTAATGCAGAATCGATTGATTTATAAGATCCCCCCGTACTTGCGCAACCTGAGAGTAAAACAATAGACAATAATATAATTACTTGAATATTAGGAAACGACACGCCGATCTCCTCTTTAAAGAATTAAGCTATTAATTCTAAAAGATATAACAGTCTTTATCTTTTCACAACAAGATTATTATCACAGGCAGTATTAAAATTTATCTAACAATCTTTAGGAAGTCTGTTCTTTTATTAGAGTGGTTGAGCGGGTTCTGAGCGAAGCGATAATCCGCCAATCGTTTCAGCGTCTAACATCAAATACAAATTGTGGCGTAAATCAATGTCATTGCAGTTCGCTTGCATGAAACTGCCTTACGGGTTATTTTGTTTGTGTTGGGCTTTCTTCGGCAGCCCA
>JAFEEI010000179.1 GCA_018241205.1 Pseudomonadota bacterium
TGCTCCTTGAGGCAGAGAATTATCGGAAGATACCGGATTTATTGCTTGAGGCAGAGGATTATCGGGAGATACCGGAGTTGCAGTTTGAGGCAGTGCGGATGCTGCGATCGTTGCATCCGGATTGACCACCGCACCCATTGCCTGCAGTGAGGGGGTCGTTTTAAATGCCGAAGTATCATGCAAGAAATTCTGGATAAAACTACCACTACTATCCGTCGGAGTCTCCGGAGAAGTATCGGCCGTATTCTTATTTTTCGAAGAATCATCTTTTTCAGGCCGGTCTGGTACGCTTGCAGTATCATTTTTCTTCTGCTTATTCGTAGTTTCGGATACTTCTCGCTCCAGAACCTTACCAAAATCTTCGGTAGCAGGTTCTTTGGTTCCTGATGAACCAGATCTCATCGCCGCTGCTGAATTGTCCGCGGGTGGTATGTTCTGAAGTGCAATCGATAGGTTTAACATAAGCTTATGGTCTCATACGATTAATAATACTAGCAGTGAAAAAGCAATATCCATACCAATCCAACTATTACTGGCGACATCGCTAACCGTCTTTGCGATGAAAAGAATTCAAGGCAAACTCATCCAGTGCTTTTTGTTCTTGTTGTATTTGTTTCTGATTCTCAGTGCATTGCTGACGCTGCGACAACGTATCGTAAGATTTCAGTTTGCGCTGACGAGATAAAAACTCATCGTTGCCTGCCACTCTTCTATTTTGTGCATATAAGACTGCCTGATTCTGCTCCGTGATCGCTGCATCCAGCTTGTCCATGAAAGCGATAAAATTGAGCCACTCAATATTATCCATCCCCTTCTCGGTAGAATTCTGAAGATGCGATTGATAGTTATGGCGGTACTGCAAGAGCAAATTCAGTTTTTTTTCCGCTTCCTGCTGCTGAGAGTTCAACTTTCCGAGATTCTTCGCGGAAGCATCGGCTCGTTGCTGGGCCAGCTCCAGCAACACTTTTAGTGACGATTTCGTTGCCATGATAGTTTTTCCTTAATTACCGGATCCCTTCGTTTTCAAATAATTTGGATAATTTCTCCAGGCTATCGGCAAAGTTGTCGTGCTGAAACATAGTTTGCAGCAAAAATTTTTCCAGCAACGGATACAGTCTGATCGCCCGGTCCAATTCCGCATCCGTTCCAGCGACATAAGCCCCAACACTGATCAGGTCGTGGCTGCGCTGATAACGGGAATACAGGCTTTTAAATTGCCGCGCCATGTCCGTCTGTTTTTGCGGCACCACACTGGTCATGACCCGGCTGATCGAAGCTTCGATATCGATGGCCGGGTAATGCCCCGACTCGGCTAATCGCCGCGTTAACACAATGTGGCCATCTAAAATGGCGCGCGCGCTGTCGGCAATCGGATCATTTTGATCGTCCCCCTCGGCCAGCACGGTATAGAAAGCCGTGATCGAACCGCCGTTTTGATTACCATTTCCAGCCCGCTCCACCAATTGCGGCAATTTGGCAAACACAGAAGGCGGATAACCTTTGGTCGCTGGCGGCTCGCCGATTGCCAGCGCGATTTCCCGTTGCGCCATGGCATAGCGCGTCAATGAATCCATAATGAGCAATACATGCTTACCAGCATCGCGAAAATACTCGGCGATGGCCGTGGCATAGGCCGCGCCTTGCAAGCGCAGCAGCGGCGAGGTATCGGCCGGTGCCGCAACCACCACCGAACGAGCGAGCCCTTCTTCCCCCAGAATGTTTTCGATGAATTCCTTAACCTCCCGCCCCCGTTCCCCGATCAACCCGACAACAATGACATCGGCTGTGGTATAGCGCGCCATCATGCCCAGCAGCACACTTTTACCCACACCGCTACCGGCAAATAATCCCATGCGCTGCCCGCGCCCAACCGTCAACAGCGCGTTAATCGCACGCACACCGACATCGAGCGGCTCAGTCACCGGAACCCGCTCCAGCGGGTTGTAGGGCCGGCTGTAGAGCGGCACACTATGCTCGGCGCGGGTTGGTCCAAGACGATCCAGCGGTTCGCCGACACCGTTCAATACCCGTCCCAGCAACTCCGGCCCGGCGGTCACATGCTTGGCACGATCTGCCGCGCGCCTGCGCGGATGCAGAACACTGCCGAGACGGGGTAATTCACCGGCAAGCTCGGCAGGAATGACTTTGGCACCGGGAGACAAACCATACACATCACTGGAGGGCATGAGAAACAAGCGTTCCCCGGAAAATCCGACCACTTCGGCCGAAACGCTCAGGCCATTCGATAGGGAAATGGTACAACTGCTCCCGACGGGCAACCTGAGTCCGACAGCCTCCATCACCAATCCGGAAACACGCGTAATGGTTCCACTCAACAAGAAAGGGTTTGCAGGACTGATCAGTTGGTTGCAGTTCTTCAGGAAACCGCCCCATCGTTCATGACGCGTCATGTTGATCTGTCTTGTTCAGCCAGCCATCGGTCCGGCTTATGGTTGACAATACCCGCTGCCAGCGTACTTCCAAGCTGCCGTTGATTTCACTGCCACCCGTTTCGATGCGGCATCCGCCGCGAGACAATTGCTCATCCTCCCGGATGCTCCAATGATCCAGTTCCAGTTGCTCGCTCAGATACGCAAGCACCAATTTTGCGTCTTCAGGATGCAAGAAAAGACGAGGGGGTTGCGTCACATTGGGTAAGTTGCGGATAGCTTCTTGCACAATCGGAACAATTAGCTCGGGTTGCAGTTTCAACGCTTCCGTCACCATTTTCTTAGCCAGTGCGATGGCTAGCTCTAATAGGCTAGCCGCCACCTGCTGATCCATTTGTTGCAGATCTTGATCCAACTTGAGCAGTATTGCCTGGATGCGGGCAACCTCGGCCTTGACTTCGGTCTCGGCTATGGCCCGTCCTTCCGCATGACCTTCTTGTAAACCTGCTGCATATCCTGCATCCTTTGCACTCTGAAAAATGGCTGCAACTTCCTTTTCCGTTGGAAACGCAACTTGCGGTGTTTGATTTTCCGGTTGATTGCTCGATTCAGCGGAGATCTCCGTAGCTTCCGGGATTTCCGGAGCTTTTGGCGCATTTTGCGGTACCTCTGGTGTTTCGAAGGAATCCATCTCCCAGCGCTGGTAAGTGGCTGATCCTATCTTAGGAGTAAAATTACTTGCAATCATCGAGAAACCTGCGGTTAGAAATAAATATGTCAAACGATCGATTATCAATTCAACCGATTGAATGGCGAGACTAGCAGTTAAATGAAACCATCATCACCCTTTCCACCCAGTACGATCTGTCCATCATCAGCCAATTGACGCACAACCTTAAGAATTTCTTTTTGCTCGGCCTCGACTTCGGATATCCGTACCGGCCCTTTGCTTTCAAGATCTTCGCGCAGAGCTTCAGCAGCACGTTGTGACATGTTCTTGAAAATTTTCAGGCGCAACTCTTCCTGCGCGCCTTTCAATGCAATAATCAAGGATTCCGATTGAACCTCGCGCAATAGCAATTGAATACCATGATCATCGATATCGATCAGATTATCGAAGACAAACATTTCATCCATAATCTTTTGCGCCAATTCTTCGTCATACTGCTTGATATTCTCGATGATGCTGGTTTCCTGCGCAGTCGGCACAAAGTTAAGAATCTCCGCAGCCACCCGGATTCCACCCATCGCCGTTTTGCGGATATTGCTACTGCCGGATAGTAACTTCATCAGTACATCGTTGAGTTCGCGCAATGCGTTAGGCTGAACGCTATCCAACGTGGCAATACGCAACAATGTATCGTTGCGCAACCGCTCGGTAAAAAAACTTAGAATCTCACTCGCCTGATCACGCTCCAAATGAACCAGAATCGTGGCGATAATCTGCGGATGTTCATTTTTGATCAGCTCCGCCGCCGAGGATGCATCTATCCACTTCAATCCCTCGATGCCGCTGGTATCGTTGCCTTGCAAAATGCGGTCAATCAGATTGGATGCTTTCTCATCCCCCAATGCGCTGGTCAGAACCTTGCGGATATAATCCGCCGAATCTTGCCCCAACGTAGTTCTTCCTTCGGCGTCGTTGCAAAATTCCGATACGACACCCTCAATCTCGGAACGTGAAATATTCTGCAACGCGGACATTGTTTCACCCAGTCTTTGCACTTCCTTGGGACCGAGTAATTTAACGACCGACGCCGCTTCCTGTTCACCAAGCGTCATCAGTAAAATTGCGCTTTTCTTAATTCCATCATCAGCCATTTTTAGCCATCCAGTCCTTTACCACATTAGCTACAATTGCAGGTTCATCCAAAGCCAATTGTTTGGCACGCTTGAGATTCTCATCAAAAGACAATTTCTGAATCGCTTGATCGGCCGCCTCTTCCACTTGCCCTGGCAACCGACCTTGTATTGCCGTTCCGCCCGGCAGTTTCTCCTGTTCAACTGCCGGCAATGGTGGCGGCGTCAAGCTTTTCAGGAACGGCTTGAGTATTTTCAACAAGAAAAACAAAACCACTGCCACAATCAAAAATTGCTTGCCGATATCTTTTGTCAGCATCATCACATCGGGATCTTTCCAGAGCGGAACATCCGGCACTACCTCGACGTTGTCGGTAAATAGACTGTTGGTTACCGTGAGTGAATCGCCGCGCTTTTCGCTATACCCCATGGCTTCGCGCACAAGATTGTTGATTTCCTTAATTTCCTCAGCCGTTAATGGCTCATGCGTTACCTCTCCGTTTTCATCGGCTTTCTTGCGGTAATTCACCACCACCGCAGCGGATAATCGTTTGATATTGCCGGTCGATTGCTGCACGTGCTGCACTGTTTTATCGACTTCGTAATTTATCGTCGATTCTTTTTTCTTATCAGTCGGCACCGCTTTATCACCGCCTTCCTTGTTAGCACCGCCCGCTTCAATCGGCGCCGTTGCCGGTTCAGGCGGACGATTGGTCAGCGCACCCGGAATGCCGCCATCCAGCTTAGAACCCGTGGAAGTCGCTTCGAGCATTTGCTGACTGCGGATCGCGGCAGCTTCTGATTCATTATTATTCGGCCGGTACATTTCTTCGGCGCGTTCAATCCGGGAAAAATCAACATCCGCAGTCACTTGCGCACGCACATTGGCAGATCCGGTAATGGGTGTAAGAATGGTCTCGATACGGCGGATATAGTTTTCTTCGATTTCCTTTATATATTCCAACTGCTTGGCATCAAACCGGGAATCCTGTTTATCATTCTGCGTGCTGAGCAGATTGCCGTTTTGATCTACCACTGTCACGTTCTTAACCGGCAAATTAGGCACACTGCTGGCCATCAAATGCACAATCGCGCTGACTTGTTCGGCACTCAAAACCCTGCCAGGATGCAGATGGAGCAATACCGAGACACTGGGCTGCTGCTTTTCTCGTGAAAACACCGAAGGCTTGGCCATCGCCAAATGCACGCGCGCGCTTTGCACGGCAGTCAGGGATTGAACCGAGCGCGCCAATTCACCTTCCAGCGCGCGCTGGTAATTAACCTGTTCGGCAAATTGGCTAGCGCCGAATTTTTGATTTTCCATTAATTCGAATCCCGCCAGACCGCCTTTCGGCAATCCCTGGCCAGCCAGGCGCAAGCGCACTTCATGTACTTGCTTTTCGGGCACCAGAATCGCACCGCCGCTTTCTGAAAACTTGTACGGTACGTTCATTTGCTGCAAAGCACTGATGATGGCCGCACCATCCTGATCCGGCACGTTGTTGTAGAGCACGCGATACTCCGGCGTCTGACTCCACATCAAAGCGCCAACCAAGAGCGCAACAACAGCCGCCGCTGAGAGAATCAATCCCAGTTTTTTTTGATTGGATAACTGACTTAACTGCCCCAGACCCATTGCTGAAGGGGCCGCCGTTGTATTGGATTCACTCGGTACTGTTGCCACGTGTTCTTCTCCTGCTTAAATTCTGTGTTGCAAATCAATAGGGCATTCATTATCACCAACAAATCTATTTCCAAACCATTTCAGCAAGGGTGCTTGAATTGGAACGCCCGGGAATATCCAGGCACGCCGCTTGCGCATCAACCATCCGCATTCATAGTGGATTTTTATTGATGCGATGAGATTATCTATAAACTTATAAAATCTGAATGCGTGAATAGAATAGTTTTGCTCGCCTTATTTGCGGCATTGTCGAAACAGGCGGGAATGGTAAGCTACCGACCATCCCTAATCAGCATTATCTAAACTCGTGCACAGTAAAAACGTCAGAAAAATTAAGTCTGTCTCAGCCGATCAAGAACAGCTCAAGCTGGCGTTCGCAGCTTTTAACGAGGCATCGGAACAGCTTTCCGGTGTTTATCAGGATTTACAATGCCAAGTAACTCAGCTCACGCGCGAACTGGCGCTCGCCAATGGCGAATTGCACAAGCAGCTAATTGCAAAAGAAAACCTGTCGCAGCAGTTAAGCCTGTTATTGAATGCACTACCCGGCGGCGTGATCGCACTGGATGCGCAGGAGCGCATCGAACAGGTCAATCCCGCGGCGATCGCCATCCTCGGTGAATCGTTGGTTGGTTTGGCATGGCAACAAGTCGTTCGGGAACGCTTAGCACCGGCTGCGATCATCAATGAATGGCTATTAAAGCAAGAACACAGCGCGCGGCCGCGGCACATCCGTATCGAAGGCAACGCAACCGATTTAACAGGCCGGAAAATTCTGCTGATCAACGACATTACCGAAGCGTATGCCATGCAGGAGTTGATCCGGCGCAACCAGCGCCTGACTTCTATGGGCGAAATGGCGGCCAATCTGGCACATCAGTTACGCACCCCGCTTTCTACCGCATTGCTATACGCCAATCATCTGGGAAATGACGCGCTCACTTCCATCGAGCGGAAAAAATTCGCGGACAAAACCATCGAGCGCCTGCATCATCTGGAACACTTGACCAAGGATATGCTCCGTTTTGTAAAAGGCGAAGCGAGGCGGCGCGAGCCTGTGGTCATCAGTGATTTATTAGCCGAGTTGCGCCAAGTTGTAGAGCCTCAAATGATGCAGCAAGATTTGCAATTCACCGTTGATGATCAAAGCGCGGCGGAAACCATGATTACGGATCATCAGGCTTTAGGCGGCGCCATGATCAATCTGCTGGAAAATGCCATGCAAGCCTCGGCTCCGGGCGGACACATCGTTCTCGCCTGCCATTTGCAGGAAAAAAACATCATTCTGAGCGTTCATGACGATGGTCCCGGTATCGATGCTGCATTGCAGGAAAGGTTATTTGAGCCTTTTTTCACCACGCGCGCGGAAGGCACGGGATTGGGTTTAGCCATTGTCCGCGGTGTCATTGAGTCCATGGGTGGTGAAGTGCAAATTCATTCAACACCGCACGAAGGGACCGAATTCAGGGTGTGGTTGCCGAGAAATACAGGAGAAAAAGTATGAAATCATTACCCATTCTGGTCGTGGAAGACGATGAGGATTTACGCGAAGCCGTTTGCGCCACAATTAAATTAGCCGGTTACGAGGCTTTGGCGGCTGCCAACGGTAATGATGCCATGATTGTGCTGCAACAAACACGAGTAGGAATGGTCGTTAGCGATGTTCAAATGAAACCTGTTGACGGATTTACGTTATTAAAGAAGATCAAGGCATTCGATCTGGAATTACCGGTGTTACTAATGACTGCCTACGGCGGCGTGGAAAAAGCGGTTGCCGCCATGCAGTCTGGTGCATGCGATTATTTACTCAAGCCGTTCGACCCGGATAATTTGCTCACGCATATCAAACGGCATGCCTTGTCCCAACCGGAACAGGATGACAAAACGGTCGCTAGAGATCCGCGCACTCGGGCATTATTATCCTTGGCCAAACGGGTCGCCCAATCACCGGCCACGGTCATGCTAACGGGTGAGAGCGGCTGCGGCAAGGAAGTCATTGCGCGATTCATTCATCAACATTCCGCACGTTCCGATCAACCATTTGTCGCCATCAATTGCGCGGCCATTCCGGAAAATCTGCTGGAAGCCACATTGTTCGGTTACGAAAAAGGCGCTTTTACCGGTGCGGCGCAAGCACAGCCTGGAAAGTTCGAGCAAGCGCAGGGGGGTACATTATTGCTGGATGAAGTATCGGAAATGCCGCTGGAACTGCAAGCCAAATTGTTGCGCGTGCTGCAGGAAAGGGAAGTGGAACGCGTCGGCGGGCATAAAACCATCAAACTGGACATTCGCGTTCTAGCGACTTCCAACCGCGACATGATGGCAACAGTTAAAAGCGGCCGGTTCCGTGAAGACTTGTATTACCGCCTCAACGTGTTTCCAATCGAAATACCTCCCTTACGGGAACGGCCGCTGGATATCGAGCCTCTGGCGCAGCGCGCGCTTGCGGAAGCAACCACAGGCTCCAGTCACGCTGCTTGCACAATGACAAAAGCAGCAATCGATAAACTAACGCAGTATTCTTGGCCGGGTAATATCAGGGAATTGGAGAATGTCATGCAACGCGCGATGATACTGGCGGCGGATAATCTCATCGACGCGGAACACATTCATTTGCCACACGCCGATTCCGGCAAGCAGGCCAATGAAGCCGATGTGGAGACGTCTTCCGGGGATATCAAAACGCTCGAACGAAAACATATACTGGAAACTTTGGCCGCCGTTAATGGTTCGCGCAAACTAGCCGTAAAGAAACTAGGTATTTCCGAACGGACTTTGCGCTATAAATTGCAACAATACCGCATGACAAGCTAGTCACGAATTTTTTATAAACAGATAAGCATGATTTGATATATTTTCAGATAATTTACAATGGAGTAAAGCATGGACAAATCCGGAATTGATAACATCCTGAAGCAATTGCAAGCCACCTCGGCGCTGGCTTCGGGTGTAAAAAAATCAGCGGGTGCGGACGAAATTGCCGGCGTTGATTTCGGCGAAAAGCTGAAAGCGGCTGTGGATCAAGTAAACAACGCACAAAAAAATGTAGACAAGCTCAGTGAGCAATTTGTCAGCGACCAATCGAATGTCGATTTACATGAAGTGATGATCTCATTGCAAAAAGCCAATGTGTCCTTTCAATCCATGATCCAAGTCCGTAACAAACTGGTCACTGCTTATCAGGAAATCATGAACATGCAGGTATAGAACTGGCGAAATCAGCTTCATCAGCTTCTTTCCATTCACTCTTCCATCGCCATTTCAAGTTCCAGCCAGTTTTCTTCCAGCTCGGCTACTTTTTCCTCGAGCATGGCGTGAATCGTACTGAGCCGGTCAATTTCCTCACGCGAACAGTTCGTATACGTCGCGGGATCGGCTAAACGGCGATTCACCTCAGCCAGTTCTTTGTGCGCTATGGTTAATGCCGCTTCAAGTTTGGATTGCTTAGACAGTAATGCTTTCTTGTTTGGCTTGAGCGCGGCTTTAGGTTGCGCTTTTTGCACAACTGCCTTTGTTTCTGTAGCTTCTCTGGAACGACGCGCCTCCAGCCAGTTCTTATAATCTTCCAGATCACCGTCCAGCAACTGCACCTGACCATCCGCCACCAGCCACAATTCATCCGCCACGGCTCGCACCAGGCTGCGATCGTGCGAAACCAGCACCACGGCACCGGAATAAGCTTCCAATGCCAGCGTCAGCGCATCGCGCATGTCCAAATCCAAATGATTGGTCGGTTCATCCAGTAACAGCAAATGCGGTTTTTGCCAAGCCAATAACGCCAGCGCCAAGCGGCTCTTTTCCCCGCCGGAAAAACTGGCAACCGGACGGTTCTCGCTGTCCCCGCCCAAACCGAACCGCCCTAGAAATTTCCGCAAATCCAGCTCGGTTTGCGCCGGCGCCAGTTTCTGCATGTGCTCCACAGGCGCCGCTGCACCGTCGAGATTTTCCAGTTGATGCTGCGCAAAGTAGCCAATACGGATATTTTGCGCCCATTCCACTGAACCAGTGGCCGGCTGAATTTCTCCGGTCAACAGCTTGATCAACGTAGACTTACCCGCGCCGTTCGGCCCCAGCAATGCAATCCGCATCCCTGCTTGCAAGATCAGATTCACCTGCTGAAACAACGGTCGGCCGCCATAACCGAAGCTCATGTTCCTGGCGCGCAACAAGACATCGGGGCTGCGTTCGGGCGCTTCGATCTGTAGCGCAAAGTGACCGTCTTCAACCTGCACTGGTGCTAAGCGGGTCAAGCGCTCCAGTGCTTTGATACGGCTCTGCGCCTGCTTGGCCTTGGTCGCCTTGGCGCGGAAGCGGCGCACAAAATCCTCCATGTGCGCGATTTGTCTCTGTTGCTGCTGCAAAGCCTGGGTATGTTGCAGCAGACGTTCGGCGCGCGCACGCTCGAAATCGTCATAATTACCGCTATAGCCGTCGATTTGCCGGTTATGGATATGCGCAATGCGGTTGACACACGCATTGAGAAACTCGCGGTCGTGCGATACCACGATCAAACTGCCCGGATAGCGCGCCAAATATTGTTCCAGCCACAGAATCGCTTCCAGATCCAAGTGATTGGTCGGCTCATCGAGCAATAATAGATCGGCGCGATGCATCAAGGCGCGCGCCAGATTCAAACGCATGCGCCAGCCACCCGAAAAATGGTTAACCGGCCGCTCCAGCGCGACGTTGGCAAAACCCAATCCGCGCAATAGCTGCGCTGCACGCGCTGGTGCGGTATAGCCGTCAATGACTTCATAGCGTTGCTGCGCTTCAAACCAGGCAGTATCGTGTTCGGCTTGCGCCAGAATTTTTTCCAGTTGACGCAACTCAACATCGCCGTCCAATACAAATTCAATGGCGGATTGTTCTGAATTAGCGATTTCCTGTTCGACGAATGCGACGGTTTTGCCGGCTTGCAAACTGACTTCGCCGCCATCCGGCTTGATCACCCCGCGAATCAAGCGGAACAATGTGGATTTACCACAACCATTCGTACCGACCAACCCCACGCGCTGATTGGCGAAAATCTGCAAATGGCAATTTTCCAGCAACGGAGTTCCGCCTTGCAAATAAGTCAACGATTGAATATTCAGCATAACGTCTTAGAAATTTTTGTATTACCGATCGAACAACTAAAGAAAATAAATGCGCGATCATACACGATATAAATAATCAACTTATCCAAGTTTGGAGCAAACCAGGCCGGCTCGCGCGATAGCGCTTATACGGTCACTTTACAAAAACCAAACAAACACATAAGCGCATGATAATTAATGCATAATAAAACTGTTAAATAATTAAGCAGATTGGGGATTTTCCTTATTGTCCGTTAAGTTAATTACCCAAGATGCACCTTATTCACAATGTTATCCACAGAAAATGTGGATAAATGAAAATTACGGATGGTTTAGAAGATGATAGCTGACTCGCCAGAGTTAATTTTTTGATGCGGAGGTTTCGATTGAATTGATTTCTTGCTGGCTTGAGTATTACGCCTGCGCTTGCAGAATTCCGTTGATAACTTGATCGACATGCCTGTTCATTTTAAATAGATCGTAACTGGCATCCCGTTGATTAACCGGTTTTTGACATTCTCAACAAATTCCAATTGCGCCAGTATCGCAAATTGAACAGTCTCCAGCGGATTAATCTCAGCAGTAACCGATTTTTGCATGACACCCGGCACGGAAGTTATTTTAGCTTTGACCTTCTCGCCGTTAGGAAATTTGACCGTGACAGTTTGCCCCACCACCGCATAATCCTGATATTTCGGCGGAATATAGGCGTCGATATACGCTTTTTCAGGAAATATAATTTCCAGCAAAGGCTGGCCGCGGCTCAAAAATTCCCCGGGTTGAGCGAACAGTTCCGCCACCATACCGTTTCCGGCCGGTGCAATGAGATTTAACTGATAAATTTGATCTTGAATCTTGTCAAACTCCAGCTGCAACTGATTGATCCGGTTAGAGATCATGCGTATCTCCGGCGACTGGCCGTGTTCCTGGCTATATAACCTGTCACGCTCTTGGCGCTCCCCTCGTTCCAGCATGGCCAGATTTTCCAAGACTGAATTATATTGACTCCGGATTGAGGCAACTTCCGCTTGCGTTGCAGCGCCCTGCTTGAATAGCGATTCGTACTGACGTAAGCGCCGATAGGAAAAATTCTTTTGCTCTTGGGCAAATTTCAGCAGTTCCATTGCGTTTGCTCTGGAGTGACCAGCCTGCAACAGCATTTTTCTTTTCTCTTGCACGAGCGCATCGAGCTCGACTTGCAGCCGGTCGCGATTGTCGAATAGCGCAGTATTAACCATTCCAGCTAAGCGCGAGCCTTCGGACGCCGTTTGCAACGGCTCGACAAATAATTGCTGCACATAACCATCGGCCGCAGCACGCACGGTAAAACTCGGCAGCCGGATGCGGCCGTTGGCCTCAATGTTGATCGCATCCCAAACAATGACCCCAAGCAGATAAACGATTGGCAGACTGGAGATCGCAATAATCAAGTACCAGCGCCACGGCCTGGCGGAACGTTTAGCCGCGCTATACTGAACCCGTAACCCGCGGTCGATGTCCGGTGCTTTACTTTCCGGTTGGTTAAAGCGTATTTTCATTAAGATAGCTCTCCAAGTCTTGCCATGATTGAATAACGAGCCCGCTGAAATTGGCTGCCTTGAGCTGATCCTGCAATTGTTTCATCGCATCGATGAAAATAGATTGCGGTTTGTGCGCATAACTGTTTTCCGGATCCAATTCCCGTTCCAGGCTTTGCGCCAGGCTGAATGTCAGATCCGGATGTTGCTGCATGGCTGATTTCAGCGCGGCAACAATATTCGTCAGATTCAGCGAGTAGTACATGACGGTAATTTCTTTGACTCCTTCTGTCTTGAGCTCACATGGCAGACAAATATCGAAAGACGATGCTTTGATCAGATAACGCGGATGCATGCTGAAACCTACCGGCCACGGCGAAATGGCGGATACCTGGCGAACCGTTTCGATCAGTTCTTCCAGCCGCGCTTTTCCGGACAATTCCGACACGAGTTGATCCGGCTCGATATCGAGGTGCAGACCGTCAAAATTGATGTTGCTGAGTTTCTTGACAAGTTGCAGCAGCTTGCCGCGCTGCGCGGGCAAAATCCAATCGGGATCACCCAGCAGCAATTCAACCTTTTTCCCCCGCCGGTGCGCATCCGTCAGAAACTTTTTTAACCGCGCGGGATTTTCCGCAATCCTGGAAACTTGCCGTCCGTTCAGAGAGATCAGGAAGCGGTCGATTTCGATAGCCTGATTCTTCTTCCACAGGTCCGGTTGGGCAATTAATCGGTCAACATTCCACACGTACGCTGCCAAGCGGCCGGAAGAAACTTGGGTATCCGCTGCGGCCGGTTGATTAATGCGCTTTGCCGATGCCCGCTTTTCGCCGCCGGCGAGAAACGATACCGCTTGATGCAGCGGCTCCATCAGCATGTTTAAGTTGATTTCCGGATGAGGATTTTTTCCTTTAGTTTCCAGCAACGCAATAAATTGCCGCAACCGGATATGCAATTTCCATTGCTCCGATTCCGTTTCGACATTTTCGATCGCAATCCGGTAATAGGTATTGACTGCTTGAAAGTATTTCTCGATAACGTCTCCATCCATCACCCGCAGGCGCAAATTCCGTTCACGGATCAATTCCCACGCCGCTTCCAGGCGTGTATGCTGAAATTTGATTTGTTGCGCCAGCTGTTGATAACTACTGAGCAAGGCGCGGAATTCATGCTGCAACTCTTGATCCCGGTGGGTGTAATCCGCACGCAGGCTGATCAATTGACTGTTTAACCGGGATTCTTCATTTTTCCGCAGACTCATAATTTCGAGCGGCATTCTGAAATTAAAACCGACCGATCCGCCATAGCCGAGCTGCATCGATTCGGGCGACGGATGCGGAATGGCCGGGCCGCCGAAAGCAGTCGCGTTGACATCGGACTCAATCCCGCGCCAATTTTCCTTTTCTTTGGTGTTTTGAATGTTGTCTATGCGGGCCTGCAGTATTTTCAGATCCAGTTGCTCGACATCCATAAACGTATTGTTTTCAATTTCATGCAGCTCCGGTCTGACCGCCTCAAAGGGAGAAATTCTGGCATTCGTCAAATACCCCAGCCTGATTAACGCTTGATCGCGGTTATTGCTGAATTCTATTTGTGATCGCTCGGCGCGATCGAAGGCTGAGAGAAACTCGAGATAATCCGACATGAACAATAAACCCGCTTCACGGCGTTTATGCAGAATGTCAGCCGCACCATCGTCGCGCAGCCGCAGATAGGCTTCCGTCAAAGCCAGCATCTTTTTCGCGCTCCAATAGGCGGCATAGTTTTCTTCCAGGAAAAGTTTCGCCAGCCGCTTGCTCCAATCCAGCCGGATACCTTCGATTTTCACCTGGGTTGCCGCATCGTCAATCGCCCGTTGCTGCCGCTCCGCACTGCCCAGCAACGGATAACGCACACCGATCCGGCCCAGCGGATCAAAAAAATGCCCGAAAGGCTCGCGGGCAAACGGGCTTTTTTGATAACCCGCGGACACCCCGCCGAATATTTCCCAGCCCTTCTGCGCTTCCTGCACGTGCAATTGCGACTGCTGCGCATCCAAATCCGCTTTCGCTTTCAGTACAGTTGCCGCTTCATCTAGATTCGCATAAAACTCGGTCAGCGTTCTCACTTCCGCGGCTGCATTAGCCGTCAGCATCAACGCTATCGCGAGCAGCAAGAAAAAACGCACTTTTACTGTTTCCCCTTTTTCAGCACCCACAACGGTGCCATTGCAGAATCCAGATGACCTTTATTGAGTATCTGATTCAAAATCGCAAAAGTGCTCCATACCCGCGAAATAAACTGAAAGAGCGGATAAACCGGCAGAATTAACATGGCTTCGCAATCCTGCCATTTTCTGTCCGAGATAAGCGCAAGGTAGAAAATATACTGCAGCGTAATCAGACTCAGATAGAACATATAAACCAGCATCATATTTAACAGAAAAGTATAGATAGGAAGTTTTATCGCCATATAGATGGTATAAATCACGATCGAGAAAGGCATGACGATCTGAAACAAGATCCCGTACCATAGTAGAAATATGAAATTGCTCCACCCCATAGTCGCAGCGGAAATTCCGTACTTGTGCTTATTCGAGTAGATGTACCAAAGATCGCCATCCCAGCGTAAGCGTTGCTTGAGAAAATCCTGAAAACTCTCCGGCACATCGGTATGCGAAACCGCACCGGGTTCAAATTCGATCTGCAAGTGCGGATAACGCCTGTGGTATTGCTTGATGCGCAACGTCAGATCAAGATCTTCGGCAGTCCCGGTATTCCATCCGCCGATTTTTTGTATAAAAGATTTTCTGAAAATACCGAAAGCCCCGGGTACGTTGTTAATGACATTCAGCTTTGCGAATCCTAACTTGCCCACCTGCATGCTCAGCATATATTCCAGGCTCTGCAACCGGGTGACGAGCGTATTCCGGGCATTACGCACGCGCATCGGGCCGGTAACCGCCACGATGCCAGGATTGCGAAAGTGCGATACTGCAGAATTCACCATTTGATTGTCGAACGACGTATCACCATCCAATGCAAAAAAAATCTCACCCTGCGCCCGGTTCAAGCCGGCATTCAATGACGAGACTCTGCCGCCGCGTTGAATTTTTGGGATAATGATCAACGAGCGCTTGGTGTAATTCGCAGCCACGGGTGTGAGTTCCTTCAACGCTTGATAGGTCGCAATATTTTTTTGCACGCCATCGACCATCGCAATGACTTCAATATGCCCCGGATAAACTTGCTCCAGCAAAGAAATCACCGTACCTTGCACCGCCTTTCCTTCCGCGTAACAGGTAATCGCACAAGTAACCTTGGGATAGTACGGAAGGGACACCGGTGCTTCTGCCGATTTCCTGAACAAATAGCGGAAAACGCTCATCCAATTGAGAAAATACAGCGGCAATTCAAAAAACAGTACGAACGGAATCAGCATGAAGACATACTGCACATCTTGATAACGCGATGTAGCAAGAAGGAAAAACGACCATGCCTGATGCAAACTATCCATGAACTATAGTAATTCACCGGAAAGACGCGCCAGAAGAAGCTCGGCATTTTCCTTGCCGGTAATATTTTGCGAAGAAATGCTGATAAACCGGAAATCCAGTTTATGCTCACTTTCTTCCAGCAGTACTTTCATACTGTTCTCAATACGCCTGTGAAAACCGGTCAGCCCCTGTTCATCGGTATTCGGTAACAACAGCCACAGCATGCTCTCTGCCGTTCGCGTGGAAAGATCGGGGGTACGCAACAAGCTTCGCAAACGTTGCGCAAAAGATTCGAGCATTTGCAGCAAGCGCGCATGGCTAAACAGCTCCACCAAATCCGGCAAATTGGCAAAATAGATGCCGAATAAGCTGAAGTGCACATTAGGATAACGCTGCGACGTCACCATCATCCAATCGAGGTCATGAATAAACAGCTCGCGGGAAACGAAGTCAAGTTGATCGAACCCCGAAGACAAATCGAATACTTCACCGCGGAAAGCAATCGTCCTGCCTTTATCACTCAAGCGCCAGCTGTGCACCTCATTCAGAATGAGATCACCGGGCTTCATCTCTTTTTCACACATCGCGCAGCGCACCTGCACATCGCCTTCTATGAAAGTTTGGCTGCACGATTGACAGCGATAGTTTTCGATCGGCCGGTCATAGTCGCTGCCGATATGCCGCAGATGCGTATGGCACTTGGGACAAACCAGGGTACCGCCATCCATGAATCTATCCTGCACATCGACGCAACCGCAAGCAAAGCAATGCAATGAAGCCTGCAACTTGATATCGATCGATAAACAGTTCGGGCACACATCGATAAAACTCAAATGCGCCGAGCGGCAATAAGTGCATTCTCGCTGCCGGTCAAGCATCGTCAAGGCTTCGATTATTTTGTTATTGGCGAGATTGCGCAGCCATTCGAAAGAATCGGATCCATTCTGACTCAATGCTTCCAGCAACGGATAACGGTAAAAACGCGGATACTGCCACTCATGGTGCGGCTGCAGAATAAAATCCGGGCGCAACCACAAGTATTTGATTAACCGGCCTTGGTGTGTGATGTAGGTTTCGCTACTCTTCAGCGATTTCTGCAAATCTTCAACTTGACTGACCGCTTCCAGCAAAACCGATGGCTGCGGTAATTGACCGTCCAGTAGCAAATTATCGAACGGGGCAACCGGATCGATTGCAAAACACAATGACGCAAAAACGTCATCATCCCTGCGTATTTTTCCAAGCACTGAAGAAATATATTGCCGGTCCCCGGCGATGATAAAAACGGAAGGTGCGATTTTATTTTTTTCCCAACCGGAAAAATCACTGAAATGGCAGATTTCAAACAAATCGCTATATTGATCCGCTAAATTGGTCTTTTCTTGGGAGAAAAAAATAAGCATCGTCAGCTTTCAATAACCCTAAACCGTTTATAGAATTAACTCTCTGATAAAAAAATTAAATACCCAATAAATATCATTATTTTATTATGATTTTATGAGGCAATCTCTTACTATTATACTCAAAAATTCCTACATAGATATTTTAAATAAAGTAAATAATGGTTTTATCGAGATTTCAAAAAGTTAATTTCTCCAATATGCGGAAAAAAACTCCGATGCCGGCTACAACCGACATCCTCTCTCTTCCACAACAAGCAATTCAGTTTTCCCTTGACATTTTAAATAATCCACAATTTGATCGGATTATAGAAATCTCTCTTAATAATTTCACATCAAGATGAAAATTGTCCCATAACCATATGATAAGTGTCACATAATTATTGTGTTAAATAATTAATCAGATCAACAAAAAGCCTTAGAAATATGCAGGTTAAGTACCGAAGTCAAGTAATTATTCACAAAGTTATCCACAGAATTTGTGGATAATGAATAATCGACTTTGATAAATAAGAAAAAGATTGGCTGAAAAATCAGAAAGAGAGAGGGAACCAAATAATCAACTGTAACGATTATTTCATGGAATATTCAATGTTCGCATTAAAAGAAATATCGTCATAAATACCGCAAAAACTGACGGCGTATCAAAAGACAATCGCGATCTTAGTTACAGTCAATTTTAAAAATTGTTATGATTCAAAAGGGATTTGAAACGAACTAAAACTACCTGAATGCTGCACTTGGTGCCGAGAGGGGGAATCGAACCCCCATGATGTCACCATCGCGGGATTTTGAGTCCCGTGCGTCTACCAATTCCGCCATCTCGGCCAAACAACTCGTCTGCTTTTAAACAAACAGAAGGCGTAATTATCACTGAAAAGCGGAAGTACAGCAAGCCACATGGGCGGAAAGCATGCTGCGCCGGTATAATAGCGGACATGAAGACTCAGGATTTTGATTTCCACCTGCCCGCCGGACTGATCGCACAATTCCCCGCCGGACAACGCACCGGCAGCCGGTTACTCTATTTGGATAGCAATCATAATCGCTGGCAGGATAGGGTATTTTCCAATCTGCCTGATTACCTGCGCGCCGGGGATGTGATGGTATTCAATGACACCCAAGTCATCAAAGCGCGCTTATTCGGCAGGAAGGACAGCGGCGGCAAGGTGGAAGTCATGGTGGAACGGATACTCGATGATCGCCATGTTTTAGCAGCTATCTGTGCCAGTCATGCGCCCAAACCGGACTCAACATTATTGCTTGCAGGCGAGTTGCCGGTAACCGTAATTGCCCGTGAACAGGAGTTTTATACCTTGCGCTTCGAACATGAAGAAACGGTTGCGGAATTGCTCGAAAGCTACGGCCAACTGCCGTTACCCCCCTACATCAACCGCCCGGCCAATGCAGCAGATGAAGCACGATATCAAACGGTTTACGCGAAAAATGCGGGCGCTGTCGCGGCTCCGACAGCCGGATTGCATTTTGATACCGGCATGATGGATCAATTGCGTACGATGGGCGTCATGATCGCCTATGTCACACTCCACGTCGGCGCGGGAACATTTCAACCGGTACGGGTCGAAAATATCGCCGATCACGCCATGCACAGCGAAACTTACCATATTCCCCAAGCCACCGTGGATGCGATCGGGCAAGCCAAACAATCGGGCGGACGTATTCTGGCCGTCGGCACCACCTCGCTGCGAGCGCTGGAATCTTGTGCGGCGACGCATCAAGGTCAGTTAGTTGCGGGCTATGGCGACACGCGGATTTTTATTACACCGGGCTATCGTTTCCAAGTGGCCAAGCGCTTGCTGACCAACTTTCACTTACCGTGTTCGACATTGCTGATGCTGGTCTCGGCTTTTGCCGGTATGGATAATATCCGGCGCGCTTATCAGCATGCGGTTAATGAGCGCTATCGTTTTTTCAGTTACGGAGATGCTATGTTGATTGAGAGGAAGTCATGAAATTTCAGCTGCATTCGACTGACAAAGCCGCTCGCCGCGGAACATTGACGCTCGCGCATGGCACGGTCGAAACACCGGTTTTCATGCCGGTGGGCACTTACGGCGCGGTCAAAAGCATGCCGCCTGCCGCACTGCAAACGACAAACGCACAAATCATTCTCGGCAATACGTTTCATTTGTGGCTGCGCCCCGGCTTGGAGGTTATCGAGGCGCATAACGGATTACATGATTTCATGGGATGGCGCGGCCCGATTCTGACCGATTCGGGCGGATTCCAGGTTTTCAGCTTGGGTGAATTGCGCAAAATCACCGAACAAGGCGTTCATTTCAAATCGCCGGTCAATGGCGACAACTGTTTTTTATCGCCAGAAGAATCGATGTGGATTCAACACGCGCTCAATTCCGATATTGTGATGATCTTTGACGAATGCACGCCTTATCCGGCGGATGAAACTACTGCGCGAGTATCCATGGAACTCAGTCTGCGTTGGGCGGAGCGTTCCAAACAAGCGCATCACGATAATCCGAACGCTTTGTTCGGCATCGTGCAAGGCGGCATGTTCGAGCATCTGCGCAACCAGTCATTGGCCGGTTTGCAAGTCATCGGTTTTGACGGCTACGCGATCGGCGGTCTCTCCGTCGGCGAACCCAAGGCCGACATGCAGCGTATCCTGACGCATACGACGCCGCTATTGCCCGCCGATAAACCACGTTATTTGATGGGTGTCGGCACGCCAGCGGATATTGTCCATGCCGTAGCGCAAGGCATCGATATGTTCGATTGCGTGCTGCCCACGCGCAATGCTCGCAATGGCTGGCTGTATACACGCCAGGGCATCATCAAATTGCGTAACAGCCGTTACCGGCTGGATACATCGCCTCCGGATGAGCAGTGCGGTTGTTATACCTGCCAACATTTCAGCCGCGCCTATCTGCACCACTTGCAGCGCATCAACGAAATGCTGGGAGCGCACTTGAACACCGTGCACAATCTGTTTTACTACCAGCAACTGATGGCGGAAATTCGTAGCGCAATCGAAAACAAACAATTTGAAGAATATGCACAAGAATTTCTGGCCTAAGGGGTCATCATGCTAATATGTGCCTTTTTTAGAAAAGGGAGAGTTTTATGCTGATTAATGATGCATTTGCCCAAGCCGCTTCGTCGGCTCAAGACACTGCAGACTGGATGAGTCTGCTGCCGATGTTCGGAATATTGCTGATATTTTATTTTCTGCTGATCCGCCCTCAAGCCAAGCGTGCAAAAGAGCAAAAGCAAATGGTGGATAGTTTGCAAAGGGGTGACGAAGTCATCACGAACGGCGGCATCCTCGGGCAGGTTCTCAATGTCAGCGAAAATTATGTCATTATCGAAATAGCGCCTGCTACTGAAGTCACCGTTCTGAAGTCTTCGGTACAAACTTTGCTGCCGAAAGGGACATTAAAAAGTATCGAGCCGAAAGGTAAAACACAAAAATCCAAAACAACCAAATCAGCTGCTCCAATAGAAAACAATCAAGCGGAAACAGCGGAAATAGCAGAAGCCTCAGCTGGTAACGATACTGAAGCTAAAAAATAGCGAAAAGAAATAACCGCGCAGGCAGGAAAAAAAATGCTGATTGCACTGCCTGACACGACAAATCTTTTTTACCCTTTTATCACCTATTAATAATTAATTGACACACATGAACCGCTACGCACTTTGGCAATACCTGATTATTGCGGTTTCACTGTTACTCGGCCTGCTTTACACTTTGCCGAATTTCTTCGGCGAATCGCCCGCAGTACAGATTTCTCCTTTACGGATTTCCGCAAGCACTGACACCGCCTTGCTGCAACGAGTCGAAGACGCGTTAAAGCAAGCCAATCTTGAAACGGATGGCACACTCCTGGAAGAAGGAAGTATCAAAGTACGTTTCGCTGATACGGATACCCAAATCAAAGCCAAAGATTTGCTGGAATCCACACTTGGCAGCGACTATATCATCGCACTGAATTTGCTGCCGAATTCCCCGCGATGGCTGACCGATCTTGGCGCCTTGCCGATGTATTTGGGGTTGGATTTGCGCGGCGGTGTGCATTTCATGCTGGCGGTCGATATGGAAGGTGCGCTCGACAAGTCACTGGATCGTTATAGTGCGGATATCCGCGCCAAATTGCGCGAACAAAAAATTTCCTATGCCGGACTTGAGAAACACGCCAAGAAGCTGACACTAAAATTCCGCGATGCCGAGTCACGCGCAAAAGCTGGAACCGAATTGAAGTCGAACTATCCGGATCTTAGTTTGAAGGAAGAAAACCTCGATAGCCGCTACCACCTGATCGCGACGATTAAAACCGAAGCGATCGCTCGTATGCAAGAATCGGCAGTACTGCAAAACATCACCACATTGCGTAACCGCGTCAATGAATTAGGAGTTGCGGAGCCGATCATTCAGAAAGCCGGCGTGGATCGTGTCATCGTGCAATTGCCGGGTGTGCAGGATACCGCCAAAGCAAAAGACATTCTAGGACGCACGGCTACGCTGGAAGTCCGCATGGTCGACGACGAACAGGATCTCGACGCCGCGCTGCGCGGCAAGGCGCCAATGGGCACCGAGCTTTACGAAGAACGCGGCGGCAGCCCTTTGCTCGTTAAGAAACAAGTACTGCTGACAGGCGAACATATCACCGATGCTCAGCCCGGTTTTGACAAAGACAATCAGCCTGCGGTACACCTCAATCTGGACAATAGCGGATCGCGCATTTTCAAGCAACTGACTCGCGACAATGTCGGCAAAAGGATGGCCATTTTGCTGATTGAAAAAAACCAGGCTGAAGTCATCACCGCGCCGGTCATCCGTGAAGAAATCGGTGGCGGGCGCGTGCAGATCAGCGGCCGCATGACAAGCAAAGAAGCGCGCGATGTCGCATTATTGCTGCGGGCGGGCGCATTGGCAGCACCGATGGATATTATCGAGGAACGTACAGTGGGACCAAGCCTAGGCGCGGAAAATATCGCTCGAGGCTTTAACTCCACATTATACGGATTCTTAGCGGTCGCCTTTTTCGTTGCGATTTATTACACGGTATTTGGTGTGATCTCCGTCATCGCGCTGGCCATGAATTTATTATTGCTGGTTGGCTTACTATCGATTCTACAAGCCACATTGACACTGCCGGGAATGGCTGCACTGGCATTGACAGTCGGTATGGCGATTGATGCCAATGTGCTGATCAATGAGAGAATCCGGGATGAATTACGCAATGGTGCTTCTCCGCAATTGGCCATTCATACCGGATTTGAACGCGCATTCGGCACCATCGTCGACTCCAACATCACCACCTTAATCGCCGGTATTGCTTTATTTGCTTTTGGTTCCGGTCCGGTCAAAGGATTTGCGGTTGTCCTGTGTTTGGGAATTTTAACCTCTGTGTTCACGGCAACTTTCGTCACACGCGGGATTGTCAATCTGATTTACGGAAGCCGCCGCAGACTGGATCGCGTCCCGGTTGGTAAAATTTGGATACCAGAATCCAGCATGCCCCCCCAGAAAATCATTCCGAGTCTGGAAAAAACAAGATCTGAGACGATCGATACGCAAAGAACTGAGCAGCCATTTAATGAAAGTATTAAATCGCAACCTAACACTCAGGCAAAAACGAGAACTGAAGATACACGCAATGCTGACAGTAATGTCACCGCTGAGTCCGGCGTCAAGAGCTCTGGCAAAGTAAAAAATAAACGTAAATCATCTAATGCCAGGCAATCCAAGAATTAATTGAATAGATTTCAGGAAAGAAAAGATCATGGAATTTTTTAGATTTAAACAAAACATCCCCTTTATGCGATGGAGACGGATCGGGGCCGTCATTTCGATTGCGACCTTTCTTTTGTCTATTTTTTTCATTGCCACAAAAGGACTCAATCTCGGTGTCGATTTTACAGGTGGAACCGTATTGGAAGTCAGCTACAGCCAAACTGCCGATCTTGAGAAAGTTAGGGGGGTATTGGCCAGTCTCGACATGCCGGACGCTAGTGTGCAGAATTTTGGCACTTCCCGCGATGTCCTCATACGCCTACCGATCAAACCTGAAATCTCCAGCGCCCGGCTATCGGAAACCGTCATAGACGCACTGAAGCAGGTAGACTCATCCGTCGAAATGAAACGTGTGGAATTTGTCGGGCCGCAAGTCGGCAGTGAATTACTGGAAAATGGCGCTCTTGCCTTACTATTTGTGTCACTTGGTATCGTGGCTTACCTCGCCATGCGATTTGAATGGAAATTCGGCGTGGCGGGCATTATCGCCAACTTGCATGATGTTGTTATTATTGTTGGTTGCTTTGCATTCTTTCAATGGGAATTCTCACTGACGGTATTGGCTGCGATACTAGCCATCCTGGGGTACTCCGTTAACGAATCGGTCGTGATTTTTGATCGTATTCGAGAAAATTTTCGCAAATACCGCAAAGCATCTCTGACAGAGGTTATCGATAGCGCTATTACGCAAACAATGTCACGTACCGTTATTACGCATGGATGCACTCAAATAGTCGTTATCGCAATGCTTTTATTCGGCGGCGAAGTTCTTCACTATTTTGCACTGGCACTAACCATCGGTATCTTATTTGGTATCTATTCATCGATCATGGTTGGCAGTTCGATCATCATGCTCTTGAGAGTCAAACGCGAGGATCTTGTCAAGATAGAGAAAAAACCTTTGGAAAATGATGGCGCAGTTGTATGAAAACAGATTACTTTTACTTCCGGCTGCTACTAATATGATGAGTATTGATACAGGATACAGCTAGTATTGATTGCAACAAGCAATCTAAATAACTATAAATAAAGAGCGGAACAAAATATTTCATCTTGTTCCGCTCTTTTATTCAGTTCTTCTTTGACTCTATTTCAAATATTAAGCAGCTGCCGGTTTACGCTTACGCAAGAAG
>JAFEEI010000017.1 GCA_018241205.1 Pseudomonadota bacterium
GCCGAGCTCGGTTTCCTGAGCTTGGATGAATTCACCGGTATCAAAATACAAGCCAGCGGCTGGGCCAGTCAAACCGGCGACATTGCCAATTAGGGAAACGCTGATTAATTCGGCGGATGAGATGAAGCACGAGGCGCACGGAACACAGCAACCGAGACATATCAATAAGATAGGCGAGGGAGCGAGTACCGCGCAACGAAGTGATTCGCTCGTATAGTCAATTAATCAGCGTTTCCTTAACTGCTTACGCTCATTCCGTTCATGACTCCGGATTGTTCGCGACATGAACGGAATGAACCAGTAACGTGCTTGCCGTATTCGGAAGCGCTGAATCTAACTCGCGATCAATGTCGATTCAATTTCCGCAAAGCTCTGCGCAACATTGTTGGGTGGAATAACCGTACCGAGCTGTTTCTCGATTTGTGTCCAGGAGAAAATGCCGCAGATCCTGGGCGATGCGATGGTATTGTCATCGATCACTAAGGCATGCAAGCGGCCGCTTTCGCGTAAGCTGGCAACGATATTGCCGACCCGCGCGTGCGCGACTTCTTCCAACGGAATGGCTTCCAGCTTCTCCAGCGGCGTCATCATATCCGCCACCAGAATTTCTCTGTATTTCACGCCTCTTTCCTGGATAAAGCGCATCGGTTTTTCACCCAGGATGTCCGTTGCCGTGATAATACCCGCCAACGAATCATCGTCGTCCATAACCAGCAAGGTACGCACACCGCGCTGCATCATGTAGGTATTCGCGATCTCCATCGTCACACTGGGCGCGATGACGGCGGCGTGTATTTTGCGCAAATCGGTCATGACTTCGGATGCGGGTGAATCGAACGTTACCGGATTGGGTGCAGCGGGTTTGGAAATCTGCACGGTACCTATCAAATACTGCACAGAAAGCGATTTATATTCATTCATCATGTTGTGCACTCCCTCGAGGGTTGAAAGGAAACACCTGATTTCAAAATAGCTCAACTACCTTGAGTCGAAACTCTACGCCGAAAAGAATTTTGAATCAATAGGCCTGATTGTCGTAGGGAGAAAGCTTATTGCCGGTTATAAACCCATTGCACCAGCGCATCCATGACGGCACGGGACTGTCCGGCTTGCTCGTGATTGACGAAAAAAACCACGATGACGCGCCGCCCCGATTTATCCAGCAGATAACCGGCCAAGGCGCGCACATTGTTGAGCGCACCGGTTTTCATATGCGCCAGGCCTTTCACCGGAGTATCGGTGAAACGGTTTTTCAACGTGCCGTCGACGGCGGCAATCGGTAACGAAGAAATGAATTCCGGCATCACTGGGCTGTTAAATGCAGCCAGCAACAATTGCCCCATGTGCCGGGCGCTGATCTGCTCCTTGCGCGACAGTCCGGAACCGTTTTCCACCACCAATTCAGGGAAATTCAGTTGTTTGGATGCCAGCCATTGGCGGATTGCCGTTTCGGATTTGGCCAGCGTTGCCGGAGAACTATTGATCACCACATCGCCTGTACCTAGCGTCAAATACAACTGGCGCGCGGCGATATTGTTACTGAATTTATTGATGCCGCGGATGATATCGGCGAGCGGCGGAGATTGATAAATCTTCAGTGGCGACAAATGTTGCGGCGTTTTACCGAGCACCACATCGCCATGAAATAAACCACCCTGCTGCGCCCACAAGCGTTTGAACAAATCACGGGTATACACGGCACTGTCCTGCAGGCTCAGCATATAGGATTGTTTCCCGCATTGCCGGGAGAAGCTGCCGTTCAACGTCACGGTAAAATTATTTTTATCTTCCTTGCCGGGTACAACATCGATCGTCAGCAAATTTTGCCAATCGCCGCATCTACCCTGAGTCAACTGCAAATTATTCTGCACCTGCACCGATTCCGGCAACGGATCGACCACCACACGCACGGCATTCCTTACCGGTTCCGGAAACAAGTGGATGGTCGAGGTGCGGTAATTGACCAATAACGCTTCCGGCAGCACGTTGTAAGTACGGTAGGGTTGCCCGTCGAACTCGCCGGGATCGTCAGCGGGAATATCGTAGTGCGAATGATCGAGAATCAGATTGCCTTTGATCTCGTGCAATCCGGTTTGCCGCAAGCGATGAATCAGCAGCCAGAAATTCTCCAGATCCAGTTTCGGATCGCCATACCCTTTGATGATCAAGTCACCGTGCAAAACGCCGCCGGCCATCCGGCCATTGGCATACAGCATGGTCGGCCAGGTATACGCCGGTCCCAGCAATTCCAGCCCGGCATAGGTCGTCAACAGTTTCATCACCGAAGCCGGATTCATCGCCGCATCGGCATTAACTGTGACGACCGGCTGACTCTTGCCGACCTCCTGCACATACACACCGATTGCCGACTCCGGTATCGCCAGCTGCTGCAGCTTTTGTTTAACGGATAGAGGCAAACCGTACGAAAAAGCGGAAACCGGCAGGATGCTTTGCAGAAGCAACAGACTAAAGCAGAAATAAAGACGAAGCATGGTGATAATCAAAGCCTGACTTCAAATTAAGTAAATCCGTTCGTCCTGAGCTTGTCGAAGAATGAACGGATATTTTAACCCGGTTTAATGAATCTGAGTTAAATCACCTCTGGCAAAGCCGGAAGCTTATTAGGTGAACGCCTCAAAGGCGTCCTAAACCATGAGTTGGAGTAGTTGCGATGCATCCATATCACTGTGAGTAGATTTCCATTAGTACATTAGTAGTATGTCGCATCACTGATGCCGTACTTGGATGTCTTGGTAACTTTGGCACCTAGCTCAACTTCTCTGGGCAAGGAAATGATTTGCTGTTCACTATACTTCAATTTCTTCATCATAAGCTCCTTTTGGTTAAGAAAACTCTACTTTAAATTGGATCTAATTTCCGAGGAGACATATGAACTGCCGGGAATCCGTGTTCAAAAAAATGACAGCAGCACCAAAAGATCTAGAAACCGCTAATTGTTCAGCGGTTTCTTAGTGTCGATCAAAGCAATCTTAATTGACAATATTTTCACATGGAATTAAATACAATACAGAATTTAAAATTTTCAATAGTTGTTTTGACATGAAGCAGAAATTTTTAGCACATTGTCTATATAGTTTAATTATGTCCGCAACAATGACATGCTGCGTGTCCGCAACCGTGACTGCAGTGAACCTTGGCATTTCTGGTTATTTTGTCGAAGAATGGCTTTATTCATGGGGTATCGCTTTCCCAATCGGTTTTGCGCTTTTATTACTACTTTCACCTATATATCGACGAGTGGTGAAAATCATAGTTCACTAAAACTTTGGATCAATCTAAGTCATCTGCCCTTAATATCATATAACACCATGATCCTATATATATTTTCATTAATTTTTAGGCTGAAACTTGCCGAAAATAAGCCGGAATAATCTGTTAATCAACATGCAAAAATTACCAGGGAAAGGGTGAAATCAACATTGAAAAGTTTCCACCCTATGGATGAGAAAATCTGACATTTAGTCGGAGAACCCTGGAGTGATAACAATGGAGCATATAGCCGAAATCAGGCGCCGACATTTCATTAGCAAAGAAAGTATCAGCGCGATTGCAAATAATCTGAATCTCTCACGTCAAACGGTTCGCAAGGCATTAAGAAGCGAGGCGGAACCATATACCAACGTAAAACTCAACCAACACCGAAATTAGGTGCTTTTAAATCACACGCATTGAATCTTTTGCAGATGGAATTCCAACAACCAAACGCTTCTGGCAAATCACGCCACGGACAACCAACTCGCATTCGATACAGCACACTTTCCACAGTCAGGCGCAAATTGCACTTGTTATATATCGCTTCTTGAAGCAGAATCTTCTCTAGCTTCGACCAGAACTCATCGCTGAGCATCAATCGGGGCATCGCAAACTCGTCTTATTGGTGGTATGGGAACCCCGATATTACGAGTTTGCTTCTTTCTATGAAATACTTATCTCAAAACGTCAACAGACCCTAGCTAAGACTCAAAATTCACGGGCTATTCCGGTAGATTTACACAACCTGATCTCACACAATATCATACAAAAACTCCATGCATAAAATCCTTATTTCTGTCTTGATTACCCTATCACTAGTAACTTCCGGTATGGCGCACCAACACATCCGGCCGGGGTTATGGGAAATTACCACGCACTCCGATCTGTTGGCACTGGTACCGCATATCCCATCCGAGCACATGCAACAACTCAACGATCTCGCGCGCCAGTACGGTTTCAAATTGCCAAAAATAGAAAATGGCGCGGCCACATCGAAAATCTGCATCACCGCGGAAATGGCAAAACAAGAAATTCCTGCGTATTTTTATGAGAACCGTTCCGGCTGCACAGTACAAAACGCAATCCGTAAAGGCAACAACTACCAATTGGATCTCGTGTGTTCAAATCAGCACTTCCAGGGAACCGGATTCGCGCAAGGGACTTTTACCAACCCGGAAAATTTCTCGGGAAATACCGAATTCGATAGCACAGTTAGCGGCGCACCGGTTCACGCATCGGCGCAAACCGATGCACGATGGATCGGTGAGCGCTGTACAGCAGTCAAACCTGTACCGTGAAGTAGAAAAAGAGAACTGCTATTGAGGTTTTATGATTTGTCGATGAATTTCAATAAGCATATTGATAATCGGGTAACCGGTACTGTACTGGAAAAATAACCCCCACCACACAAGACGGGGTTATTTGACATGCCGCGCAGTCAATTCATGCTTGCTTTTTACCACCTTTTTACCACGCATCACGAAACCCACCAGACCCAAACCGATCAGCAGCATTGTATAAGTTTCCGGTTCTGGGATCGAACTAACCGGTGCATTAAATGCCGCACCGCCAAAAATTGCAACATCGCCTTTGGTCGAATGGGGATTATGCAATCCAAGCTGTACAATTCTTAAAGAATGGGCAGTAGAATCCAATCCGTTCACGACTAAAATTCTATTTCCTCCCCGGTACATATCGTAGGTGCCGACATCAATGCCATCGACAAAAAACTGCGCAAAGCCGTCGTTATGATCACCTGCCATGACAAAACCGACGCTATTGCTAGCCACGGAAAATGACGTGGCTGCCTGACTTGTTCCCGGTATTCCCGCAGCCGAGTCATCAAACAACCACAGTTCCTTTATTCCCCGGCCGCCGGTTGGTCCGTCGCCGGTCACAATCCAATCGATTCCGCCTTTCCCGGCATTGCGATATTCAATGACGGGATTTCCTTCGATTCTCACTGGATTGCCATTTTTTTCTGTTGTCTCCAAAGGGATCCACTTTGTGGACAAAGCTGATGCATGCGAACTGATCAATAGCAATGCAATCAACAGAATTCGTTTCATTTTCCATCTCCTAAAATTAACGCTACCACATCTCATAAACATCAAGTTACGCTCCTAATTTTGTAACACAGTATAGGTTGGTTACCCTGCCAAGACTATAAGCAATCATTCCCTATTCGCTAGGACATTCCTAATGCTCTATTTGGTACATTTGTAATAATTTCTCAGAATGATAGTTAAGATTATTAACTTGATACCTGAAATCAATTTTGAGAACAAAAGGGGATTTCTCCTTTATTTCCGGAATAGCAGAATAAGAACTCTGTTCAACAAAAAATTGAAACAGCATTGCAATCTCAAATGAACTTACTGATTTCGTTGTTTGCCATTAAAAATGGAAAACCTGGAAACGCGATTGAAACCAAAGATGGCCTTTTCTGCCCGATCAGGTTGAAAAGGAAAGTCTGAAGAATGAAATTGCTGCAAAATACACTGACAATCTAAACTCATCATTTGAACAACCAGCTACCACGCGACCAATGAAAATTATCCTGGAACTCGTACTGTTTATTGTTGTTTTAAACCTCTTTTTCAAATTATTCGTATGGATTCTTGACGATATGATCAAAACAGGCGGGTATTGATATGCTATGAGAATTCACTGTTGGGCTGACAAAGGAAGCCCAACAGTGCTAGAGAAGAAGAATTGATAAGCATCGAACTGAGTATTACAGGCATATCACCACGCTTATTACACCTGTATCACCCCAATCCCGGCCAATAATGACTATCCGGCAGCGGCCGTTTGCCGAAGATCGCTTGGCCGACGCGCACCACGGTGGCGCCCTCTTCGATCGCTAGTTCGTAATCACCCGACATACCCATCGACAGTTCGTCGAACGATAATCCGGCGGGGGCTTCTTGGCGCAGCATGGCTTGGATGTCACGCATTTTGATGAAGCACTCGCGCACGCGGTCGTGATCGGAGGAGAAAATCGCCAGTGTCATCAGGCCTTTGATGCGCAATGAGGAGAATTGCGGCAGATGCTGGACAAAATCACGCACGACTTCAGGCGGCAGGCCGAATTTGCTTTCTTCGCCGGAGCTGTTGACTTGCACGTAAACGTCGATGGCGCGGCCTTCGTTTTGCAAGCGTTTGTCCAGTTCCTCAGCGACTTTCAGGCTATCGAGCGCTTGGAATTCGTTGGCGAAACGCGCCAGGTATTTGGCTTTGTTGGTTTGCAGGTGGCCGATAATCGACCATTTGATGCCCAAATCGACCAGAACTTCGGATTTTTCCCGTGCTTCCTGGATTTTGTTTTCGCCCATTTCATGGACACCGGCAGCAAAAGCGATGCGTAGCCGCTCAGGCGATACGGTTTTGGTTACGGGCAAGAGCCGCACGCTGGCAGGGTCACGTCCTGCTTTCTTGCACGCATCGACGATGCGTTGTTTGACGGTGGCGAGGTTATTCTTGATATCGTTAAATTGCTGTTGTTGCTCTTCGCTGAGTTCCACGGCCTGCTCCTGTTGTGCGAGAAATTAATTTTTCCTGGATGCTTGATGGAAAACCATTTTCCATTGATCGTTGCGGTACCGCCAGAGCGAGGTTCTGGTCGATCCTCCGCTTTCGGCATTGGGTTGATCGGTTTTTTGCAGCGAGTAAATCGCCAGCACTACATCCCCGGACACTACCTTGATACGAAAATCCTTGAACGCCCAGTGTATGCCCGGATCTTTGCGCGTCAGCCAGTTGATTACGTCGTTTCGGAAACGGGTTATTCCTTGGTGGTCGATCTCCTCGAAATCTTGCGCCAGTAATTCGTCGATCAATTCGGGGTACGCGCTCAGATCGGTTTGCAGCAATTTAAGTTCCTGTTGCTGAATCAGTTCGGCGAGCACACTCGATTCCATTTGTAACAAATCACTTAACCCGCATGCCCGGCTGCGCGCCGCTATCCGGCGACAGGATGAACAATTCACCGGGGTTGCCGCCACCGGCAGCGAGCACCATACCTTCCGATAAACCGAATTTCATTTGCCGCGGTGCTAGATTGGCGACCATCACGGTCAGGCGCCCTTTTAGTTGTTCCGGATCGTACGCGGATTTAATCCCAGCGAATACCGTGCGCTGCTCATTGCCGATATCGAGCGTCAGTTTCAATAATTTTTCCGCGCCCGGCACATGCTCGGCATTGACGATTTTAGCCACACGTAAATCGATTTTACTGAAATCGTCGATGGAAATGGTTTCGGCAACCGGCGCAATCGCATGCTGCTGCTTTTCGGCATGCCGTACCGGCGATTGCGGCGGCACAGCGCTCAGGCTTTGCGTATTGGCGGCGATCAGTGCGTCGATTTGCTTGGTGTCGATGCGCATCATCAAGTGTTGATACGCGTTGATCGCGTGCCCCGCTGGCAGCAGCAGGCTCGATACCGGTTGGTCGGCGCGCAACTGCGGCCAAGTCAGCGATTCACAATTGAGAAAAATTTCGATTTGCTGCACGGTGCCGGGCAGGATCGGCTTCAAGTAGCGTGCGAGCAAATAAAACAATTGAATACCCAGGCTGCACGCACGGTGCAAGTCGTCAGTTCGTTCCGGATTTCTGGCGATTTCCCATGGCGCCAAGTGGTGGATCATTTCGTTCGCCTCATCGGCGAATTTCATAATCTGGCGGATCGCGGCGGAAAATTCGCGTTCTTCGAATGCTTGTTCGATCGCATCGGGGCGCCAACCCAAGAAATGCTCGTCGACCATCGCTTGCAATGCTTGGTATTGTTCTCCCGCAGCCAGTCTGCCATCGAAACGCTTGGTAATGAAACCAGCGCAGCGGCTAGCAATGTTGATGAATTTGCCGATCAGATCGGAATTGACGCGCGCGATGAAATCGTCCAGGTTCAGGTCGATGTCTTCCAGCGTGCTGTTGAGCTTAGCGGCGTAGTAATAGCGCAACCATTCGGGATTCAAACCTTGTTTCAGATAACTTTCAGCGGTGATAAACGTGCCGCGCGATTTGCTCATTTTTTCGCCGTTCACGGTCAGGAAGCCATGCGCGAAAATCTTGGTCGGCGTACGATACCCGGCGTTTTTCAGCATCGCCGGCCAGAACAGCGCGTGGAAGTACAGAATATCCTTGCCGATGAAGTGATACAGCTCGGTACTCGATTGCGATTGCGGTTGCCAGAATTCGTCAAAGACAATGTTTTCGCGCTCGCACAAGTTCTTGAAGCTACCCATGTAGCCGATCGGTGCGTCGAGCCAGACGTAGAAATATTTTCCTGGTGCGCCGGGAATCTCGAAGCCGAAATACGGTGCGTCGCGCGAAATATCCCAATCGGACAGTTTGTTTTCCCCGGCTTCGCCGACCCATTCGCGCATTTTGTTGGCCGCTTCCGGTTGCAAGTGATCGCCCTCGCACGCCCATTGCCGCAAAAAATCGGCGCAACGCACATCGGACAAGCTGAAGAAATAATGCTCGGATGATTTGCTGATCGGTTTAGCGCCGGATACCGCCGAATACGGATTTTTCAATTCCGTCGGTGCGTACGCCGCGCCGCACACTTCGCAGGAATCGCCGTATTGGTCCTTGGCACCGCATTTTGGGCATTCGCCTTTGACGAAACGATCCGGCAGGAACATGTTTTTGATTGGATCATAAAGTTGTTCGATGCCGCGTATCCCGATCAATCCGGCGATCTTGAGTTTGCCGTAGATATCCTCGGAAAAATGCCGGGTTTCCGGCGAGTGCGTGCTGTAATAATTGTCGAACTGGATGTGAAAGCCGGTAAAATCGCCGAAGTGTTCCGCATGCACGCGCGCAATCAATGCTTCCGGCGTGATACCTTCTTTTTCCGCGCGCAGCATGATCGGCGTGCCGTGGGTATCGTCGGCACAGACATAATGCACAGTGTGCCCGCGCATTTTCTGGAAACGCACCCAGATATCCGTCTGAATATATTCCACCAAATGGCCCAAATGGATACTACCGTTGGCGTAGGGTAGCGCGGAAGTCACCAGAATTTTTCGCTTACTCATGGACTCTAATGCATCGGATTAAATAAACCCTAATTGTAACAAACTGTGTGTGCATTCCCGATATTTGTTACCATTTCTGAATTAATTCGTGAACCGCCCAGCGATAGTATTAAAGGAGCCTTGTAGTGACCATATCCGAACAACAGATTCAGTCCGTACTGAAACAAACCATCGATCCGACCACCCACAAAGATTATGTCACCGGTAAATCGGTCGGCAACATTCAAATTACCGGAAATAACGTAGCTGTCGCCATCGAACTGGGTTACCCGGCAAATAGCGTGAAGGATCAGGTGCAACAGCAAGTTTCCGAAGCATTGCGCTCGATTCCGGATATCGGTGCCATTCAGGTCACGGCCAGCAGTAAAATCATCTCGCATGGCGTGCAGCGCGGTGTCAAATTAATACCCGGTGTCAAAAACATCATCGCCGTGGCATCCGGCAAAGGTGGCGTCGGTAAATCGGCGACCGCGGTCAATCTGGCACTGGCATTGGCAGCGGAAGGCGCTGCTGTCGGTATTCTGGATGCCGATATTTACGGCCCTTCTCAGCCGCAAATGCTTGGGATTACCGGCCACCCCGAATCGCTCGATGGCAAATCCATGGAGCCGATGCTTGCGCACGGCATTCAGGCGATATCGATCGGGATGCTAGTCGACGTCGAAACGCCGATGGTGTGGCGCGGCCCGATGGTGACACAAGCCTTGCAGCAATTACTCAATGACACCCATTGGAAGGATCTGGATTATCTGGTGGTGGATTTGCCGCCTGGCACCGGCGATATTCAATTGACGCTGGCGCAAAAGATTCCGGTCACCGGCGCCGTGATCGTCACGACACCGCAAGATATCGCCTTGCTCGATGCGCGCAAGGGTCTGAAGATGTTTGAGAAAGTCGGCATTCCGATTTTAGGTATCGTGGAAAACATGAGTATGCACACTTGCTCGAACTGCGGGCATACCGAGCCGATTTTCGGCACCGGCGGCGGTGAAAAAATGTGTAAGGACTATAACGTCGAATTGTTGGGCGCGCTGCCGCTCGATATTAAAATCCGTGAGCATACGGACGCCGGGAAACCCAGCGTGATTGCTGAACCGGACGGAAAAATCGCGGAAATTTATAAACTGATTGCGCGCCGGGTTGCCGTTAAGATTGCGGAATCCGTCGAAGATCACTCCGATCTGTTCGCCAAAATCGTAATGGAAAATGACTAGGAAAACCTGAAGGATGACGATTAAATCAGATAAATGGATACGCCGCATGGCGCGAGAATACGGCATGATCGAGCCGTTCG
>JAFEEI010000180.1 GCA_018241205.1 Pseudomonadota bacterium
AAGTCAAGTCATTTGTCATAAAATCTCCTCTGTTACACAAAGGATTTTTATTCATGACATACCTGATTCTACTTCACATACAAACTCTAAGAGAATAGTCTTCAGGTATATTCAAAATAAATTCAATCTTCTCACTAAACTCAATTGAAGATACGGAATGCATTTTTAACACCAAAATACACTACTTAGTTTGACTGCAAAGTATAACTTCGTATTATGCTCAATAAACCCTCCGCGGTAAATGGCTTTGTTAGATAATCATTCGACCCTGCCATCCTGCCTCGTGCTTTATCAAATAATCCATCTTTACTGGACAACATAATTACCGGTATAGATTGATAAATTGGATTATTTTTAATTAACTTGCACGCTTGATAACCATCCAGCCGCGGCATTGTGATATCCAGAAAAATAATATCAGGCTGGTTCTCCACAATTTTCGACATCGCTTCGAAACCGTCTTTCGCCAGAATTACCTGACAACCGAAAGGCCTCAGAAAAATCTCAGCACTTTTCCGGATGGTATTACTGTCATCAATCACCATGACTTTAATACCTTTCAATGCACCGGTATTTTCCACCTGAACTCCTTCTGAAAATTGACACATGCTCATAAACCCGGCAATCGTTATGAATTTTATTTCCTCCAGAATGCCGGAGTAAAAATCGCGAGCACCGTAAAAAATTCCAATCTACCCAATAACATGGCAAAGCTGCAGACCCATGTTTGAAAATCCGTTAGCGATGCATATGTTGTTGCCGGTCCGATATCACCAAGACCTGGCCCTAAATTATTGATACAGGCCACTGCTGCAGAAAAGGATGTAATGACGTCCAAGCCGCTGAGGGTCAGTGCAAACGTCATCAGTACGATGCTCACCGAATATACAAACAGAAACACTAATACCGCAAGAATAACGCGATTTGCCAGTACATTTCTGCCCAGTTTGGCCGGAATGACAGCATTTGGATGCATGATCGTGATAATTTCACGATATACCTGCTGATACAGAATTCGCGCCCGTATCATTTTGATGCCACCTCCGGTAGAACCTGAAGAAGTGCTGAATCCAGATAAAAATAACATCCATAGCGGAACAAATATCGGCCACAAACTATAATCGATATTACTATAACCGGTAGTCGTGGCAACCGACACTATGTTGAAAGCGGCGTAACGCAGCGCGGTCAGCGGCTCCGCATAAACACCGGAAAACCACAAATAAAATGCCAGACCAACGCAACTTGCAAGCACGATCAGCAAATACGACCCCACTTCGGAGTCATACCAATAAAAAATCAGATTCTTTGCCCGCCACGCCAGAAAATGCGTGGCAAAGTTGATCCCGGCAATCAGCATGAAAAAAATCGCAACCGATTCAATGAGCGGAGAATCCCAATAAGCGTAACTTGCATCATGCGACGAAAACCCGCCTAACCCCAAAGTCGTGAAGGCATGCATTACCGCATCGAACCAATCCATGCCGGCCCACTTATAAGCAACAATACAAACCAGTGTCAGACTCGCATAAATGGACCACAGTCCCTTTGCAGTCTCAGCGATACGCGGTGTCAGTTTATTTTCCTTCATCGGCCCCGGTATCTCGGCATTCAGCAATTGTCGCCCACCCACACCCAACAAAGGCAAAATCGCGACCGCCAATACGATTAACCCCATACCGCCAAGCCATACCATTTCGCCACGCCATAAATTGATAGAGGGCGGTAGTGCATCCAAACCTGACAGCACCGTGCCACCCGTGGCGGTCAGGCCCGAAGCCGCTTCAAAATAAGCCATACTAAGATTAAGTTCTGGAAGCTGCAACAGCAACGGCAGCATAGCAAACGCCGGCAGTACCGACCACACCAGCACAACCAGCAAAAAACCGTCTCGTGTTTGCAATTCGCGCTTAAAGCGTTGTGTCGCAATCGACATGATCAACCCGCTGCCCAGCGTAACGATGATGGATTTTCCAAAGACCAAGTGCGTGCCATCATTGCTCCATATCGCCAAGCCCAGCGGAATCAACATGGTTAAGCCAAATACCAGCACCAACTTACCGAGCACGTTAATAACAGCAAACAAACGATTCATAGGGTTATTGGTTACAGAAAACCGACACTGACCTGAAACAGTTTTTCCACTTCACGGATCATTTTGCGATTGATCACGAACAGGATCACATGATCCTCCGATTCGATCACCGTATCGTGATGCGCAATGATGACGCGCACCGCGTGACTCGATTCCGGTAATTCCGTTTCCAGCCCGAAAGCCGGATTCTCACCAAAAAACGCTCCCGATCTCGGCAAACCGCGCACGATGGCGCCGATGGTTGCACCTTTTGGCAGTTTGACCTCCTCAATCTTGCGCCCGACCACTTTGGACGATCGCGCATCGCCATGCGCAACCAGCTCCAACGCCTCCGCCGCACCGCGCCGCAGGCTGTGCACCGCGGCAACATCGCCGTGACGCACGTACGCAAGCAATGAACCGATTGTCACTTGCGCCGGCGAAATCGCGATATCAATGCGGCTGCCTTGCACCAGATCCACATACGCGCGGCGGTTGATCAAGGCAATGACTTTATGCGCCCCCATGCGCTTCGCCAGCAGCGCCGCCATAATATTGTTCTCTTCGTCATTCGTCAGCGCGCAAAACAAATCCATCTCGGCGATATTCTCATCGTCCAGCAGATCTTCATCCGTGGCATCACCATGCAGCACCAGCGTGTTACTCAACTCACCGGCCAGGCGCTCACAAGTTTGATAATCACGTTCGATGATTCTGACTTGATAATCTTTCTCCAGCGTCATCGCGAGCCGTTTGCCGATTCTTCCGCCGCCGGCAATCATCACATGTTCCACCGGTCTGTCCATTTTGCGCAACTCCCGCATCACGGTGCGGATATCTTCGGCTGCGGCGATAAAAAATACTTCGTCTTCCGCTTCGATTACGGTATCGCCTTCCGGAATAATCGGCCGGTCTTGACGGAAAATAGCCGCCACGCGGGTGTCCACATTAGGAACATGTTTACGCAATTGCTGCAGCTGCTGCCCGACCAGCGAACCGCCTTTTAATGCGCGCACCGCAACCAGGCTCACTTTCCCCGATGCAAAATCCAGCACTTGCAAGGCTTCGGGAAATTCGACCAGCTTCTCGATATATTCGGTCAGAATCTGTTCCGGGGAAATGGCAAAATCGACACAGAAGTTGTCCGTCGAGAAAATTTCCGGATGCGCCAAGTATTCGGTAGAACGGATACGCGCGATTTTAGTCGGCGTATTAAAGAGAGTAGCGGCCAGCTTGCATGCCACCAAATTGGTTTCATCGTGTTCGGTGACCGCCAGCACCATATCCGCATCGGGCGCGCCGGCATTGACCAGCACCGATGGATGCGAAGCGTTGCCGACGACGGTGCGTAAATCAAAACGATCCTGCAATAATGCCAAGCGTTTCGGATCGACATCGACCATCGTGATGTCGTTGGCCTCGCTGACCAAACTTTCCGCCACCGATGAACCGACTTGGCCGGCCCCCAAAATGATAATTTTCATTGGAACGGCTTATCCTTTCCGGTTCGCGCGCACCCAATCGCGCCATTGCGCAAATAACCCGGGATTCAGCGCCGCTATCACAGACCGCTGCCAAGGCGATCCCGCCCAGTAATCGTCCTGCTCGAAGCCGCACATATGTCCGCCCGCTTCTGCGAGAATCAATGAACCCGCGCCGTAATCCCACGGCTTCTGTCCGCCGTGCAGATACAAATCAAAATAACCAGCAGCGGTATAGCACCATTCCAGCGCGCATGCACCGAAGTTGCGCTGCGAGGCAAACGGTGGATAGGCGGCCACTGTGGCGGCAAATTTCCGGTCTAGCCGCTTCAAATCCACATTGGCCATGGCACCGGATAATGCCGGCACATGCTTCTTCAATGGCAGTGCAACGCCATTCAAGAAAGCGCCGCCGCCCTTCGAGGCATAGAACATTTCGTCAGTCACCGGGTTGTAAATCACCCCCAGAACACTTTTGCCTTGTTCCATGAAAGCCACAGAAATGGCGAAGTAAGGCAATCCATTGAGAAAATTGGATGTGCCATCAATCGGATCGACACTCCACAATCCGGATTGCCCTTTGATCCATTGCGCCTGCTGCTCCTCTTCGGTCATCTCTTCGCCCATCGCAGCGGCGGGATGAATCGCCTGCAATCTATCTAACAAAGCCTTTTGCGCGGCTACATCCGCTTCGGTAAAAAAGCTGCCGTCCGATTTGATCTGCCGGTCTACTTGCAGATAACGCGGCATGATGACTTGCTGCGCAACTTCTTTTACCGCCGTAATCACTTTTTCCAGCACATTTACTCCGCACGCCACTTGATCGAACAACCGATACTCGAAATCTGCTCCGCCGGACCTTGGCCGGTCTTGGCCACCTGCAGCATGGCTTCGAACAAATCGCGGCGCACATCGGCAGGTGCGGCTTCCTTACGCGATGCATCCAGCCGTCCCCGGTACTGCAACTCCAATTTGCTGTTGAAACCAAAAAAATCGGGCGTGCATACCGCACCATACTGCTTCGCTATATCTTGCGTTTCATCCCAGACGTAAGGAAAAGGATAATTCAGTTTTTTCGCGATCAGCGTCATATTCTCGAACGAATCTTCCGGATAATCGGCCGGATCGTTCGACATGATG
>JAFEEI010000181.1 GCA_018241205.1 Pseudomonadota bacterium
ATCCGCAACAGCCCGGTGCCGATCCGCACGGTGCCGATTTATCAAGCATTGGAAAAAGTCGACGGCAAGTCGGAAGAACTGACCTGGGAAATTTTCCGCGACACGTTGATCGAGCAGGCTGAGCAAGGTGTCGATTACTTTACCATCCATGCCGGTGTGCGCTTGGCGTACGTGCCGATGACCGCGAAGCGCATGACCGGCATCGTGTCGCGCGGCGGTTCGATCATGGCGAAATGGTGTCTGGCGCACCACAAAGAAAGCTTCTTGTACACGCATTTCGAGGAAATCTGCGAGATCATGAAGGCGTATGATGTCAGCTTTTCGCTCGGCGATGGGCTGCGTCCCGGCTCGATTTATGACGCCAACGATGAAGCACAATTCGCCGAACTGAAAACGCTCGGCGAATTAACGCAGATTGCCTGGAAGCACGATGTGCAAACAATGATCGAAGGTCCGGGCCATGTGCCGATGCACCTGATCAAGGAAAATATGGATTTGCAGTTGAAATATTGCGACGAAGCGCCTTTTTACACATTGGGGCCGCTGACCACCGATATTGCACCGGGCTACGATCACATCACATCGGCGATCGGCGCCGCGATGATCGGCTGGTACGGTACGGCGATGCTGTGTTATGTGACGCCGAAAGAACATTTGGGCTTGCCGGACAAGGACGATGTCAAGGACGGTATCATTACGTATAAAATCGCCGCGCATGCCGCCGATCTGGCGAAAGGCCATCCCGGCGCGCAAATCCGCGATAATGCCTTGTCCAAGGCACGTTTTGAATTCCGCTGGGAAGATCAGTTCAACCTGAGTCTCGATCCCGACAAAGCGCAGCAATTCCACGATGAAACCCTGCCGCAGGAAGGCGCCAAGGTGGCACATTTTTGTTCCATGTGCGGCCCGCATTTCTGTTCGATGAAAATCACTCAGGACGTACGCGACTATGCCGCCAATCAGGGCGTTGCCGAAGATGAGGCGCTGAAAGTAGGCATGGCGCAGAAGTCGGCGGAATTCAAGGAAAAAGGTGCGGAGATCTACAGCAAGTTGTGATGTTCAATTTTATAAAGGTTTAACAAGAACGCTATGGATTTAACTCTGTTGCTAAAAGCGTTGATCCTCGGCGTTGTTGAGGGATTGACCGAGTTTCTGCCGGTTTCGTCCACCGGTCATTTGATTCTGATCGGGGATTTGCTCGACTTCACCGGCGAACGCGCCAAGGTTTTCACCATCGCAATTCAACTCGGTGCGATCCTGGCGGTTTGCTGGGAATATCGCGCCAAGGTAATCGAGGTGGTTCGTGGTATCGGCACCAATCCAGCCGCGAATCGCTTTGTTGTTAACCTGATGATTGCATTTTTACCGGCGGCAATCCTGGGCCTGTTGTTCATCAAAACCATCAAATCTTATTTGTTCCATCCGGTGCCGGTAGCAATAGCGCTGATCGTCGGCGGTTTGCTGATTTTGTGGGCGGAACGTAGGGAGCATATCATTGAAGTCGAGCAAGTCGATGACATGGACTGGAAACATGCGTTGAAGGTCGGCCTGGCGCAATGCCTGGCGTTAATTCCGGGTACTTCGCGCTCGGGTGCTACGATCATCGGCGGACTGTTTTTCGGTTTGTCGCGCAAAGCCGCAGCTGAGTTTTCGTTTTTTCTGGCGATACCAACGATGTTCGCCGCCACTTTTTACGATCTCTATAAAAACCGTGAACTGCTGGATTGGAACGATTTGACGCTCATTGCGGCAGGTTTCACTGCTGCATTCTTCAGTGCTTTGCTGGCCGTGCGCGGTTTGCTGCGGTTCGTCAGCAATCATGATTTCACTGTGTTTGCCTGGTATCGCATCGTGTTTGGCATCATTATTCTGGTGACGGCATACAGTGGCGTCATTGCCTGGTCGGAAGCTTGAGTGAAGCGCTGAAGAACTACTTCACAGGGTATACAACGGCGGCGTTCTGACGCAGTAATCAGCCGCGATCTCCAGTAACCATTGATGCGCCAGGCTATTATGCTGCGCTAACTAGCGGTGAAGTTTTCCATATATGGTTTGATCCATAATCCAATCCAATTTTCCCACGGTAGAGTCTGATTTTTCTTTTTTAGAACAATCAGAAAGCTCTACACTTTGTGGAAGCCGGTATATCTCCCCATTGTGTCGCATTGTTTGCAAAGAGTTTACATTCTCTCAACAATTGGCCAAGTTTGCCCCGGTATAGTTCTCTCCAATGCAGCAAGATACTTTTCTTCATGAAGATTTTCGTTTTTGGAGGGAATAATGACATTACAAGAGCAAATTTCAAATCGTGTAGCGAAACCGCCAGTTACCACAGCCGATTTGGCCGCAAATGAATTTCTGACATTCCGGCTGGGCGGTGAGGAATATGGTATCGACATTCTGAAAGTCCAAGAAATCCGCGGTTACGATGCCATCACACAAATAGCGAATTCACCCGGCTTTATCAAGGGCATCATCAATTTGCGCGGCATTATCGTGCCCATCATTGATATGCGGATCAAGTTCAATTTGGCTCATGCAACCTATGACCAATTCACGGTAGTGATCATTTTGACGGTCGCTGGCCGGGTAATGGGAATTGTCGTGGATGGGGTCTCAGACGTGATCATGCTGGCAAATGAGCAAATGCGCCAGACTCCCGGCTTAGGTTCGGTGATCGAAACGCAGTACATCATGGGACTGGGCACGGTAGGCGAGCAGATGCTGATATTGATCGACATCGAAAAGCTGATGAGCGGCAGCGATATGGGTCTGATTGCGCCGGACCTCAATTAATCAACCGTTTTCATAAGATTCTGAAAGGAGAAGCAGGATGTTTAAGAACATAACTATTAAATCTCGATTGGTAATAATGATTGGATTTTTTTCAGTGCTGCTAGCTGGCATGGGTGTTCTCGGAATTTCGGGACTGAGCCAAAGCAACGATGCCTTTAAAGGCGCCATTCCGCTGGGAGATCTGGGTCTCATAGTAGACCGCATGCAGCGCGCGCGCTTGAACGCTGTAATATCAGCTTATGGAAGAAACGGTGAAATCGTGAAACAGCGGCAAGCCATGAACGAACAAAGGGATGCCGAGATTGCAACGACTTGGCGGCATTATCTGACAAATACCCTGACTACTGAAGAAAAGAAACTGGCGGATGATTTTAGCCAGCAATGGAAAGTCTATGTCGAGGATCGCAATCGCACCATGGAGCTGGCTGCAGTGGGGCAATTCGACGAGGCCATCAAGAATGCCACAGTGATTGCGACGCCTAAATTTGAGGCCGCGCATGGCACATTATTCAAATTGCTGGAACTGCGGCGCGACTCAGCTAACAAAGAATATGCGCATGCCGAAAGCCAATATCAAAACACGGTCAATATTACGGTAATCGCGGTGGTGGCGGGCATGTTATTGGCCATGCTGATCGGATATCTGCTGGTGCGGGCTATCGTGGGACCATTGAATAAAGCCATCGAAGCGGCAAATAGAGTAGCCTCTGGCGATCTGACGGGTCATATCGAAGTCGATTCAACCAATGAAATGGGCCGGTTATTGCAAGCGCTGAAAACCATGAACGATAATTTGCTGGATCTGGTCGGTAAAGTACGTAATAGCACCGAATCAATCGCCACGGCTTCGAGCGAAATCGCATCGGGCAATTCGGATTTAAGCCAACGCACCGAAGAACAAGCCTCCAGTCTGGAAGAAACCGCTTCATCGATGGAAGAATTAACTTCAACCGTAAGACAAAATGCGGACAATGCACGTCAGGCGAATCAACTGGCCACCGGCGCTTCCGAAGTCGCAAAGAAAGGCGGAGCCGTGGTAGGACAAGTCGTGCAAACGATGAGCTCGATCAATGACAGCTCGAAGAAAATTGTCGAGATCATCAGCGTCATCGATGGCATCGCTTTCCAAACCAACATCTTGGCGCTGAATGCCGCCGTGGAAGCAGCCCGCGCAGGCGAGCAAGGCAGAGGTTTCGCCGTGGTGGCGACCGAAGTGCGTACCCTGGCGCAACGTTCGGCGGCAGCAGCCAAGGAAATCAAGGAATTGATCAATGATTCAGTGGTAAAAGTCGGCGAAGGCACCAAGCTGGTGGATGAAGCAGGCTTGACCATGGATGAAATCGTCACGGCAGTCAAACGCGTGACCGACATCATGAGCGAAATTTCAGCTGCATCGCAAGAACAGAGTTCAGGCATCGAGCAAATCAACCAGGCGGTAACACAAATGGACGATGCAACCCAACAGAATGCCGCCTTGGTGGAAGAAGCGTTCGCCGCCGCAGAATCGATGAAGGAACAATCTCGTGTCTTGACGCAAGCGGTCAGCGTGTTCAAATTCACCAGCGGAACTGAAAGAGCTGCTCCTGAACCTGTAACGAAAAAACTACCTTCCACCACTTTGACCAAGCTACCCAATCGCCGGTCAGTCATGAAAAAAGCAGTTGCTGAAACCAAGGGAGATGTAGCAGAAACGCCACGTAAAGCCGCTGTGGCTGGTGGAAGCGATTGGGAAGAGTTTTAGAGAGCCGCTAGGACACTCTGAGAGATTAATAAGCATAGAAAATCAGGTTCAACGCAATTCAAATAGATCGATGAGCAGCGCCTGATTTCAATAGAACCTAACTAAACGCAATAATTTTTCAGATTCTCTTTAACCAAAAGCCTGGCGATGCCTGAGAACACTCAGGTATCGCCTTGTCATAACTATAAAGTCATTTCCCCTACAAATTAAGTACTCCTGCACCTATCCCGGCAGCCATCCGGTTCCGGTCGATGCGTTTGACGCTCTGCTCAACTTTCAGTAGAGCCGGTACGGAGGAACCGGTATTCTCCCGTACTATGGAGGGATCAATAAAAATACTTTTATCACGGCGGCTCGGTGAGCATGGCTTTCAACGGTTTGGTCATTGGTCTTGATGACGGAAAAGCTTACTTTAACCTTCACACGAATCTGTTCCGGGGGGTGAGGTCCGTGGATTATTGAGTCCTGTGCCGGAACCGGAAAATTATGCGCTATTGCTGGCAGGTTTAGGGGTTTTGACCGTGTTCGCGCGCCGTCCCGGCGCGAAACTGCTTGAGTATGTGAGTGTGTATTGACAAGAGCCTCAGATGAGGCTCTTGTTTTTGCCGGTTGTACTTAACTCTGCACCCACGGCAAACCGGCGGCTTTCCAGCCAGAATCCTTGCCACGCTGGCCGTTTTCATCCCGATCGCCTTCGAAGCCTTCCAAGATGTTGTAGCATTCGGCAAAATCCATATCCGTTGCCATGGCAGCCGCTTGGTTCGAGCGCGCGCCGCTGCGGCAGATGAACAGCACCGGTAAGGTTTTATCGACTTGATCCGAGAGTTGATCGAGAAAATCAGGGTTGGGTTGCATGCCGGGGTACGAGCGCAGTTCGATTTCCGCTGCACCGGGAATACGTCCGACCCAATCCAGTTCGGCGCGCGAGCGCACATCGACCAATTGTGCTTGCGAGTGTTCCTGTAACACACGGTAAGCTTCCATCGGCAGCAATGCGCCTTTGTACGGAAGTCCGAGTTCTTGCGCGCGTTGTTGCGCTTTTTCCAGTATTGCCGCGAGTGTTTCCATAAATAGTCCTAACGATGTAATTTTAAACGATCGGGCGATTACCTTTATAATGCCGGTAATGCCTCCTTCTCATCCCTTTTCTTTCCAATATTATAGCGCTTCATGGAAAAAATCCGCTTATCCAAACTGATGTCGGAACAAGGCATCTGCTCGCGCCGCGAAGCAGACCGGTTTATCGAGCTTGGTTGGGTGTTTGTCGACGGCGAACGGATTTCCGAGCTCGGCACCAAAATTTTTCCGGCGCAGAAAATCACGCTGAACAAAGCGGCGCAAGCGCAACAGACCGGTTTGGTGACGATCCTGCTCAATAAGCCGGTCGGTTATGTATCGGGACAGCCGGAGCCGGGTTATCAACCGGCTGTGATATTGATCAAGCCGGAAAACCAGTTTATTGCAAAGCAACCGACCAAACGTTTTCAACCGTCACACTTGAAAAATCTGGCACCTGCCGGCCGCCTCGATATCGATTCGCAAGGCTTGCTGGTGTTGACACAGGATGGCCGCATCGCCAAGCAATTGATCGGCGGGGATTCCAATATCGAAAAGGAATATCTGGTGCGGGTCGAAGGCGACTTACCGCCCGCCAAGCTGGCGCTGCTGAATCACGGCCTGAGCCTCGACGGTCAGGCATTGAAACCGGCGCAAGTGAGCTGGCAAAACCGCGATCAATTGCGCTTTATTTTACGCGAAGGCAAAAAACGCCAGATCCGCCGCATGTGCGAGCTGGTTGGGCTTAAAGTATCCGGCTTGAAACGCGTGCGCATCGGTAAGGTGAAGCTGGGTAATTTACCCGAAGGTCAATGGCGCTATCTGGAAGAGAGCGAGAAATTTTAATGGCGCTTTTAGTTGAAGTTCTCTGATGCATCAACGCGTTCAAGTCATATTAAAAATTCCGGCGTATCAATTGCAGCTTTATTACGAAGGCGCGGTCGATACCGTGGCGGCAAAAACCACCGACGGCCGCGTCATGCATTTCCCGGCGAACGTGTTGCGCTCGGTGGTGCAAAGTCATGGCGTGTACGGCACGTTTGAACTGGTGTTCGATGAAAACAATAAGTTCGTGTCGATCACGCGTACCGGCAATTGAGCAAATTCCTGCCCCCCGGCTTTCATTGCCAGGTGGCGTACGATAAACTTTCCATCTATTCATTTTTTCCAATCAAACAAAGATTAAACTCATGGCTCAATATGTAATGTCGATGCTCCGCGTGAGCAAAATAGTTCCACCGAAACGTCAGATTATCAAAGACATATCGCTCAGCTTCTTTCCCGGCGCCAAGATCGGCCTGCTCGGTTTGAATGGTTCCGGCAAATCCACTGTGCTGCGTATCATGGCCGGTGTGGACAAGGAATTTGACGGCGAAGTGCAGCGCCTGCCGAATATCCGCATCGGTTATCTGCCGCAGGAACCGCAGCTGAACCCCGAGCACAGCGTGCGTCAGGAAGTCGAAGAAGGCATGGGCGAAGTGATGCAGGCGCAGAAGAAGCTGGAGGAAGTGTACGCGGCGTATGCTGAAGAAGGCGCCGATTTCGATGCGTTGGCCGAAGAGCAAGCGCGGCTGGAGGCGATCATCGCCACTGCGGGCAGCGACACCGCCAATCAAATGGAAATCGCCGCCGATGCGTTGCGCCTGCCG
>JAFEEI010000182.1 GCA_018241205.1 Pseudomonadota bacterium
TAAGGCACCGGATTCGGGATCACCACTCCATGTGCTCCTGGAATTCTATCATTCAGCCAAATTAACCCTTCACCAGTAAGCATCACTACAGATGCTGCATACGAATAAGTCCATCTGCGAACTCGTTCCCAGAAAAAGTTTAGCGGCTGCATTGGTGGATAAATGTGCTCCGTTCCAATTACCGGTATACCAAGCCGCATACTAGCCAATATAGCGAGTACAGAAGAGGTTGCCATTACCCCCAGCATGATGTCTGGAGCAAGTCTATGCAACTCACGTCGTATCGCAATAATACGATATAGATTTGAAAAAATCGCCTTCAAAGTATTGGGAGATTCTCTAGCAAGATCGAGTGCGATACGTGATATACCAGAATCCAACTCATAAAAATCCATCGATTTTGGTGTAAGGGTAATTACTGTAACCTGCCAATCACGCTTAATCCACTCATTGGTTAGATTTGCAATAACGCGCTCAGCACCACCGCTACTCATCGAATGAATAAGGATAACGATATTCATATTTATAGCATTAATGGATTAAACGATATGCTGCGATATATAAACAGATTGTCGACCACATATACATTATACTAGTCGCCAAGGCAATACCTGGTACACCCATCCATTCAGCTAATATCAAATTACAGAATATCTTTACGAAAAGATTGGTAATCGCAAAAAATGCAATTACACCATAGCGTTGCTTACTCGCTAACAATTGTACCATAACTAAACCGGCGAAATAGAATGGCACCTGTATAAGCCCCCAACGTAATACTTCCGATACAATCTTAGTATCTGTGGTGCTGAATTCTCCTCGCTCGAAAAGAATAGCAACAATCCAGGGTGAAAGTAGCCAAGTAATCAAGAACGCACCAATACCGAGCAAGAACATCCATACACCCCATTGAAAAGCAATTCTTTTAAGGCCTCCTGTTCCTCTTGCATGAATATCCGAAAACACAGGCAAAATCGCTCTGCTAATTGCTAGCGCCCCCAAACTCAACAAAAGCGCAAGAATACGATTAGAATAGCTCAGAGTGGAAATTGCACCTGTTCCAAGATTAGCCGCAGTAAGTTGATCAATAATGCTTGCAAAGTCCATTAAAGTTTGACTGATTGCCAATATCCCAATGGCATTCCAAAAACCTTTCCAGGCAGGAGAGTTAAAACGAAAATGCGGCAGCTGTAATTCTCCTCGCTGTTTAAGTGGCACGGATAATGCCGCTAACTGAAAAGCTATACCTGCAAGAGTACCCCAAAGCAATGGTTCAGCTACCCACGTCGTAGGCAATAACAGAGTTCCAAACAGCACCAGAGCTGGTATTGCCTCAAATAATGTATTACGGTGATGGCCACTGGCCAACAACCAAGCAGAGAATAGGCTAATAACTACACCCAGTAACGCAAGCGGCGCAAGTCCATTAGAGAATTTGTTTGCCAAGTGCAATGTAGATACAGATAACCCAGTCCACCCTGCATTCAGAATATAAGGAAATATAAAATATATCAGCATACTTAGGAGAATACCCAGTATGAATGTAGAACCCATCAATTCACTCATGAATCGTGGTATTTCTAATGGATTATTAATTCTTAGACGAGCTACAAGTGGTACCAGCACAATAGTCAAGATGCTAAACCAAATGGAGACTGGCCAAAGTATTAATGTAAGAACAAACACATATGCATCAACCGTTTCGCTAATGCCGTAACGCCACGCAATGGTCATTTCTTTCGCCGCACCAGCTACCTTTCCAATCAGAATAAAGGAGCTCACCAGCAAAAAATTTTTGGCTATACGACGATGGTGAGATTCCGGGTTTGCCAGATGAGAGCGTACACGCTCAAGTAATACATATAATTTCATTCTTTATAAGACTCTTTTTAATGTGATGGCTAGTTTCGAATTAAAACAACAAGAGTTTCACACTTTGTAGAGTCTATGAACAAATAGCACACTCTGCTAAATTAAAAATTGTAGTAACTAACAGCGGTGCGCAAATCTTGGTAAATATAAAATAAACCATAGAAAATCATGTTATTTTTGGTAGCAGTATTTAGATTATTAGAGAAAGCTAAGGCTGATTTACTTACTCATTTATTGAAACGATTGTGGTTATTGGTTTTTTATCTAGCCGTATAATTTCGGTACCACGCTACCCAATTAGCAATGCCAGTCGTTAAGTCTATTTTCGGCTCGAAGCTTATATCTCGCTTAAGATCGTCTACATCGGCATAGGTAGCAATCACATCTCCTAATTGCATCGGCAAATAGTTCTTTCTAGCCTCTCTATCTAGACAAGTTTCAATAGTTTTGATGAAAGTTATCAGCTCGACTGGTTGATGATTGCCTATGTTGTAAATCCGATAAGGAGCATAACTGGTGCCGGGATCTGGAGCATCGGTAGTGAAGCTTGGATTTGATGTGGCAATACGATCAAGTACACGCACAGTACCTTGGGCGATATCATCAATATAAGTGAAATCACGTTGCATCTTACCGTGATTGAACACGTCAATGGGACGATCTTCTAGAATAGCACTAGTAAATAGCCAAGGCGACATATCCGGGCGACCCCAAGGACCATAGACAGTGAAATAACGTAAACCGGTAGTAGGCAATCCATATAGATGACTATAAGTGTGAGCCATCAGTTCATTGGCTTTTTTGCTAGCAGCATAGAGACTGACTGGATGATCGACATTATCATGTACTGAAAAGGGCTTATTGGTGTTGGAACCGTATACGCTCGAAGAACTAGCGTAAACGAAATGTTCAATGCCGTTGTGGCGACAACCTTCAAGCAAGTTACCAAAACCAACAAGATTAGTCTGAATGTAAGCGTAAGGATTTTCTAAAGAATAACGTACCCCTGCTTGAGCAGCAAGATTAATGACACGACTGGGTTTTTCCTTGACGAAAAGATCTTCAATAGTTTGTCTATTGGTTATGTCACCTTGTATAAACTTGAAATTTTGATAAGGTGTTAGCTGCGCTAATCGTGCATACTTTAAATGTGGATCGTAATAGTCATTGAGGTTGTCGATACCAATAACTTGGTCGCCACGTTTTAAAAGTATTAGTGTAACGTGCATACCAATAAATCCTGCAGCACCGGTCAGAAGTATTTTCACAAATCTAATTCCTACCTATGGAATAATAAGTGATGCCTTTGTGTGCCATGCGCTCAGGATTAAATAGGTTTCGACCATCAAAGATCACAGGGTGAGTCAATTCAGCTTTGATTAAATCGAAATCAGGGGCGCGAAACTGTTGCCATTCGGTGACAATAATCAGCGCATCTGCATTACGTAATGCCGCTTCCTTAGTGCCCATCAGCATCAGGTCATTGCGCTGGCCATAAATTCTCTGACACTCATTCATGGCGGCAGGATCGAATGCCTGTACCTTGGCGCCAGCCGACCATAGTGCCTCCATGAGGACGCGACTAGGAGCTTCTCGCATGTCATCAGTATTAGGTTTGAAGCTCAGGCCCCAGACAGCAATAACCTTGTCACAGAGGTTATTTGAATTCCCAAAATGCTTGGTAAGTTTTTCAAAGAGACGAACTTTCTGGCGATTGTTAACAGCCTCTGTCGCTTTGAGTAGCTCAGCGTTATAACCAATCTGTGCAGCAGTACGCTCTAATGCTTGCACGTCTTTGGGAAAACAGCTGCCCCCATAGCCGCAACCGGGATAAATAAAATGATAGCCGATCCGCGGATCAGCTCCGATTCCCTTGCGTACCTCTTCGATATCCGCACCAAGAATCTCTGCCATATTGGCTAATTCATTCATCAAACTAATTTTGATTGCCAACATTGAATTGGCGGCATATTTAGTGAGCTCTGCACTTTTTACATCCATGAATATGGTACGCTCATGATTACGATTAAATGGCTCATAAAGTTCGCTCATAAGTTTGCGTGCTTGGACCGTTTTCGTACCGATGATAATGCGATCCGGCTTTAGGAAATCACTAACCGCTGCACCTTCTTTGAGGAATTCTGGATTAGAAACCACATCGTAATCGATTTGCTTGCCATGCTCAGCAAGTATTTGTGCAATTCGCGCTTGTACTTTATCCGCCGTTCCAACTGGAACGGTTGATTTATTGATAATGACCTTATAGCTCTCCATATTTCGCGCGATATTTTCAGCCACTGATAGAACGTATTGAAGATCGGCTGATCCATCTTCATCTGGTGGAGTACCAACGGCGATGAATTGGATTTCGGCATGCTCCACCGCCATAGCTACGTCGGTAGTGAATTGTAAACGGCCTTCATCTACATTTCGCTTTACGATAGCATCAAGGTCGTGCTCCCATATAGGTAATATACCTTTATTTAGATTGTCTATTTTGCTTTGGTCAATATCGACACAAACTACATCATGTCCAACTTCCGCCAAACAACTACCTGTAACTAAACCTACGTATCCAGTACCGAATATGCTGAGTTTCATTTGAAATTATTAATTGCCGAATTAATTAAATACAAGCTCTAGTATAATATAAAAAATACAATAGAACTTACTGTAAGGTAAGTCTCTTAGCATCATCATAGTTTATAAAAAGTAGCTTATCTTGAGTAATAGTTTTTTGCATTACTAATAGAAAAATTTAAGTTACGGCAATAAGTAATTTAAATTAAGTATTATCTGCTGCTGTCCGTGTCGATATTTTCAGTTACAATTAAAATATGATAAAAATTGACTAAGCAAAAGTAAACTGGCAATCATTCTGGGGAAATGAGAAGCCAACTTAAGCAGTATTTCTTCAGAAAATACGCATTCTAAGGGAGTAATTGTAACTTATACGGATGGTGAATTTTGCTATTTCAGTCTTTAATTTTTTTCATGATTAAAGCTACGATAGAACCATTCTGTCGGGTATTATCGTAACAACGAATGTGGTTCATGCTCTTTCTCGTCGTAGTAAAACATCGAATCCCGAAACATTTAATGCACTATCCGGCAAGGCCGCGAACACCTTGTCCATTTTTTCACGCGGGGTTGGAAGGATCGGCCAGCGCTGAATTTCAGTTGACTCTATCTTGAAGCCGGCAATTTCGAACTGGCACAGCATATCGGCTAATTGGATACGATTGGTATAAAAACCGGATTTAACGAAAAAATCTGATTCCCAAACATATTCGCTGAAGCGCAAGTTATTCAAAGCGCCTCCAAGATGATCACGAAGGTCAATTCGATGAGATGCCACGCCATTCTGTTTCATGACTCGAAAGGCTTCTTTCTGCGTTTGCAGAAATTCATGCTTGCGCACATGCTCTAGGACCGCCTGTGAAAAGACAAAATCGACCGATTCTGTGGCTATCTTGTGCCAGCTGGCAATTCCTCCGTCTGTGATATAACTACCATCGCAAGCAATTAGGATCTCGTCAATCGTGAGAGGTCGTGATAAATCCGGAATACGCAAGCCTCGCGAATACAATAAAGCACACAAGGTTCGATAAGTTTCGATTGAATTTTTAGCGTAGGAGTCGAAATCCACTAGAATGGCTTTCGCTCCGTAGGCATAGGCAATAATCGCTGTGGCGATACTATCACCAGGGCCAATTTCGAGAAGAATCTTACCATCCAATCCTACTTTATCCAAACCTGCACGCTTTATATGCTCATCAAATACACCCAATGCATAGCTTGCTGTATCCATATAGCCATGCCTAAACAAACCCACACCCTGCCAAAATCCATAGGTCATAGGCATTCGAGAAAGAATCAATTTAGCACCAACCTTAAACCACCACGGTAAGCTTGATTTAATAGCCTTCAACATGACATTTCTCCGCAAGATAAGACTTAAAGCCAATTCAAATTGATTGATGAAAAAATAAACAACCCCGTGGCAGATCACGGGGTATTAGAAAAGCTCAAGTTGACGCAGCTCTTCTTTTGGTTTGTCTTGATTCTTTACATAATGCTCAACTACATCCCAATCCGCTC
>JAFEEI010000183.1:0-2389 GCA_018241205.1 Pseudomonadota bacterium
CGTTGAATTAATCAGCGCTTCCCTTGGATTGGCGTCTATTTTTAAAAAGGAATCATTGCATCCAGCGAGAATAAAAACTGATCCTTTTTGCCGTCGAATGGGTGGAAAGCTGTGTTGATGCCATCTGCCCGGTCGTAGCGGATATTCTTGCGGATATTGAGATTGCGCACCGGCTTCCAGCCTTTTTTCCAGTGCATCGCCGGTTTCCAGTTCATACCCAGAGTAACGGCGTAATAATCCGCCGGTGCGCTGACGAAAGGAATAGTGCCGGCATAACTGACGCCCTTATTATTCGTTGCCGACAGGATACGGTAAGGAGAAAATACCCGCCAGCCATTACGGTCGTGAAACCGTTCGGCGCGGACGCCGATCGACAGGTTTTTCAGCAGATCGTAAGTCAGGTGGGTATTGATGCTATACCAAGCAGCATTGCGGATTCCTTCGGGCAGGTTGATATCGGCCGCCCAACCGTGTGTATGCTGCAATACGGTGTGCATCTTCGGTGTGAGCCAATGTTGCAGTACCACGCTGTACATCATCCAAGGTTGATTCACCGCCGTTTGTCCATAGGTGCCGCCCAATGCCATGCTGGTTCTTTTATCGTCGCTGTTCCATGATAGATTGGCCAGTCCGCCCCAGTTGTCGAGCTGTTTGTCAAAGCCGCCGTCCCATCCGCCGGTGGCGCTGCCGGTAGTCGCCGCGCCCTGGATGGTCCAGTTTTTATCGATATTGTAAGTACCTAGAAAACCGGTATGCGTGAACGGTTCGCCGCTGTTCAGGATATAAGCGCGGGTGTAAAAAAAATTGTCGGGTGCGGGAACGCTTTCATAGCCCAGCGGTGTATAAAAATGCCCCGCCTTGATGTTCAGGCCGTTGCCGACCGGTACGTGTGCTTCCAGATAAGCTTGCGGCAGCGCGATGCCATAGGTGCGTGTCGATTTGCAGCAGAGATTCAGATCCCAGTTGCCGCGCTCCGACGGTTCGCCGGTATTTTCGTCGAACGCGGAAATACCGAAAGCCTGAGTGTAAATGGCATCGGTTCCGAATAGGAAATCGAAACGCCCGCCAAGGCTCCAATTCGAGGTATCCGTTTCGACGCTGCGTTCGATAAAGAGGTTTAGCTGGTTTAACTGAAACCGGTTGGCGCGATCAGCGAAAGTAACCGCACCGTTGAAACCATCCGCCGGATTATTGGCATTGTAGGTTGCCCCGCCGTTAATCCAGCCGCCGATTTCCAGGCCGCTGCGTTTATAGAGTTCCGGTAAGCTGTTGGCAAAAGCCGGGTCAACCGTGATGAGCGCCGATGAAACCATTCCAAGTGCTGCACTGATCGTTTTAATGGGGTAATTCATATTGTTGTTCCTTGTATTTAGTCAAAATAACTCAAAGTTGACATGTGGTGCGAAACAATCCACTTCCGAAAAAACCGTGACTGGAAGAATCGATTATCCAATCAATCTAAATTCCGGTTTGACCTGGGTTTTGCCGGTTTGCAGATCGAAATAGAGATCAATCACATGCACCGAACGCACGTTGGCGTCGCCTTTCAGCAACGGAGTGAAATTGCCGCGCCAGTTTTGATAGTTGACATGTTCATGTCCACCCAGTAGCAGGCCAATTTGTGGAAATTTTTGCAGCAATTCGATATCGTCGTCGATGGCCTGGTGCGTCAGGGCGATCATAAAATCCGCTTGTCCGCTGAGTTGCTTGATTTGCTCAGCGGTGGCCGCGATGGGATCGGAATAGCGCACGTAGCCCGGATTATTGGCCGCCAGCGTCAATCCGAACATACCGATTCTGAATGTTTTTCCGCTTTTTTTATCCGTGACCGGAATCACCAGATTTTGTTTGACACCGGCATACGGCTGGCCGTCGGCGGCAAAGACGTTGCTCGATACCCAGGTGAATTTCGCTTCTTGCATGCGCTGATTGAATTGATTTTCTTTGACATCGAATTCGTGATTGCCGAACGTGGCGTAGTCCAGTTGCAAGTGATTCAGCACGTCGACCATTTGCCGCCCGGCGAGCCGGTCGCCTTCAAACTGAGCGGTGCCGATCGCTGACGGGCTGAACAGATCGCCGCCGAGTGTGGTGATGGTATTGGGGTTGCGCGCCAGCAATTGCTGGCGCAACGTGGCAACGCGCGCAATGCCGCCTTCCTTGCCGCCGCTGACCGGGGTGATTTCGTAAATATCGTTAAAGTGCAGGATGGTGACATGCACCCGGCCGTCGTTGACTGATGGGGCCGGCGTTGTGGCGCAAGCGGCCAGTGCGAAGGCAATGATGACCGGGATCAGGATGGCAAAAGATTTTTTCATGATAACGCCTTGTAATTTGTGGAAACGCTGATTAATTCGGCGGACGAGATGAAGCACGAGGCGCACGGAAC
>JAFEEI010000183.1:2403-9202 GCA_018241205.1 Pseudomonadota bacterium
AGCGAGTACCGCGCAACGAAGTGATTCGCTCGTATAGCCAATTAATCAGCGTTTCCTTGGGGAACTGTTTTGTTCAAAATTTCGTGTGCTGCGAGTGTATGGCAAATCGCGTTCACCCGGTAGCCGTCCGTGAGCTTCCGGCTCCAGTGTTCTTACCCATCTGAAATATGTTCTGGGATGTGAGAATCTTGCTATCAACGGCAGCCGATTGTGAATATAATCGGAAACTGCACATAATAACAATACAATCCGCCAAGATTGAGCGTTAAGCACGGACCTCGGACAGGATGATCCAAAGTCAAGTAACGTAAGGAGTAAGCGCTGATTACAGCGCGATTGGCTGATTCGATCCATGGCCTGCATTTCATCCTTATCAATATTGATTCAACAAATTCAAGCGAAAGGGGAATGATCGTGAAAAAAATTTTTGTATCGTCGCAAAAGCGGTTTTTATTTTTTTATTCAGTCTTGGCTCTTTCCATCGGCGTGCTATCGGGCTGTAAAGTAGGCCTGATCCCCGAGACCGAAGAGGCGCAAAATCGCTATGCCGCTACTGTTGAACAAGATCATTTTGGCGATAGTTATACTCAGATCAAGTACCTTGATCAGGGCTGGAAACCGGAAGATAGTTTGTGGTTTTATAACACCACGCAAGGCTCGAACCTGATGCCCTATGATTTCTTTCTGGCACTGGAAAAGCCGGGGGAATCCCAGCTTTTCCGTTCTGATGAGAATATGAATTTCTACCGGTATTTACCGCAGAAAGCTTCATCGGGCAACCCGGATGCACTGCCTGTCGGATGGGTTAAAGATGTCTACAAGGGTAAAGAATATGCCGGTTTAACTTGTGCCGCCTGCCACACTGGGCAGATAAATTATAACGGTGTGGGTATCCGCATTGATGGCGGTCCGGCTACGGCGGATATGGAAAACATCATGATCGATCTTGCAAAAGCTTTGCAATATACGCGTGAAAATGCGGAAGCTAAGCAGCGGTTTGTCAAGAAAGTATTGGAACGAGGCAATTACAAAACAGAAGCTGATGTACTCGCTGATTTGAGTAAATATGAACAACGCATATACAGCTACACGTTCATCAACGCCAGTCAAACTCCCTATGGTTATGCACGGCTCGATGCCTTTGGCCGCATTTATAATCGCGTGCTGGAGCATGTCATCAACGAAAGGGAGTTGAGAGAATTATTGCACGATCGGAAGGTACGGTTTGATAAGGAGTTGACGAAGGCGCAAATCGAAGAGATTTCAAAGCTGGATAAGGCAGTGACTGAGAAAGAAATCGACGAGATCCTGTCGAAAATGGATAAAGTAATAACGGGAGAACAACGCGATCATTTGATGGAGCAGCTTAAAAAGCATCTTACCCCTTTGCAAATAGCGCTATTGAATGATGCAGTGTTCAATAGACCGGATGCACCTGTCAGCTATCCTTTTTTATGGGATATTGCGCAACACGATTATGTGCAATGGAATGGGATAGCCAATAATGCCGGGTTGGGACCGATTGGCCGGAATACGGGTGAAGTGATTGGCGTATTTGGCGCGCTTGACTGGAGGGAGGAAAAGGGCATTTCATTGCCATCATTACTGTTCCAAGGTTCCGGCAACACGCGTGTCAGATTTGATTCTTCCGTTGATGTGCAAAACTTGCACAGAATTGAATCGCACTTGAAAAAATTAAATTCCCCGGTATGGCCGCAAGAGATTCTCGGAGACATTGATAAGGAAAAAGCTGCCAGAGGGGAAATATTGTTTGCCGAGTATTGCGCCGCCTGCCATGCTGCGGTTGATCGCACGGATCCCGATCGTCGCATCATTGCTAACATGACGAGAGTCAGCGACGTGGGAACGGATTCAACCATGGCTAAGAACAGCTTTGCTTATCAAGGATATTCCGGCATTTTGCGTAACCAGTATGTAAGTCTTGAGGTAGGTAATCTTTTGCTGGATAAAAAGGCTCCTGTTGCCGCTTTGCTGACCCAAGCGACTAAGAATGTAGTGGCTACCCCCGATCCTGATAAATGGTTTTTCCAGCGCTGGGCGGATTGGGCTGTTAATCTCGTGACCGCCTATACTGAAAATGAGATTAAATCTTCCATTAAGAATGGTAATTATGATCCGGATACTACAGTCAATCCGTTAGCTTCACTCAACGCCTACAAGGGACGGCCTTTGAATGGAATCTGGGCAACCGCGCCTTATTTACATAATGGCTCGGTGCCGACGCTTTATCATTTGTTGCTACCCAAAAAGCGTGAAGGCGATCCGGATAACGGGGAATACCGTCCTGATCAGTTTAAAGTTGGATCGCGTGAATTTGATCCGGAGAAAGTCGGCTTAAAGAGCAGTGATAAGGGTTTCACTTTTGATACTAGTTCACCTGCCAATAGTAATGCCGGTCATGAATACGCATCCGGTAAAACAGCACAGCCTAATGGAGAAACTTTAAAGCCGCTGAGCAAGGAAGAAAAACTCGACTTGCTGGAATATCTCAAGACTCTGTAATTTGAACGATCAATCATCATTAATGAATGAACAGGGAGGAATGAAATGAGTACAAGTTATCTTGAACGGTATGATGCGACCCCCGATGCAGAGAAATTTCCACTGGTACGCCGCTGGATGGATACGGAGCCTTTACCTTTTTTCAAGGAATTGCGCGCTAATCGCCCGATTTTAGTTACGCCGGACTGTACGCTGGTGACCCGCTTTGATGATGTCAGGGAAATCTTGAAGATGTACAAGGTATTCACCGTCAAACCCTATGTGCCTAAGATGGATAATTATCTGATGATGCACGATGACGATGCGTTGCATACCCGTGAGAAATCGTTGATGCAATTTATGCTGAATCGCGATGATCTACCCAGGGTGCGCAATTTGGTTGCGGAAATCGCCAGCGGGATTCTTGATGACGCCAACGGCAAGATCGAAATCGTGAACAGTTTTTGCCGGATGGTGCCGGCGACATTGGTGCAAAAATATTTTGGCCTGACCGGCGCAAACCGGGAAGATTTGATCGAATGGTCTTACTGGAACCAATACGACACCTTTCACAATCAACCCTTCGACCTGTTGCCGGCGGAATTATCGCAACGGATTATCGATCGTCACAGTGAGACTTCCAAAAAATTGGGCGACTATATCACGATGCTGATTGCAAAGCGCTTGCTGGCTGTGAGACTCGAAAAATTGACGTTTTCGACGCTTGTCCGATTGGATGACGATATTGTCACCCGGATGTTGCGCACCAGTTTTGCCAAGGAATTGGATTTCGACATTAAGCGGTTGGGTGTGAATGCAGGCGGCCTTCTGATCGGTGCCATCGAAACAACGTCGCAAGCAGTAGCTCAAGTGCTGCAATACTTGTTCCAGCATCCGCAATGGATGGCTGCAGCCAAGTCCGCCGCACAGAAGGAAGATGCCACTGAGTTCGACGGCATTGTGTGGGAAGCGCTGCGTTTTGTGCCGATCACGCCGTATTTGTTCCGTACCACCGTGAGCGACTATACCGCGGCGAAGGGAACCAACTATGAAACGGTTTTGCGCTCCGGTACTTATGTGCTGCCGGTGACGCTGTCCGCAATGTTCGATGAACGGGCATTCGAGTCGCCGGATGAATTCATTCCGCAACGTAACTGGTACAACTACTTCCATTTCGGTTTCGGCGATCACGAGTGCCTAGGGCGTTACGTGGGGATGGTGATGATTCCGGAGATGGCGCGGCAGGTATTTCTGAGGAAGAATATTGAGCCTAAAGGCAATATAGACTATAAATCCGGTCCGTTCCCTGAATCGTATGATTTATCGTGGGGGACGGCGTAAGTTTTAAGTCCGGTGCAATAATTAAGCTATAACGAATAGGAAATGAAATTTCAATCAGTCGTATAGACTACTCATGTCCTCTTAGTAGAAATATAAAGACAGTGTTCTATAGCCCGAGTTGCTTGTGATTACTGACTATAGAACACTGGCCACCCTCTAAAACTCTAATAATTCGATTTCTCTGTAGTCGACCTGGCTTTACCGCCTCCTTCCTGATCACCCGACGGGATTTGATGGAAAGGCTGTATGGTTTTACCGTAAGCATCTGGATCTGGTGTTTCTGGTACTGTTGGTTTTCCGCCGCAGGCAACTAAAACTAAAACCGCTGATACTGCTAAAAAATGTGTAATTCTCATATAAAACCCTCTGAATGTTAGTCGTTAACTGATATTGTGTCGACGGTTGGCAGAATACCGCCTACAGTTACGCTAGACATTGATCTTAATCAAACTAATTAACCTTAATCGGGTTGTTAGCATATCTTTAATTGAGCAAATTAATAAATACTGTCAACAGTGGCGCAGATCGGCATTCGTTTTTATCGGTCTTTGAATGATTTCATAGCACCAGTGCTGGGTGATGCAGAGATCATTCATCATTTCGAGCGCAAAGCTTCAATCAAGGACATGATCGAGTCTTTCAACGTGCCGCATACTGAAGTAGGGCAAATTTGGGTGAGTGGTGCTCCCAGGGGTTTTAACTATATCGTGCAAGACGGAGACCGAATCGAGGTTTTTCCGGCTGGTGAGAATCTCAGCGCTATGTCTGCGGTGCAGCTTCGCCCGCCGCTATCTCAGCCGCCGCAATTCGTGGTCGACAGTAATCTCGGAAGACTGGCACGGTATCTAAGATTGCTCGGATTCGATTGTCTTTATCGTAATGATTACAGCGATGACATGGTTGCCAGGATTGCTGGCGAGCAACAACGCGTCGTGCTTACCCGGGATCGCTTGCTGTTGCACCGTAAAATTGTGATCCACGGGTATTTTGTGCGCGCCGGCAAGCCCAAAATTCAAACCCGCGAAGTTCTGAAAAGGTTTGCGTTGTTCTTTCTGATCAAGCCTCTGACACGTTGCACGCATTGCAATGGAGTATTGGCAGAAACCGGAAAAAGCCGCATAGAACATCGTCTGGAGCCATTGACAAGGCAGTATTACGATAAATTTCTAATGTGCCCGGATTGTAATTGGATTTATTGGCAAGGAAGTCATTCAACACGCATCAAGCAACTGCTGGATGAGTTGGTGGATGAAGGGGTGTAATTCCGGTCAATCCTCGAATTGAAGACTTTACCGTTAGCAATTTTTATTCAGTCAATATTCAGACTGAGCTCTTTATGATGATGGCAAAGTGTTAAGGAAGCTCTGAAAAAGGTAGCGAGCGATGGTGAGGTAAGGCGAAATCAGGCGAAAAAGTGCAGTTTACGAGTGATAAATGAACATTTTGAGCCTAATTTCAACGCAGCATGGCTGAGTGTGGCCGTTTTTCAGAGTTAATTGATTGATAGATCATCAGTACACTTTCTTTCTTGGTATGTGATTTGAAAAGTAATGGTTCAGTGAATTCCGGTCGAGATTGGTATGAGAAAAATTAAATTAATGTGTTTGACCATTATCCTCTGCAGAATATTCTCGGTGAATCTGGTAAACGCTGAAGATAGTGGTGATTTTGATGGCGGATTAGATGGTGGCGATTTCGGCGGTGACTACGGTGGCAGTTACGGCGGTGATTTCGATTCTGGCGGATATTCTGATTTTTCTGACCCGAGCGGTTCAGATCCAAGCGAAGCTTTTTATCAGTATGATCAATTCAATCAGCCGGAAGCTTCTGGATTCGTTGACGGTGTAAGCCACGAAAGCCATTTTGACCAGACCGATGGGACTCATCAGTCAAATGATTTCGCTGCGGAAAATAATGCAAATTATAGTGCCGGTAGTACCGAAACAGTGTTTAACAACGACGGATCTACCCATGAACCGATGAAGAAGGAGCTACCGGACCAGTCGATCGATACCGCTCAGCATGTGGAGCGAAATAGCGATTCTGCTCAAGCTCCAACAGCGGATTACCGGAATGATGCTGACATCAGCCATAACTCTGATGCGCATGTCAGCACAGGAGCTTCGGACTCAATTCAATCCACCGCAGCAGTTGACTCGAATGAAGCTGCCGGCAATGCTTCCTCTGCTATGGATTCTTCGACTCACCATGATACTGTTACACAGACTGACCCATCGATGCAAAACGTGAATATTCAAAATAATACGCATATCGATCAAAATACCGGGCATGATAAACACCATCATCATGGCGGAGGGTATCACTATTACGATAACTTCGGCTTGGGGCTCGGATTAGGTTTAGGAATGGGGTTAGGCGTTGGCTCCTTTGGTTATTACAGTCCGTTCACGCCGTTTGGCTATTATGGCGGTTTTGGTGTGCCTTTCAGCAGCTTCGGTTTTTACAGCGGTCGCGCCGGTGCCGGATTCTATAGTCAATATGCCGGTTCCGGCCCTTATCGCTATTTTGAGCCTTATTATCCTTTTGGCGGTTTTCTGTCGGCTTCCCCGATATTGTCAGCCCCCATGCTAGCAGCTGCCAGAGCGCCTACCTATGTTCAACGCCAAGATGTTTCCAGACCTCCTGCTGCACCGCAGCAAAAAAATTACTGGTACTACTGCCGCAATCCCGAAGGATACTATCCTTATGTGAAACAATGCGCGGGGCAATGGATAAAAGTTCCACCGCAACCTTCCTGATAATTGAAGCGGGCAGCGCTGTCCAGCGGCCGTTTTTTAGAAATCTGAGTGAAATGAATCTTAGGAAACGCTGATTAATTGACTATACGAGCGAATCACTTCGTTGCGCGATACTCGCTCCCTCGCCTAGCTTATTGATATGTCCCGGTTGCTGTGTTCCGTGCGCCTCGTGCTTCATCGCGTTCGCCGAATTAATC
>JAFEEI010000184.1 GCA_018241205.1 Pseudomonadota bacterium
AATGTGGAAGGGTTGGAGGCTTACCGAAGGTTTCGGAAACCTTGGCATGTTTTCTCTGAGAAACCTTGGATACCTTGCCTGTACATCGTCAAATCAAATTGGACAGCAGATTGCCTAGATTAAGAGATGCTTTAGTTCATCAGGTCTGAGTTTGTTAATTTTTTAGCATAAAAGACATCGGACGGTACTAGATTATCGAGTGATTCATGATAGCGCTCATGGTTGTAGTAACATTGTCACTTAATAATCGCGATTTATGTTTAACTTTGATCCGGTCAAGTCCTGTAAAGCGCAATGCATCATTGAGGGTATCTGACACATCATGGCATTCATAGAAGTACAAAGCCGCCAGGCAATGATAAACCGCGAGAAATCATCCAGCACTGCCGATAAGTAATACCAGCCCCAAGCGGTTATTTTGAAATAGGTGAAGTCGGTCTGTCACATTTCATGGACATACGTTGCGGGATGCTGAAACTTGTCTCTTGCCTACATGAGAATATAGGCCGGGCTTGTAATCAGATCATGGGTTTTCAGTAACCGATATACTGACTCCGATACAAAGATGGATTGGCAGTGGCTCAACCCAATCTTTGCCCGATGGTAGTGGCTGCAAGCACCAACGCTCTTTGTTCAATCGCACCTGAGGCTGCTCGCCTGTTGTGCCGTGTATATGCGCTGAAAGGTCACATTTGGTAATCTGCCAAAACGCTGCAGACTATGCTCCCATGGTGTCATCCATCTGCGCTAACGGCTGTGCTGCGCCCCGTAGTGTATCCAGAGCTTCATTCAAAGGCACTGCTTTATATTGAGCCAGCCGACCCACTGTATGTATTGGAACGAGTACGTCCTTTCCTACGCCTTCGTAATTAAGCCACAATGCCTCGAAATTAAGTGCCGGCACGCGAAATAGTCGTAACTCAGTCTCCCGACTCTCTTCGCCACTTATCCTAAGAATTTCAGTTAGGCCTCGGGCATATATATCCAATTGATCTTTTGCTGCGGACATTTGCAGGATACGCGGTTCGTCTTCCTCGCTGACATCGAAAAAGGCTTGTAGGGTTTCTCCAACAGTTTCGATAACCCTGAGTGCCACAGGTTCCGGTGCCGCTTCACGTCTATTCAATAATGTGTCCAGTCCGAGTGAATATACGCGATGAGCCATACCGAGGGCAGCACGCTTTTCATCCTCGGCTTCCCGCAATGCACGTATTTCCGGTAGTTCCATCGTTGATATTTTTCCCTGCTTTAGTTGCAATAGCGGACGGGCTTCCCAAACACGACGAAGAATCAACTCGATTGGAATCAGATATTTTATTGGCAATTTGAAATAGCTCTTAGTAAAATAGGTGTGGGTCCAAGTGCCACTTCCTTGATAGTTACTTGCAAAATCAGATACCGTAAGGTGACTCTTGCCGTATATCGGATCATCAATATCGAAGTACTCCAAATTGAGAACACGGCTGTAGCCGTAAATGACCATGAAATGACCGCCACCCCCATTCCACCCGATTCTGGTGCCCACAGGGCGGCCAGCATCGATTTCATCCTTAACCTGCTGGAAGCTGGCTTGCCCCATCATGCTGACAAAGTTGTTGGTGCGAGTCAGCGCCTTGTCGAGATACCAGGGAATGTTGCAAGCCGATGGCACCGGGTTATTACAGCAATCGCTATGGCCAAGTTCCCCGTTTGCCACCCGACATTGAGTCCAAGTGCTCCATAACCAATAGAAATGAGATACGCTCGTTGAAGTTGCAGCCCAGCACCAATTGGACTCGGTTTGTGACTGCATATTGAATGAAAGCTGTTTGGATGAGAAAAGCTTTCCCCAAATATTGAATTCCTTCAAAAGAGAGCTATAGGGATGACTGGTAACGTGAATGTATTCAGACAAGTTCATAGTTCTTTCCTCTTCCGAAGGTTGATCCTGCTAAATAGGAAAACTAAAGCCTTTCTTCTTGGTAAAAATTACATGAAACTCGATCGAGTGTCAAACATTCTGATAAGTGGGTATATTCGCTTTTTAGGATTTATTATCCGATAATCTTTAATCTATTGAATGGGTGGTTGAGGGGGCACTTGTAACCAGCCTCCAGGACAGTATTCAATGTAGGGATAATATCCTTCAGGGTCTCGACAATAGTACCAATAATTGGATTGTAATTGAGTTGAAGATGGCATTGCAGGCTGTTGCTCAGTGTATATCGGTGGTGTCGCAGGTACCGCTGTAGGCGGGGGTGGGTAAGCGTAATAGGGTACCCCATAACCATAGTACCCATAGCCTAATCCATAGCCAAGCGCTAACCCTAGTCCGTAACCTCCAAAACCATAGCCCAAACCATAACCATAACCTAAAAAAACAATGTTTGGGCCCCGAAAGCGCCCAATGGCGCCGCCGTGATAATGACCTACACCACCACCACGATAATAGCCAATACCA
>JAFEEI010000185.1 GCA_018241205.1 Pseudomonadota bacterium
GCGGTTTGTACTGGACTGGAAACAACAAGCACCCCATCGGCCATCGACTACGCAAGCGTTTATTCCCCTGACATTCCCGGCTGGTGAAACGTGTCAGTTTGACTGGAGCTATGAATATGTTCTGTTGAATGGTGTACTGAACAGGTGCGCTACGTCATGGTGCGCCATTCCAGCAATGGGATTTACCAACCCCCATTCGAATAGTCCGGGATCGTATCTTGAAACAGGATAAGGGTGACAGAGCATTTGTCGAACTACTGCTAATGACTAGAGCATTAGGTGATGTCGGTCTGGAAACGCTGGAGGTTGCATGCGATTTAACATTGCAAACAGGTGTTATTGCCGCTGCCATTGTCATGAATGAAATGCGTCGCTTAAACGAAGCAGCGCGCCCCAAAACCATGCAAAGTGTCATGCAGGCACCCATCTTGCAAATCGAACCCAAAGCTGACTGTAGCCGCTACGACAGTTTGCGGAGGATGCGTTATGATCATTGATCGCCATGCACAACTCAAGGCACTTCATCTTCACGGCATGGCCGCCGCTTGGCAAGAATGGCAGGTTGAAGGAAATACACGACAAAAGCCTGTTATGCCTGAAATCTGGCTGGATCGTTTGATCGCTGCTGAACAGTCGGATCGCAAGGTACGCAGCCTGAACTACCAATTACACATAGCTAAGTTTCCCCATCACCGTGATTTGATTCATTTCGACTGGACAGAAAATCCTTTGACCAAGGAGCGTATTGAGCAATTGTCCACTGGTGAGTTCATGATTCAGGCAAACAATCTTATCTTTGTCGGCGGGACAGGAACTGGCAAAACCCATCTGGCAATTGCTTTGGCGGTTTCAGCGATCCATCAAGGCAAACGCGTGCGTTTCTATAATGCCGTTGATCTGGTCAATCAATTAGAAAAGGAAAAACAACTGGGTAAATCGGGATCAATGGCCAAACGACTCATGCAGATCGATGCCGTTATCCTTGATGAACTAGGCTACTTACCATTCCCGGAATCCGGTGGTGCTTTGCTGTTTCATCTCATTAGTCAACTGTATGAGAAAACCTCTTTGATTATTACCACTAACCTCAATTTCGCTGAGTGGATACAGGTATTTGGCGATGAAAAAATGACTACAGCTCTACTTGATCGAATTACACATCACTGCGACATCCTCGAAACAGGTAACGATTCTTACCGATTCAAACATCGCAAAAAAGCTCTCGAAATTTAAATCTTACAGCTTCTTAGATGGAAATTATTGGATGTTGATAGCTGGTAAATTTTGGATGTTGATTGACAGACTTGAGTATCGCGCTTCAGTCGCACAGTGGAAGGCGGAACTGGTTGCCAAGAGAACGAAAACGGCGAAACTGGCGACAAACCCTGGATTGCGCCAATATGTTCAAGACCGCTTGGAAGGGAAGATTCATGACGCTGATGGGCGTAAAATTGCGGGGCCTCAACAGTGATCGCAAATGGGTCAAAGGCTAGTCGCCTGAACAGATTGCCAATCGGTTACTGCTCGACTTCCCGGAGGACGAATCCATGCGCATCTCTCACGAAGCCATTTATCAGGCTCTCTACATTCAAGGTCGAGGTGCTCTCAAGCGCGAGTTGGTGAGTTGTCTGCGCACGGGACGAGCGTTGCGCGTACCGAGAGCCAGAGCACAGGCTAAAGCATGGGCTCATGTCAACGGGGATGTCATGATCTCCAGCCGCCCTGCTGAGGTGGAAGATCGTGCCTTACCCGGGCATTGGGAAGGTGACCTGATCATCGGTCTGAACCGATCCGCAATCGGGACGTTGGTCGAGCGCTCAAGCCGATTTACCATGCTTATCCATCTGCCTCGCGAGAAAGGCTATGGGTTGATTCCCAGAACGAAGAATGGCCTCTCGCTTGCGGGCTACGGAGCTGTTACTATGACTAATGCACTGAAAAAGACAGTGACGAGCCTGCCCGTCCAGCTGTGGCAATCATTAACTTGGGATCGTGGAAAGGAGCTATCGGATCACGCCCGATTTACCATCGAATCTGGAGTTAAGGTGTTCTTTGCCGATCCTAATAGCCCATGGCAGCGCGGCACGAATGAGAATACCAACGGCCTTCTGCGGCACAATACTTCCCAAAAGGCACCGACCTATCTCGCTGGAGTGCTCAAGAGATCCAGGCAGTAGCACATACGCTGAACACCAGGCCCCGAAAAACACTTGGATGGAAAACACCTGCAGAAGCATTGAACGATTATATAAAATCTATTCAACAACCCACTGTTGCGACGACCGATTGAATCCACCCAGTATGCCAACAAAGCTTACCGCGATCTACCAAAAGCATATGGTTTTATTGGCAGCATGAGCCGCCTGGGGAAATGCTGGGATAATGCAGTTGCGGAAAGCTTCTTTGGCAGCCTCAAGCAGGAACGCTGTCAATGGCGGCATTACCAAACCCGCTATGAAGCACAGCAAGACATTTTGCAATATATCGCCGTGTTTTATAACAACCAAAGACTGCATTCATACCTGAATTACAAAAGCTCAAACCAATATGAAGCAGAAGCAGCAAAATCGATAAAAGCAGCTTAACTAACGTGTCCGGTTTTACTTGACCACGTAAAACTGCTTATTTCGGTATTCACATACGACTTTTGACTTCATTACAAATCTTTGTTACTTTCCTGCGCAAACTCAGGAGCGCTGTTTCCAGTGCACCGATGGAACATGAGGAATGATATGCACGAAGAAACCGTAATGCACGGCCTGAAAGCCAAGGGGTTAAAGAAAGGATCAATATCTAAATCCGCTGCCGTTACCATCGGCCTTGCAGCAACTGCACCGGCTTATTCATTGACCGGCGCACTCGGACACGGCGCCGCGCAGAGCGGTTATCAATTACCGATCGTGTTTATTCTATCGGTGATTCCAATGTTTTTCGTGGCATTATCTTATAAACATTTGACGACTTCCGCACCCGATTCCGGGACGGTTTTCACTTGGGGAACCAAAGCCATCGGGCCACGATCCGGCTGGCTAGGCGGCTGGGCGCTTCTACTGGCCAGCATACTGTCGGGAGTGGCGGCAACGCAAATTATCGTAGATGCGCTTGCGATCTTACTGAACATGACGGAAACGCCGCTCTGGTTCCACTTTGGTGTTGCGACTTTATTTATTTTAAGTACCACTTATCTAACCGCGCTCGGTGCGGAAGAGTCTTCTCGCACCACTTTGATTCTGACAATTACGCAATACTGTGGGCTGATTGCGCTGGCGGCAATCCTATTTCTGCAAGTCTTTCAGGGTGACATAGTGCGCACTGCTGCACCCTTATCGCTAGAATGGTTCAATCCGTTCGCCATTTCTTCATTTCAAGCATTTTTGAATGGATTTCTAATCGCACTATTCATTTTCTGGGGATTTGATGCAGCGCTGGCGATGTCCGAAGAAACGAGCGGAAGTGCTGAGCAAGCGGGACGAAGCGGTATCATTGCGATGCTCATCACGGTAGTTACTTATGTCACTTTCGCAACCGCTGCGCTGGCTTATGCCGGTATTGATTCGCACGACAGCTCCAGCTTAACGTTTCAAAATAATATCGATTCGATCATTACGGCACTGGCAACTCATATAATCGGAGCCAAAGGCACTTTTATAGCTGCACTGATCATCGCAATCTCAGCATTTTCTGCCACCATGTCGACAATCATGCCAGCAGCGCGCGCGGCACTCGCCATGGCGACATATCGAGCTATTCCGCACTCTTTTTCTTCAGTTAATAAAAGAACGCAAACCCCGCAATTTGCGACATGGATGATTGGCTTAATGACACTGATTATCTTTGTAACATTGAGTTTGATCAGCGAATCGATTGTCAAGGACACCATTCACAGCGTCAGTATTGCAGTTTGCACTTACTACACAGTGGCCGCATTGGCCTGTGTACTGTATTTTCATCGGACCGCATTCAACCACTGGCGTACCATGCTATCGCAAGTCATTCTGCCGGGAATTGCCGCCGCCATTCTGATTGCTGTCGCGTTCATCCAAGCATGGAATATGATGGATCCCGGTTATGGATCGAGTGGATCGATTGCGGGCGTGGGCATAGTATTCTTAATCGGTGTTGTTACTTTAGTTTTTGGTGTGCTGCTGATGTTGCTTTGGAATTTACGCGAACCCAGATTCTTCAGGGGAGAAACTTTGCCGCTCGAACGCGCGCATATGGTGCCCGATGATAGCGGAAAGAATGGCGCCGATCGTTAACCTCGACCATTCACAATATGTGCAAATAAAGAAATCTGTTTAATGGCAAAAAATGAAAAATATGTGCTTTGTAAAATTGGTTGCGTGAAAAAAACATAATCAAATTTCAACCAACCATTTGTATCAGATCTGCAAGCAGTGGTGCATCTTTGCTAAATTGATTTATCTTTCTCAAGCGGAAAACCCTTATCACGCAAAGCCCTAATCCCACCTGCCAGTGAAACCACATGGGTATATCCCATCTGCTGCAACGCATCCGCAACCAGCACAGAACGGTAACCACCTCCGCAATACAAAACAATTGGCGCCTGTTTATCTGGAATTACGGTTTCGATATCACGTTCGATAATACCTTTCCCTATATGACGAGCACCTGCTGCATGATCTATCCAGAATTCGTGATCTTCGCGTACATCGATGAAATGGAATTGCTCTCCTCGCGCTAATCGTGCTTGGACATCAGCTACTGTACATTCCATTACTCGCTGCTTGGCTTGTTCTACTAATCGTAAAAATCCCGGATTATGCTGCATGCATTCTCCATTTAAAAAAACCGGTACACCGGCTGTCTTGCGACAGTGGTGTACCGATGTTGATGCTTAAACTTCTCTTAC
>JAFEEI010000186.1 GCA_018241205.1 Pseudomonadota bacterium
GTGTAACAATAACATCGGGAAGTAATGAGGTGGTTGTGTTAGCCACCGTTATACTCACGCCCGAACTTGTTGCGGTGTTCCCATTTGCATCTCTTGCGACAGCTGTAATCGTGTGAAGACCATCAACCACGGCCGTACTGTCCCAAACGATAGCGTAAGGCTCCGTTATAACTTCCGGGAGAGGATAGCTGCCACTAATTTGAAACTGTACACCTGAGACACCAACATTATCAGTTGCACTAGCAGAGATGGTGACAGTAGATCCTGCAACGGTAGCACCTTCGGACGGAGTATTTATAGAAACAGTTGGGGGTATGGTGTCAGTTGGGCCACCCGTAACCGGCTGGGAAAGTTGATTGTTATCTTCATTCAGCTCCGTTAAACGATTTGCGTCATCAACATAAGCCGTCATTGTATAAGTTCCGTTAGGAATATTATAAGGTCCGCCATCGGTGCCAATAGTAACGGATGCTCCTGCAGCCAGAGGACCAGGTACAGCACCCCAGGTTACGAAATTATTATTCACTGAATATCCCACGCCGATAACTATGCCAGCAGGGGTTGCTGCAGTGCCCTGGTTTTTCACCGTGCTTGTAAATATGCCATTGGCATAGGAAAGTTGTGTAACAATAACATCGGGAAGTAGTGTGGTATTGTCGACTTTTACCCCCACACCTTGACTGGTTGTATTATTTCCATCTGCATCGCGTGCAACGGCTGTAATCGTGTAGGGACCATCAGCTACAGCCGTGCTATTCCATATTACGGCATAAGGTGAAGTAGTATCTTCAGCGCCGATATTATTGTTTCCGAGTTTAAACTGCACGCCTGATACGCCGATGTCGTCAGCTGCACTGGCAGAAATCGTTACAGCAGGACCCGCCACAGTAGCACCATTTGTTGGCGCAGTGATAGAAATCGTCGGCTCAGGACCGGGACCAATCTTAATGAACTTAGCAATGGACGGGACGCCGTTTTTATTCAAAATAAAGAGCATATAGTAACCAGGGGGCGCGATATTAGGATTCTCAGGAGCTAGGACAGTAAGTCCACCCGCAGTCTGTGAAAAACTTAAATCATTGATGACCTGGCTCATGTTGAATGCGTGAGTTACTGAGGAGATTCTCAATGCGGTGACCTTAGAGATTGTAGTAGCATCTGGGGTACTAACAGCAAACGAATGTCCATAAGCCACGCTTGGAGGTACCGACGTGATTACTGGTCTAGTCCCCTTAAAAAGATAGGGGGGTGAATATATTTCTATCTCCGGATACCCATTCCCGCCCGTGCTAAAAACTCGGCCATCTGCTAAAAGCAACGCTGTAGAGTGATACACACGAGGAATTCCAGAACTGCTGGCGAGCGTCGTCCAATTTTCGGTTACCGGATCCCATAGCTCTGCTGCGTCTACGTGACCGCTGGCATCGTTAAATCCGGGCGCTGAAGTACCACCTGTAACTAATACGGTACCATCAGGTAACAAGGTGGCATTGAGGTGACGTCGAGCATATTGCATAGAACCAACAGCACGCCAACTCGGTGACACCTGATTAAGATCAATGACCTCAGCTGTATTCTTGGGAGGCTGTGAATCGCCGCCCATCACTAGTATCTTACCAGGTGAATACATTACCGCAGATCCATAGTCACGGTACCCACCGACTCTTGTCGCAACAAAGCTCCATGCTCCAGTGCCTGACGTATCCAGATAACGAGTTGTTGCAGAAGCAGCAGCATTAAATAATTTACCGTTTGGTGCTAGGAACATGCGAGGATAATCATCTAATTGGAGCTGAGCACTGGTAAGATTCCGCCAGGTTTTTGTTGATACTTCGAGTACCTGAGGTAACGGATTTACCCCAACCGTCGTGTCAATATCTCCTGAAATTGTCAGGACGTCCCCGCTAGCCAAAATGGTAGTTGTCGGATACCATCGACCAGCATTCATATCAGGCAAACTACTCCACGTATCGGTTAAATAGTTATACGTGGATGCCCGTGGTAGTCCCACGAAATTCGAAATATGGCCACCAGCCAAAAATAAAGTGCCATCAGCTAAAAACGTATGTCCGACACAAAAGAGATCATAGCCAGGTTTACTGAGGATAGCTAGACTATGATCCACAGGATCCCAGACTCTAGGATCGTCACCGGATATTCCCTGGTCCCCTGGCCAAATCATTACTTTCCCAGTAGGTAATAGGTTGGCATGGACCGGGAAATAAGGCAACGGCGGTGTAATTAACTCCCATTCCCCAGAAATATCTGGCGCCGCTCTCACCACTGCGGTGAAAAATCCTTCTATTATGACTACGACAATAACGAGAATGAGATTTCGATTAAACATTAGTTCACCACCAGTTACCGCCCTCTAACCGGGTTTAAGCGGAAAATTTGAAGTGGAAGCTGATGAGCATCATGTTCTTGCCCATCAGGATTGATCTTATCGTGGCCAATTGCGGTGACATTCCCAAGAGAGCTAACTGAGACTGCATGTGTAAGCACGAAATTGGAATTAGACGAAAGCAAGTCATTCAGATCCTGCATACCTTCTTGATCTCTCCATATGAAAGCACGTTCCCCATTACTACCTTCTGAAACACCAACCACTGTACCTTGATTATTGATCGCCAGCGCTTTGCTAGATATTAGGTTAGGAAGCGTGCCAAGATCTTTGATGACATTTCCCTTGATCCAAAGAACAGCGTTATGTCGATTGTCTATACCTCCAGAAGTCCCGACAATATCACCATTGTTATTAATACTCGACGCCGTGCTCCAATAATCTCCAGGAAGAGTACCTAAATCCTGAGCTGCTTTATCGGAACTACCACCTTCCCAAAATACCGCACGCGACCCTGCGGCAGTATCACATGATCCTACAACACCCCCTTTATTGTTAATTGCCAAGCCTCGACAGGATTTACTATCGGGTAACATCGCTAGTGCTTGAACCGTACCTGATGAACTCCATATTACAGCTCGCACTCCATTTGGTCCACTCGACCAGCCAGTAGCCATTCCTATAAAACTGATGGCAAATGCTGCACTGCTAGTATCTCCAGGAAGCTGATCTAAAAAAATACGATCAGATCCTCCCTGAGAGATAAAAGCGCGCATTCCGGTATCAGTATTCATCGAGCCTACTATTTGACCCTTATTGTTGATGCCTAAAGCGCTATTATAGTCGCTATCTGTCGCTGCCTTCAATCCCTTGATTTCATGGCGCCCACCATCGTCCCAAAATGTTCCTCTTGGGCCGCTATTATTACCTCTGAAGGTACCGACAATCATGCCATTATCATTCGCCATTCGCACTACCCTTGTCGATCCTATAGGTAGAACCGCTACCTGACTGACTGTGTAAGTTATTCCAGAAGCTCTGGCCTGTTCACTAGAAATCAGCGTCAATTGCAGAAAGAACAAGATTAGCGGAACTACCAGAAAAAATATTTGCCGTGATAGTACAAGGATATTTTTTTGGAGCGATAAGTGCTCTTTAATATACCATATTAATTTAATAGCAAATCGTTGTAGCAATTCTGAATCAAAGTTTTGATGCCGTATCGCAACTAATATATTCATACAATCACCAAATATAAAGAGAATGGCAATACATGCCATTTTTTACCAAATTAAAATTCTATCTTTATACCTATTTTTTCTAATTATTTTTATAGCTATATTGATAAATATATCCATAACGTAATGAAGATTCAGGCACTCCATTAAACACAATACCTTTTATATTCGTGCCTGATTGCGCAAATCTTTTTATACTTTGTTCCAATTCTCGCTTGGTATTTATCCCGGATTTCACCACCATAAAAGTCGCACTGGCGAATTGGCCTATAATAGCAGCATCTGTAGCAGCTAAAATAGGTGGAGAATCAATAATAACTAAATCATATGACTTAGTCAAAGTCTCAAGGAAAATACCAAAGCGTTCATGTAGCAATAATTCTGATGGATTAGGCGGCAATGCTCCCGTAGAGATAAAATCGATATTAGCTAGTGGTATTTTATGAATCACTTCTTTTAGCGTTATGGTATTTAAGACTATTTCAGATAAGCCCTTGTTTCTACTTATACCCAGTAATGTATTGATAGCACCCTTACGCAAATCAGCATCTATTAGTAATACTTTTTTCCCGCTATCGGCCATTACTGTGGCAAGATTCATCGCAATAAATGTTTTACCAACATTTGGGCTTGGACCAGAAATTAAGACAATGTTATTTTTTGCATCTAACAAAGAAAAATGCAGCGTGGTACGCAAACTGCGCAAACTTTCTATGGCGTTATCTTCATGATTTATTTTGGCCAGTAATGCTGGAACATTATTATTGGGTCTGTTATATTTTCTAATGTCTTTATTAATTACCTCTTGACTCTTGCTGTATGAGATGGTTGCATAAACAGGAATATGCAATTGTTTCTCGATTAAATCAGGGTCTTTAATACCGCGATTTAACATTTTACGCAAGTACACCACCGCAACACCTACAAATATTCCAAAAATTAATGCAAACCCAATAACTAGTATTCTTTTAGGTTTAAACGGGATATCAGGTAATACCGCATAATCAATAATCCTTACATCTCCTACTGTACCAGCTTTTATCACCTTTAATGTTTGCGCGTTATTAAGCAAGGTATTATATAAATTAGTACTTACTTCTAAATTCCCAGACAAATCCACGATCACTTGTTTTGTGGCTGGTAACGCCTTGATCATATTATCATGAGCATATGATTGCTCTTTTAATCGAGAAATTTGTCTATCTACAGCAATTACACTAGGATGTGATTCAGTAAATCTTTGTCTTAGTTCATCACGTCTTTGTTGTAATAAAGTAATTTGGGTTTTTACTTCCACCGATCCTTTTAAAATATTTTGTGTTTCAATATCTAAATCAATAGAACCTTTACGATTTCTATACTCATTTAAATTAGATGCTGCTATTTCCATTTGTTTTTTAAGCTCAGGCAATTGCTTGTCTAGAAATTCCAGTGCTTTTTGGGATTCAGCAGATTTATATTCAACATTCTGTCGCACATAAATGTTGGCAATTTCATTTAATATTTGCGCCGCCTGTTTAGGGTCTGATGATTCCAGTGTCAACTCTAGTATCCCTGTTTGTTTTCCTTTTTCTGAAACAAATAGACTCTCTTCCAATTGAGTAAGTGCAACATTTTCAGATAATAGTTTAATAATAAATTGAGTGCCTGGTCGAGATTTCAATAACGACACAAATATACTAATCGGTTGTTGATGCCTATTAATCTGCTTATTAGCTAACTTCCCAACTTCTCCTTCAATAATAATTTCATCTTCATAAATAATCTGAAAATGGCCCTCTTCCCCAGCTAGCAAAATTAACTCTTTATTCCTCAAATTGTCTGGTACTGTTAGAGTATCGACTTGAATAACTTCACCGCCCCAAGCATAGTGAGACTGCCCCAATATAGGATTTGAAATTGTATTATTCTGACTGCGCTGTTGAAGTTTCCTGGCAATAGCCTCACCAATGAGAGGAAAATATTTTGGTTTAGCTACAATTGCTAAATCCATATTCTTAATAGCCTCTCCCAATACCATCCTAGATTTAATTAGCTCAATTTCAGCCATTACAGGCATAGTACTTTTAACTAAATCTGTTAGTGGCTCTATCCCTAGCACTGTTCTAGGTTTTTCATCGATTTGCAACAAAACATCAGCTTTATATACAGGCTTATCGATAAAGGCTTTGGCTATACCTATAAATAAAATAATAAGTGTAATCAATATTATTATCCACTTATTTTCTGCAAGGACAGTTAATAACTCAACTAAAATACTCTCCTCTTCTTCCTGATTTGTTCGATAATTACTCAAGATTTTAGTATCATTTCTGGAAAAGTTAATCATTATATCGATATTGCAGATCAAGTCTTAAGGAGGAATTGTTCTAAATGGTTGAACATTTAATGACCCATCAAATATATTTAACAATTGAACAGTCGGTGTAATTTGTGCGATGATTTGATTCCAGCGAATACCTTCTACTCGATCAACATAAACTACATCACGCGGCTGCAATTGAAATCGTTCTGCTAATATAAGAGCATCAGGTGATTTAGCATCTAAATGAAATACCTCGGATTTCCCTAAGCCCGTTCTAAAGACAAAAACCCTAGCTGCATCAGCAACCTCTTGATCCATTCCTCCACCCTCAGCTAACGCCTCGGTCAATGTCATGCGCGCTTTATTCATTACTACACTTCGTGGCCTCACACCGAAGCCGCGACCCATAGCGGTCTCACCTAATACAAAAACTTTATTTAATTGATTATCTGGGATATTGAGAATATCACCATGCTGGAGTAACACGTTTTGTGTAATATCTCCTCTTTCATAAAGGCTCAGCAGATTAATACTGTAAGATTTATCATCTCTTGTTAAAGTAATATTACGTAAGTCCGCCGCGGAATTTACTCCTCCGGAATTATTGATTGCCTCTAGAACGGTTAAGGGTATATCCTTAACTAAAAGAACTCCAGGTTGCGCCACCTCACCCACGACATAAACGCGTTGACTACGATAGCCGGCTACCCGCACATCAAGCTGGACTTTTTCAATATAACGCGATAACTTTCGGGTTAACTCTTCACGAATTTCTTCGACTGTTCTACCAGCTGCTTGAACAATACCTACAAAAGGATAAAAGAACGTACCATCTTCACCGACAATGTTGCCTGCTGTTTCAGCAGATCGAAATTCACCAGCTGGAATTGTCAACTCTGGATGCCCCCAAACGGTAATATTAAGAACATCTCTGGCTCCTACACGATATTGGCTATAAGATTTCTTATCTGGAATGCCTTTCACCGTTCTTGAACCAATACGATAGTCAAAATAATGATTCGCCACATTATTAGGGTCGAGACCGCGTTTTTTAAACTCATTTTCTAGATCAATAATTAATTGAGCATTAATGGTCTGGATATTAAGTCTTTTTAAGATAGATTCATTATCTTCCGTAATCGGCATCTTCACACTAGACTGAGTCGAGAAAGACCTCATATGTTGCCCAGGCACCAATGTACAAGCTACAAGTTGATTAATTATAATTAGAACAAACAATATCTTTGTTCGCGGAGATCTTATATCTAGCATGAATATGAAAAAAAACCTGCAGTTGTAGTAACTACTTATAAAAATAAAAAATAAGCAAATTAGTTTAATTGAGACTCAGAATATTCAAACAGTAAAGAGTTATGAAAAACCACCCTATTTCTAATTTATAAATATCTAAGAAGTAGTGTTTGGATTCTTTCTAAAAACTTCAGATAAAATAAAAGCATGTAATCTATTTATAGTAAGATTCAGAAGAATTATCAATTTATACTATAGATTTTATAAACTTAGTTATAATCTTGCTATCCATTGTGACACCCCTTTCCCAATTAACTCCAGTGATTTTTCAAAAATAATAATATCTTGTTTATAGGGATCAGCAATATCAAACTTCTCCCATTCACCCAATCGAAAAACTTTACCTCTTGCACTAGGTTCATTTTTTTCTATCGCAATCTTTTGATTCAACTCCATCACCAAAATAAGATCTGCCTTACGAATCATCTCTCGATTCAATTGACAAGCGCGATACGATGATATATCGATACCTTTTATTGATAGAAGTTGACAAGCAATAGGATCTGGTTGATGGCCTATTAATGCTCTAAGGCCAGCAGAACTCACGACACAATTAGTTTTATTGGTCGCAACAAGTGCATGTTTGAATAATCCTTCAGCCATCGGACTTCTACATATATTCCCAATGCATACAATTAATATATTCTCAAACAAATTACAATCTTTTTGAGCAAGATAAATTAAACTT
>JAFEEI010000187.1 GCA_018241205.1 Pseudomonadota bacterium
CGAAGTGATTCGCTCGTATAGTCACTAACAGACGGCTCATGATATGAGTAAACTTAATAACCGTTTAGTATCATCCGATGCCCTGGTGCTTTTTGGCGCAACGGGCGATCTTGCTCATAAGAAGATATTTCCCTCGCTTTATAGGATGGTAAAGCGTGGCGTACTAAAGATTCCGGTAATCGGTGTAGGCTTTTCAGGCTGGGATCTGGCACAGCTGCGCAACCGGGCCGAAGATGGAATAGCACGTGTTTTTAAGAACATCGATTCCAACGCTCTAAACCAATTGCTCTCATTGCTGCGTTATGTTGATGGTGACTATAAAAATCCGCAGACTTTTCAAACACTCAAACAAGCGCTTGACGGCGTTCTGCGGCCAACTTTCTATTTGGCCATCCCACCCGCCTTCTTCGCGGCAGTGATCAAGGATCTTGGTTCCGCCGGTTTGACTGAGCATGCCCGCATCATCGTGGAAAAGCCTTTCGGACGCGATCTGGTCTCAGCGCGCCAACTCAATCATGCCGCGCATTTGGTTTTTCCGGAAACGTCGATTTTCCGTATCGATCATTTTCTTGGTAAGGAAGCCATTGAAAATATCTTGTATTTCCGGTTTGCAAATTCGTTCCTGGAGCCGATCTGGAATCGCAATTATGTGGCGAGTGTCCAGATTACTCTGGCGGAGGATTTTGGCGTAGAAGGCCGGGGCAGTTTTTACGATCAAGTCGGCTGTCTGCGCGACGTGGTTCAGAACCACCTGTTCCAGATAGTGGCTCTGCTGGCGATGGAGCCTCCTGCCGGACGGGATTTTGAAGCGCAGCGCAGCGAAAAGGCCAAGGTATTTCAAGCCATGCATACACTCAAACCGGAAGATCTGGTAAGGGGCCAGTTTGAAGGCTATCTGCAGGAACCTGGCGTTGCTAAAGATTCTGATACAGAAACTTACTGCGCTCTCCGTCTGGCCATCGATTCCTGGCGTTGGGCGGGTGTGCCGTGGTATCTGCGCTCAGGGAAATGCCTGGCCGAGAGCACTGCGGAGGTTCTCGTGCAGTTCAAGGCACCGCCGCAGAGATTGTTCGAAGATACCTGGCCAGCGATAGGCCGGGCTAATTATTTGCGGTTCAAGTTATCCCCATGCCCCGCTATCGCTCTGGCGGCACGCGTCAAACGGGTGGGCGAGGAATTTATCGGCGATCAAAAAGAACTTTATCTGCTCAACGCTCAACCGGATGAACAAATGCCTTATGAGCGGCTTCTGGGTGATGCGCTGGCCGGTAACGGGTTGCTTTTTACCCGGCAAGATGCGGTAGAGGCTGCGTGGGCGGTTCTTGATAAAGTTCTGACGCAGCATCGGCCAGTTCATCGATATAAACCCGGTAGCTGGGGGCCGCGTGAAGCCGATGAACTTATCAGGATTGATGGCGGATGGCACAATCCAAAATTTGATCCTGTAACCAAGAGACGTAAATCAGAGCAGGAAATCTGACATGGCAGCTTTTTCGATGGAATCACTCATGATCGACGCATTACCGGTGGTTTTTTGCAGAGAAATGAAAAGAAGCCGCTCAGTTGCCGTGCGCCGGGACCAACATATCCGGACCATGCTCCAGGGGATGTGAGCGATTATGAAATCACAACCTGCGCATACCATTCTCGTCATTGATGTGGGCGGAACGCATATCAAAGTATTGGTGAGCGGACACGACAAGCCATTCAAGATAACCTCCGGTCCGGCGCTGACCCCGGAACAGATGGTCGATAAGGTCAAAGATGCAATACAGGATTGTAAATATGAGCGCGTGTCGATTGGTTATCCGGGCGTCGTGATTGGTGGACGGCCGGTACATGATCCATTTAATCTTGGGCCGGGGTGGGTTGGTTTTGATTTCCGGAAATCATTCGGTTGTCCCATAAAAATGATCAATGATGCCGCGATGCAGGCGCTCGGTAGCTATAGCCAAGGACGCATGCTTTTTCTTGGCTTGGGTACAGGGCTTGGATCGGCAATGATAGTGGATGGGATGCTCGAACCCATGGAATTGGCGCACCTACCCTACAAGCATGGAAAAACATACGAGGATTATTTGGGGCGGCGCGGACTGGAAAAAATGGGCAAGAAAAAATGGCGCCGACATGTACTTAAGATTGCTAATCAATTGAAATCCGCTCTGGAAGCAAACTATGTAGTGCTAGGAGGTGGAAATGCCAAAAAGCTCGGAAAGCTTAAAAGGCTGCCGGCAGATCTGCGTTTGGGCGACAATAATAACGCCTTTATTGGAGGTTTACGTCTGTGGAATACTTCAATCGCGGGAAGCGTTGATACTTAACCTGAAACACCGAGCGCAACCCGGTTCTCGATTACGATGGATGATTTTTCCGTCAAAGCGCGTAGCGGCCTGAAAGCTAAAGAAGCGCTGATTAATTCGGCGAACGAGATGAAGCGATAGGCGTACGGAACGCAGCGACCGAGACATATCAACAAGATAGGCGAGAGTGTGAGTACCGCGCAACGAATCGATTCGCTCGTACAGTCAATNNTCAATTAATCAGCGTTTCCCTAGGAGATAAACAAATGACCGATACTGAACTCGATCAATTGTCCATCAACACTATCCGTACGTTGTCGATCGACGCTGTGCAAGCGGCCAATTCCGGTCACCCCGGCACACCGATGGCGCTGGCACCCCTCGTATATACGCTGTGGAATCGCGTCATGCAGTTCGATCCGCAGGATCCGATCTGGCCCAACCGAGACCGCTTTGTGCTGTCGAACGGACATGCGTCGATGCTATTGTGGTCGGTGTTGCATCTGACCGGTACGCGCGCTGTCAATGCGGATTACGAGCGATTGGGGCAGCTTGCGGTGACACTGGAAGATATACGCCGTTTCCGGCAACTGGGCAGCAAAGCACCCGGCCACCCGGAATACCACTGGGTATCCGGCGTAGAAACCACCACCGGACCGCTCGGGCAAGGCATAGCAACCAGCGTCGGCATGGCAATTGCCGGAAAATGGCTTGCAAGCCGCTATAACAAGCCGTCTTTCAACATCTTCGAGTATCGTATCTACGCGATCTGTGGCGATGGAGACCTGATGGAAGGGGTAGGGTCAGAAGCGGCTTCGCTGTCTGGCCATCTTGGCCTCGATAATCTTTGCTGGATCTATGACAACAATCACATCACCATTGAAGGCAACACACGGCTGACGTTCACCGAGGATATCGCGACGCGATTCCTCAGCTATCATTGGAACGTCCTGCGCTTGGGCGATGCCAATGACATCGAACAAATCGATCATGCTCTGGAGGTATTCCGCAAAACCAGAGACCGGCCCACACTCATCATTCTCGACAGCCACATCGGTTACGGTTCACCACACCGGCAGGATACCGCCGCAGCTCACGGGGAGCCGCTCGGCCCGGACGAAGTTCGCTGTACCAAACGCGCCTACGGCTGGCCTGAAGATGCGCAATTCCTGGTGCCGGAAGGGGTATACGAACACTTTGCTAACGGCATAGGCATGCGCGGCGCGTCGGCACGCCGTACGTGGACAAACCTGTTCGCTGCCTATCGTATCCAGTATCCTGATCTCGCCACTGAAATCGAACAGATGCAGCGGCGCGAATTACCCATGGGGTGGGATCGCAATTTACCGGTGTTTCCCGTGGATCCCAAGGGATTGGCAGGGCGGGAAGTTTCCGGTAAGGTGCTGAACGTGCTGGCGCAGAACATTCCTTGGCTGCTCGGCGGTTCCGCGGATCTGGGTTCGTCAAACAAAACCTTGTTGGTCTATCCAGGTGCGGAAGATATTCAGGCTAGCACCCCAGGCGGAAAGAATCTGCACTTTGGCATCCGTGAGCATGCCATGGGCGCGATCGTGAACGGTTTGTCGTTATCCAAGCTGCGGCCTTACGGCGCCACCTTCTTCATTTTCAGCGACTACGCGCGCCCGGCGATCCGTTTGTCGGCTCTGATGGAATTGCCGGTCATCTTTGTATTGACTCATGATGCCATGGGTGACGGGGAAGATGGTCCGACGCACCAGCCGGTCGAGCAT
>JAFEEI010000188.1 GCA_018241205.1 Pseudomonadota bacterium
AAAACATTGTAAGGAAACGCTGATTAATTGACTATACGAGCGAATCACTTCGTTGCGCGGCACTCACTCCCTCGTCTATCTTGTTGATATGTCTCGGTTGCTGTGTGCCGTGCGCCTCGTGCTTCATCTCGTTCGCCGAATTAATCAGCGCTTCCCTAACGCCCGGTACGTTTTCCCAAAATCTCCGGCAAATCGCGCACAAACCGGCCGGTACCGGCCATCTGCCGCCGCAGCAGCACCCAATCCTCGGCGCGTTTCCGCGCATCCAGGCAACGCATCAGGCGCACGCGCAACGCTTCGTCCTGATGATTCAGGATCGCCGCCCACAACGCATCGTCGACATTATAAACCTTGCCCGCGAGCAGACAGACGGGAATCACTTGTTCAACCGGCACGGCCAGATCGGCAGCAATCGCGCACACCGCGGCATTGATATTGGCTGCCTTAATATTCAACAAATCGGTCAAGTTGTACGGCGGCCGCCATTCATTAACCGGCCGCAAACGATCGATAAAACTCGCCACAACCAGCAGCGGCGGCGCACGCCGATCGGTGCATGCGGCCTGAGCCGCACGCAACGCATCCAGACAATCGCGCTCAACCTGCCGGTCCGGCCGGTTGGCCGGAGTTACCCACAACATCAGATCGGCGTTTTCCGCCGCCGCCAGCATCCGCTGACGATCAAACAACGCACTGTCACAGCCGGGAGTATCGAAAATCAGCGCTTGTGTTAATCCCTCTCGCGCTAAAACAAATGGTGTGAGCGCTTGCGTCGTATCCGGCAGCACATCGGCAGGCGTCGTAACTGCACCGAACAACGCATTGATCAGGCTGGACTTGCCCGAATTCATTCGCCCCAACACCAAAATGCGCAACGGCTCTACAGCCGCTTTCGTTGTTTGTTCGATCTGTCCGAGATCCGCTTGCGACACCGGCGTCGGCGCAGTGACGGATTCTTCCTCCACCAGCGGCAGACGGCCGCTGTACAGATCAATCGCGTAGTAACCGACCTTGCACACATAGGCGCGCAAAAACCAGCGGTGCAATTCATCCCTGGCCTGGTCAAAACTGCGCTCGCGCAAATGTCGCCACGCTTCGCTCAGCAAAGCGTTGACCGGATTGATGAGTATGTTGCCGGCACGGTAAATGTTAAACAGCCGCTCCGCTTTTGCTTTCCAGCGCTGCAAGCGGAATAGATCGCCGATGGTCAGGCGATTGCTGAACGGAATTTTTTCCGCGACATCCTGGCGCAGATCGCGGCTCGCCCGCTCGATAATCAGCAAGGTATGCGGTATGGTGAGTTCCAGCAGCGGTTTTTCGACATCCGGGTGATAACAATGCGCCACCGTTTCCATCGTTTTCTGCCCCAGCGCCAATACCCAGTCGCCCTCTTCGATCGGCCAATCTTGCGGGCTGCACGTCTGTGCCAGCGCTTCCACTTCCCGCCACACTTTTTCCGCGCTGGGCGGCCACTCCGGATTGGGCTCGGTGGCCGATTCCCTGAGCAATTGCCGTTCCCGCCGCACCAGCCAAACTTGCAAACCGTACCCCAGACCGCCGCATACCACCAGAGCGATCAACCAATACTGCAAATTGCCGCTTTGCCACAACCACAATATACCCAACCCGAGCAATGCCAGCAGCGGCAGCAACATCAGGATGAATACCAGCAATCGTAGCGGATCGACAGCCGACAGCGGCGCTTTCATGCGGATTTATCCTGCAACCGGTCTTTTAAGAATGAAGCGCCGCGTTCCAGTTCTGCCGCGTAAATTTGCCGCAAGCTATCCGCATCCACGTTCAAACCATTCTTGCGCCGCGCGAAGAAATAAATCGCCGCCTTGCCCAATGCGTACGTGGTCGCACCGCTAGAGCTTGCCCCCCATAACGCACCCACGGTTTGTCCGAAAACCGGAATCACTTTCGCCACCGTCCGGCTCAACAGCCGGGCCAGATAACCCGATGCAATCCCGGCGCCCGCCAAACCGAGAAACTCGGTGATCGTGCTTCTATCCCAATTCTGGCCATAGAGCAGCGCCAGACTGTGCAGCAATTTCGCCTGCACCGCCGAGACCGCGACCCAATCCACCACCGGCAAAGCGCCCAACCCCGCTGCCGCCAGCGCATAGCCGGTAATATGCTGATGCGCGGCGCGCGCATACAAATCCTGCACCGCTGCATCGCCGCTCAACTGGTACTGCAAACCCAGCGACGTCAACGATTCAATTGCCCGCCACAACGCTTCCAGGCCGTAATCCGGCGGATCGAAACCATCCTCGGGCAACGTCAAATCGACCGCAACCCAGCGCACCGATGCAAAACCAGGCACAGATTCCAATGCCGCGTGCTGCGCCTGCAAAGCGCGGCGTAAATCCGACGGTACGTTTTCCGGCAATGGATCATCGCCGTACGGCCACGGCTGTATATGTTCGTAACCGCTGGGATATAGCTCATGTAATCCGGTTTGCACCAGCAGCAACGGCCATTCCGGATGGCGCCTGCGAATAGCTTGCAAAGTATCAAACACCGCGGCCTGATGAATATCCGCCACCTTCATCACCGCCACCAGCAGATGGGCCTGCGCTTCGCAGTACCGCATATCGTCAGCCGGATCGTACGCCACCTCGCCCAGACCGCGCGTATCGAGAAAACGCACCAGCGGCGCATCGGCAGGAAAATCGTAAAACCGCGAACTGCGCGTGCACGGCTGAAAACCGTTGCCGATCTGCGCCGCCGCACTGCCTGTCAGCGCGCGAATGATCGACGTTTTACCGGATTGCGTCTTGCCCAGCAGCCACAACACCGGCACCGGCATCTTCGCGCGCGCTTTGCGTAGCGATGCCTCCAGTAACGCCGGATCGACCTTGGGGTCGAGCAACGCCGTGCGGAGTTGCTCCCAATATTCCGTCCAGTTTTTCAGATCGTTCAGATTCATGTGGTCATCTTATCATCAGTAGAAAAAAACTGAGACGGCACAGGCGTGGCTGGCATTACCAGCGAAACTGGCTATGCTTGGGAGTGAATCGATGATGAAGCAAAACTGCCGGAAAAGATCGTCTGAACAACGGCAATCTATGCGGTGGAAACGGCACACCAAGAAAATGCAGCCGGTTGAATTCCAATTCGTTCAGGGTTTTATCGTAGCAGGCGAATACCACCACTTCAGCGGCCAACGTAGAGTTATTTCTCGAAAAGATAATCAACTCAATGCGAAAGCGGTGCAATACTGCTATTCGTTCCAACGGCATTAGGGTATATTTTATCTACGTAAATAAAAAATCCATTTCTTTTTTCTGTAATTGAAGTTAGCGTTGCAAAAGCTACAGGGTGCTTGTTGTCATCTAGGTATAAAATTTCTTCTGTACCCTCTTTGGCTGCTAAAATAGGTGTTCCAGAGCTTATGCCAATTTTATTTAAATCTGGAACTGATTTTAAGTTAAGGCCACCGAGGGTGCCTGGGCAGTCTAATATTATTAAGTTATTTTTAAGATACTCATATACTGTGCATGAGAGCTTTAATCCGGCAATTGTTGTATCGATAAGGACTTTTTCCAATTCACTTCTTTTATTTAATCTCTACCGGGTTTAATTCCTCGCCCCTTGGGGCGTAAAATATTCGCGTGAGCGAATATATACATAAGTGGCATAACGTAACAACATTGCTTT
>JAFEEI010000189.1 GCA_018241205.1 Pseudomonadota bacterium
AACGGGCCTGCGCTTGCCGCAGGCCGCCTTTCGTGATCTTATTCCTGGACGAAGGTATCATCGCTTCAATGGGAGTTGTCACCAGGACGAGGACGGCTTGCGGCAAGAGCATGTTATGTGCAGTTCGCTATTGTATTTTAGTCCTTGTTGACAAGTCTAACTTACTGTAATCCGGAATTGTCTTGCCTTCATTATTCGCTTCTACGAACTCATCAATCCGATCTAGGTCTGTTTGGTACAGAGGGATATCGCAGTAATCAAATACCCCTATTGTCATGGCAGCTCCAATATGAGATGGACATGTATCAACGTAAAGTCCTGATACATCACGAATGATAAGTTCTATTGACTTAGGTATTGAAAAGTTTTGAACTAGTTCAGTTGCGGCAATGATTGCATTTCTCTTCCAAAGTTTAATAATTCCAAATTCGACAAAATTTGGGTATGCTTCCTTTAATGTTGCATATTCACATGCATCAGTTACAATGGGACCCTGCTCATTCTGTATTATTTCAATGGTGACAGTACCATAACGACCTCCGTTTCGTCGATATTTCCCGTACTTATATGTTACAGGACCCTGCTTCATCTTGATTGCACATAACGTTTCGGGTATTGCCGAAGGCGGGTATTTTTAGCACTAAAGTTCAATCGAAGAACGAATTTTGGCAATACCTTGTTAGCGGTTCGGGCTTTTGCTAGTATATAAATGGTATCAACATTTTTGTCTTGTTTGCATAATCATCATAACCTTTCCCGTATTTCTCTTTCAGATATTTGTCAAGTTTGGGTGCGTTGTAAAAAGCGAATAAACAAATAAGAAAAATCGGAATACTCACCGCATACCAATTTCGTGTAATAATCGCATATGCTGTTACCCAAAGCACATCGCCAAAGTAATTGATGTGTCTGGAATATTTGAAAAATCCTTCGGTGTAAATTTTCCCTTTGTTGTCAGGGTTCTTTTTCCATTGGTTACGCAAAATTTCTCCGCCTGTGTTCAATACACTTCCAACAACAAATAAGATTATCCCAAGGATGTCAATGAAGTCAATTGGTTTAGAAGTCGGCAAAGTAAATAAGGCAAACCCGACAAAATATAAGACAAACCCAAATGGAACACTAAAACTTTCTTCCCAAGGAATTGCTCTTTTCAGTAAAACCGTCATCATAAACGCAAACCGAAAAAATGTAATAACGCTAAACGTGAAAATGATTATTCGTCTGTCGGTAAATTCGGCTGAATTGTGAATATGCAAAGTGTTTCCAATCCAAGTTCCACCGTCTTGAAAAAGTATCCAAAACGACAACCATAGTGTTAGAATTTCTAAAACGTGAATAGTCACTTTTTGAGGTATGCTTTTGCTGTGTCGTCCGTATAATTCCATTGTCTATTTATATTTTGATGTGTCATTCACGCCTGACCGCTAACGTATCGCGGCTAAACGCCGGCAGGTTTTCCGGTACCAGTGTTCGATGCAGCGACCTTCAAGTTTAACGATTCCCATTCGATCGGAGCGCTGAGGGCCTGCTGGCGTTTAGGTGCTGTTAATGGCCGTTGTTCTATCCTTGTTCTATTGTTCTTCTACTCCATCTATGTTCTATTCGACGACTCGGTTCATGTATTCCTTTTGATTAAACCAAGCGATATTCGATATAGACTGAATCTGATGTAAGGTGTCATTCACCATCTTGATGGCAGCATTGTACGAGTTGCGCCGATTTCTTCCAAATAGCCACCAGACATCGACGGATACAATGATCAGCCAAGTATCTGGGCATTGTAGCAACACCGTTGATGAATGGTAGGCCACAGGCTTGAAAGTGAACTTCCACCCATAAAAGCTATGTTGGATCGGTTCGCTTGCTCCTTCGATCAGAGACGCAATACTCTGCAATATTCCTCGACCTGGAGGTTGTATTAGATCACCATGCTCACCTTCGACGGAATCGTCAATCACATTTGCCTCAAACGTGCAGAAATTCCTAATCGAGATCATCGGATGGGGAAGTTATACTGGTGTCCACTGACTGCTTGGTCTCTTCAATGGCCATTAACGTTTAGGCTACGCGCATCGCCCTTTGCGCATGGGCCTTCTTGAGTGGGCGGCGTTGTGTGTAGCCGTTGTTGTGCTTAGTTCCTTTTGTTTTCCATTTTATAGTCCATCTGAATCTCAGTTCCTCGGATACGCGAGTGAACTACATGGAAGTCGTCTCCAACTTGGATTATTTCACAGTCGATTGGTATGGCGGCAGTGGGGGATGGGGGTTTGTCACCAGATTCGTACTGAATGGTAAAAGTGCAGTCCCCAGTCCATTTGATGGAGTTTATCATCTTCTTCCCAAGTGCTGGGATTTCCTCAATGGACTGGGTTGCGGTCCGGGTGATAATAATTACTCCATTCGTCTTTGTCTGAGTGGTAAACGTTCCTGTCCGGAATGACCCACAGTCAATCTTCTGCGCACAGGAATTCAGGGCTACAGAAAGAAGGACAGTCACGATACTAAGTTTCATGGCTTTTGAATTAAGCACAACGG
>JAFEEI010000018.1 GCA_018241205.1 Pseudomonadota bacterium
TGGCGCTGGCCGACTGGCGCCGCCACATCGGCCTGGTGCTGCAGGAGTCCTTCCTGTTCTTCGGCACCATTGCCGAGAACATCGCCTACGGCAAACCCGGCGCCAGCCGCGCCGAGATCGTCGCCGCCGCCCGTGCGGCCCACGCCCACGAATTCATCCTGCGCCTGCCGCACGGCTACGACTCGCTGGTGGGCGAACGTGGCCAGGGCCTGTCGGGCGGCGAGCGCCAGCGCATCTCCATCGCACGGGCCCTGCTGATCAATCCACGCATTCTGATTCTGGATGAAGCTACTTCCTCGGTGGATACAACCACGGAAAAAGTCATCCAGAAAGCACTGGATAATCTGGTGCGTGGCCGCACCACGATCGCAATCGCACACCGCTTATCCACTTTACGCGAAGCCAACCGTTTGATCGTGCTGGATCGCGGCAAAATTGTTGAAATCGGCAACCATACCGAATTGATGGCACGTGAAGGCTATTATCATCGTCTGTATCTGGCACAAGCGCGCAATGTCGATACCGAAGACCGGATAGCCGCACCCACCGTGGAACACAGCATTGCAGGTGAAATCAAATGAGTTACCCCGTCGATTATCAGTTAACCCGGAACTCTTACGGCCGCTTGGTTTTTACCGGTCAATCCGGTGTTATGCACGAAGGAATAATCCCCGTCAGATCGTTTCCGGTCTCCGATCCGGAGCAAGGCATCGCGCTCATGGATACGCATGGTCATGAATTAGCATGGATCGAACGGCTCGATGATTTACCGGAAGAATATTGCACATTGATCAAATCCGAGCTGGCGAGCCGGGAATTCATGCCGGAGATCAAACGCATTCTGAAGGTTTCAAGTTTTATCACACCGAGCACCTGGCAAGCGGAAACGGATCGAGGTAAAACTGAGTTTATTCTAAAAGGTGAAGAGGACATTCGCCGTTTAACCGTATCGTCACTCATGATCACGGATAGCCATGGCATCCATTTCCTAATCCGGGACCGCGCAGCGCTGGATCGCCACAGCATCAAATTGCTGGATCATTTCCTATAGCGCTGAATTGCTTAAACACCAAACATATGAGTGTGGCGTCCACCACCGTGTCTTTGGAAACCAACAGCCCTTGAGCCTTGAGGTGAGCATTGATCACTTCAAGCAATATCGCTGTCAATTCGCGCTAATCCAAAAGATGACGGAAATTCAGTATCGTGGTCTCATCCGGCAGAGCATCATAACTCCACTGAATCCCGCAAAGCGGTGCACGAAACACAGCAACCGAGACATATCAACATGATAGGCGAGGGAAGCAAGTACCACGCAACGAAGTGACTCGCTCGTGTAGCCAATTAATCAGCGTTTCCTTAAAATACAAACCAAAAAAATCAATGAACTTTCAATGGAGAAAAACATGAACACTCAGTACCGTTTACTCATCCTTTCCTGCATCCTGATGCTGAGCGCCTGCACCACGATGTACCTGGAAGGTTTGGAAAAAGTCGGCATTCCCAAACGCGACGTAATGGTCTACCGCGTGGAGAAAGCGCGCGACACGCAGCAGGAAACCAAGGAGCAGTTCAAATCGGCACTGGAACAATTCACCGCTGCAACCAACTTCCAAGGCGGCGATCTCGAAGCCACCTACAAAAAACTGAACGGCGCGTACGAAGCTAGCGTCAACAAAGCGGACGAAGTCAGAAGCCGCATCGCCGATATTGAAAGCGTCTCGGAAGCCCTGTTTACCGAATGGAAACAGGAAATCACGCAATACAGCAATGCATCGATGCGGCAAAACAGCCAGAAAAAACTCGACGCCACCCAGGTGCATTACCGCCAATTGATCGCATCGATGAAACAGGCGGAAGCCAAAATCGAACCGATTCTCACGGTGTTTCACGATCAGGTCATGTACCTCAAGCACAATCTGAATGCGCGCGCCATCGCATCGCTCAAGGGCGAATTGGGCAACATCCAATCTGACGTGTCGGCGCTGGTCTCCTCCATGGAGAAGTCGATCAATGAAGCCAATGCATTCATCAGCACGATGGAAAATAAATGATGATGGCTCCTTGCTAGGGTTTTATTCATGGCGTTAAAACCGACCATCTATAAATTCAAAATCGCGCTGACCGACCTCAATCGCCCGTATTACGACACACTCAACCTGACTGTCGCCCAGCATCCGTCCGAAACGCTGGAACGCATGATGGCGCGCATGCTGGCGTTTTGTCTCAATGCGCAGGAATCGCTGGCGTTCACCAAAGGATTGAGCAGCGCGGAAGAACCCGATCTCTGGGCACACACCCCGGACGGCCGGATTGCGCTATGGATCGATATCGGCGAACCCGCCTCCGAGCGCATCAAAAAAGCCACCCGGATCGCGCAAAGTGTCAAAGTGTATAGTTTCAATTCCAAATCCGATGTGTGGTGGATGCAGGAGCAAGCCAAGTTCAATCCGCTGAATGCCGCCGTTTTCCGCTTCCAATGGCCGGACATTCAGGCATTGGCCAAGCTGGTGCAACGCACGATGGACATCTCGGTCACGGTTAGTGAGGAATCGGCTTATGTGGCGGCAGAAGCGGGGGAATGCGAGGTGAAGTGGGTGGCGTTAAATCTAACACAGTAAATTGAACTCTCCACTATTAAATCCATGAAGTGTAAGAAAGTAAACTGATATCCAAGTTAATCGGATGACTAAGCGAACTTTCACTTTTTTATTTTTTTAAAATCTTAGCCTCTACTTCGGCTATTTCTGCAAGCGTAATATTTGGATTTTCCTGATACATTTCCATAAATAACTTCGGATTCTGTAGCATTAAAGAAACAAAAGTGATTTTCTCTACTTTCTTGTCGTTATGGCCGAGCTCACGGCGAATAGCAAACAACAAATCTACTGTACTCCAAACAGCACTTGCTCTCGGAGAGTTCGATGTTGCACTCAGCTCATTACGCCAGCGATCATAAGCAATAATAACTTCTGGCCCACCCCAAAGAACTAATTGAACGTGCCACTTACGCAAAAATTTTACAATCTCATCATTATCTGCTACAGAAGAGTTTTTACTTAATCCACCGTCTTTCTCTCCACTCTCTGAGTAAAATATTGCAAAAAGTTGTCGAATAAAATCCTCATATATTGGAATCTTTGACTCAATGTGCTGAGCTTCTAGCTCTCTTTTCCGTTGAAGGTATCGAGCAAGCACTACTGCAACCGTGGACGTAATAACCGTTGCTGCCGCAGTAATAATTGAAATAGCGATGGTATCCGGCAGAGCAGAGAACGCTGACCAAACCCATCGAACCACCCATATCAATGCAACAAGAATCCCAATGACTGAAATTAATCCAATTATCTGATTGCGAAGTACATTACGATCGGTCATAGAAATGTTATTTAGAATTATCAAGCTGCAAATTAAAAGAAAAAATTTATATCAAAGATTATAAGAAGCTCATATACCTTTAATTCCGACAACCAACAGCTTACTCAATCCATAAAAACCGTTTCCTCAATCCGCCGGAAAATCGAATTCGCTGAAAAGCCAAACCAATCCAGAGATTCTTCGTGGTGTGCGCCGATCGCCGTCTTAGCGACGTTACGTTAAGTCCTCGAGATACGTTTTGAGCGCCAGCGCATGGCTATGCGCCTTATCCTTTGCGCCGTAAACCAGTGTAACCGTACCACGGCGCAGATGCTCGACGAGTTGTCCAACCGCTACCGGATTTTGATCCAATTCCTGAAAGTAACGATTCCTGAATTCATCCCATTTCAACGGATCGTGGCCAAACCACTTGCGCAGCGATGTGCTGGGCGCTATATCCTTGAACCACCAATCAATCTGCGCTGCATCCTTGGAAACCCCCCGCGGCCATAGCCGGTCTACCAGAATCCGGAATCCGTCGCTTGGCTCAGGTGATTCATAGGCACGTTTCAGTAAAATGGTCATCATGGTCACCGCGCTAACAATCTCAGGAACTCTATGGACTCCATTGAACCGGTATGAGTTCTATAGTCACAGCAATCCTGATGAAACAAAAAGCGTATTCAATCGGCACAAACCGATTCGGCAATATGCTGGAAAATCGAATTGACGGAAAAACCGAACCACTGCGGCGAATCCTCATGATGCGCGCCAATCACCCTGCCGGCCGCTTTTTTATCCGGATACAACAGCATCGTGATCGAGCGCGCTTTGTCGAGCGTGCAATCAAATTCATACAATGTCTTTATCGCATGGTGCCCGCCTTTTTGCTTTTCTTCGTAGCTGGATAACACCCAGACTTTCCTGAACTGGTTTTCTTTCCGCATTGTCTCAGCATCGAAATAATGCGCTTCGCCCGGTTTTGCCGCAGTATTCAGTTCAATCCACTTGGCTTGCGCGGATGCGGCGATCAGCAGTAAAACTACCAATAAACATTTTTTCATGATGAATCGCTATAATGAACTCGTGTCCAGTCATTTTCTTTCCGCGGAATTTCCCAAGTTGCAGGTCATCTCTCTCGGATTTGTGTCTTTGTTGCAGAAAGCAGCAAGGATCAGTCATTTTGCCACTAAATAGTTTCCACTGTTGACGTTTTCAACTATTCTTAGCATCCAGCAATCCGGCGATACCAAATACTTTTTTGCGTTGCTTTGATGGTGCAAAAATTGGCATAAAAATAGTATGCGCGGATATTTTTCCTCGCTTGGCTTACTGCAAGAATTGTTTGTGCTCAATCAATCTGATGTGTACCTGAAACTGATCGCTTTATGAATAGCCTTAATCTGGAGTTGAATATAATGGAAGAATTGAATCAAGCCTGGGTGATGTTGAAGCTTGGCGGGATCATTATCGTACCGCTCGCTTTGCTGGCGATTATCGCGCTGGCGATCATGATTGAGAAAGCATTTATCTATTGGCGTTATGCGCGCCTTTCCAGTGATTTGCTGAATCTGGTGGAAACCTATGGCTTCAAATGGAACGATCTGGAAAAAATACTCTCCGGGCTGGACAGCCGCCACTATTACAAGCGATTTTTTGAAGTGGTGATTTCCAACCGCCATCAACCGGCGTGGTGGACGGAATCGCGCGCCGCCGACGAAGCGCAGATCATCGAAGAATCACTGGCGCGCCGCCTGTGGGCGCTGGAAACCATCGTCACCGCGGCGCCGCTGCTGGGGCTGGTCGGTACCGTGGTCGGTATGATGCGCGCCTTCCAGGTGATCGGCAGCGAAGGTGTGGTGAATCCCACCGCAGTCACCGGCGGTGTCGCGGAAGCGCTGATCGCGACCGTGGTCGGTCTGGCCATTGCCCTGGTGGCGTTGTTCGGTTTCAACTATTTTTCCCGCTTGCAATCGCTGACGATGGATGAGATGGAGCGCCTCGGAACGCGGTTGATCGATAACATCCGTCTGGATCAACAGGGCGCAAACGATGAAGCTCCGTAAATCACGCACGGTTCAGAAAGGCAGAATCGAGATCATCCCGATGATCGACGTGATGTTTTTCTTGCTGGCAACCTTCATGCTGGCTTCGCTGTCGATGCAAAACCTGGACTCATTGCAAGTCGATTTGCCCGAAGGTCAGGCGGAGAAGCTCAGCGCGGAAAAACCGGCCACGTTGACGCTGACCAAGGACGGCAAAATCTATATCAATCAGACCGCGGTCACGCTGGATACGCTCGCCAGCACGCTCAAACCGCTACTCGCCGACTCCAAGCAAAAATTGATTGTGTCGGCGGATAACGAAGCTCCGCAAGGAATTGTCGTGCAAGCCATGCTGCGCGCCCGCTCCGCCGGTGCTCAGCACTTTCTGATCGCTGTCAAACATAAATAACGCGAACCGGCATGGCAAGCTCCCGCTCGAGAGACATTCGCCTATGGTGGCCATTGCCGCTGGCTGCACTCGTCTGGCTGCTGATCATGTGGGGTTTGGGATTTTTCCTGTCATTGCCGGAAGTGAAAATTGAACCCCCGCCGCCCCCTATCGCCGCAAGCTTTATCGATCTGCACGAGGATGAAAACGCTACCAGCTCGATGCCTGCTTCCACGCCAACTCCGCCAACACCGCAACCGGAAAAATCGAAGCCCGTAGAAGAGCCTACGCCAACACCGAAAACATTACCGAAGCCCGCACCGGCCCCGTCGGCGCGGCCACAAACCAAACCCAAGGCAGCCGAGAAACCCACTAAACCCAAAGCCCCCATTCCGGCGAAAGAAGTCGCCAGAACCAAAGCGCCGCCGGAACCGCCCGCCGATGCGCCTACGGATCTTTCCGACTATATCAATCAAACCAAAGCACGCCGCCGCGCGGAAGGGTTGTTCGATACACCGGATTCCGCTCCCGCCCCCGCTGCCAAGCAGCCTTCCGCGGATGAAGTGCGCATGGCCAACATCCGGCGCAATCTGCAAAACCCCGGTACCAGCGGTATTTTCCAGATTATGCGCATCGGCCCGCGCACCGCCGAATTTACCTTCCGCGCCTGGACCACGGGGCAAAGCAATCCCAAGCTGCAGACGATCCAAGTGCAGGCCGGTCCGGACGGCAGCGTCGAACTGGCCATCATCCGCCGCATGATTCAATTGATTCGCGAGCATTACAAAGAAGATTTCAACTGGGAATCGCACCGCTTGCATCGCGTCGTGGTGTTATCCGCACGCGAGAAAGATTCTGCAGGATTGGAAGAATTCCTGATGCGCGAGTTTTTTATCAATCCTGTACGTTAGTATCTCCCGGACTTAAGGAAACCTGAGAAACGACTACACTCGGCCATGTTGCGTTTAAATCAAGGGAAACGCTGATTAATTGACTATACGAGCGAATCACTTCGTTGCGCGGTACTCGCTCCCTCGTCTATCTTATTGATATGTCTCGGTTNNCTCGCCTATCTTGTTGATAGGTCTTGGTTGCTGTGTTCCGTGCGCCTCGTGTTTCATCTCGTCCGCCGAATTAATCAGCGTTTCCCAAGCTCACAATGCGCATCTATCACTCGTAAACTACGCTTTTTCGTCTGATTCCGCCTTGCCTGGCCATCGCTCATTACCTTTTTCAGAGTTTTCTTAAGAAACATTCTTAATCAGTCGTAACTGTAAAAACAGGAAAGCATCCGCCAGTCGATCGGTATCCTGTTTTTATTCAAATAAAACATTACGATAAATAAATTTCACCTGCTCTTCCGCGTACTAATTTGTGATGATAAGCGATACCACAATCGAGGTTTCCGTTAATGACTTGCAACCGGGAATGTTCGTCAGTGACCTTGACCGGCCCTGGCTTGAGACACCTTATGCGATTCAAGGCATCCTGATTCAATCCCAGCATGACATTGACAAACTGAAACGCTATTGCGCTCATGTTTACGTGGATATCGACAGAAGCGAGCCCTTCGTTGCGCAGCAACACCTGCCGAACGCCGGTACTGCAAAGGTTTCAATGGCTTCTTCCGCCCCGCAGTCCGCAACGCAACAACACCTGCCGCCTGCCGGTTCCCGCATTTCGCCCAGCGCTGCAAACTGGCATCAGCCGCCCGTGACATCGACAGAAAATGAATCGCTGGATGTGCTGAAACGGGTGAAAACCTATACCAATCTCTGCACCGCGGAGCAAGAAATCCCGGCGGCTGTGAAAGCGTACAACATCGCTTCCACCTTATTCAGCGATATCAGTGTCAACCTTGAGCACGACATCAAGATCGACATGCACAAGGCTCACGAAGTCGTCGACACCTTGTGTGAAAGCATCATCCGCAATCCCGATGCAGCGCTGTTGCTGGCCCGGTTAAAAACCACCGGAAAAGCGCTTTATGATAATGCCATCAAAACTTCCGTCCATTTGCTTGCTTTCGGGCGGCATCTCGGTCTTCCCCGTAAGGAACTGTCGATACTCGGCTTAGGCGGATTGCTGATGGATGTCGGCAAATTACGTCTGCCCAAAGCGATTCAGAACAAAAGAAATATGGCGCTTACACCCGACGAGCGCAAACTGACGAAGCGGCACATCGCCTATGGCGAAGAGATTGTCGCACAGCTCAGCGACATACCGGAGGAAGTCACTAAAATCCTTCTGCAGCATCATGAACGTGAAAACGGCAATGGCTATCCCTTCGGTTTATACGCCAATCAGCTGCACGCTTATGCGCGCATGGCGGCGATTGCCGATTGTTACGAAGAACTTACCTGGGGAGACGCCGCTATGCCGGGTATGAAGCCGTTCCATGCCCTGAAGGAACTGAAAGAAAATGCGCAAAACGGCCTCAATTATTCTTTGGTGGAACAATTTTCGCAGTGCATCGGCATGTTTCCGGTAGGCAGTCTGGTTGAGCTCAATACCGGCGAAATTGCCATTGTGCTCACCCATAATCGGACACAGCGGTTCCTTCCCAGTATTATGATTATTTGCGATGCGCAAAAAAAACCGTACAGCACCCCGTTGACCCTGGATCTGAGAACGGCCGGCAAAAGCCCGGCCAGTGTCCAGTATGCCATTGTCAATGATCTGCCCCAGGGCGCTTACGGAATTGATCCTCAACAATATTACTTATAAGCCGCCGGAACTGACCAGCGCCCTGCATTTATGACGGTACTTACCTATCAGAGTTTTCTAATCAAAGCGTCGCAAAAACTGAACGATGCACGCCCATCCAATTTCCGCAAAGCAGTGCTGATCGTCAACTTTGAGCGGCTGGCGGAGCTGGATGGCGTGCTTGGATTTACCGTCGTTGACGACATGCTGCAACAAATCGCCGCTCAGCTCAGAAGCGCTCTGAATCCGGGAGATCTGGTCGGCATTACCGGACGTTATCAATTATGCTGCTTGCTGGCCGATCTACTCACCGATGCGCACGCCATGTTGGCCGCGCATAAAATTATCCGGATTCTGGCGCAGCCTTTTGCATTCGGCAGGAGAAACATCATCCTGGCTCCGCGCATTGGCGTAGCGTTACAAAACGACAGCAGCCGGACGCTGGATCAGCTGATGAGCAACGCCAGCTCGGCAGTCCGCCGGGCAAAACTGGAGCAAGATCCGATCACGCTGTTCCTTGCCGAATTGGAAGATCCCTTGCTTTTTCATATCGATCTCTGGTCCGATCTGGGCCATGCCATCGAAACCGGCGGCTTATATTTAGGCTATCAACCGCAAATCGATATCGCCAGCGGCAAAATCAAGTCAACCGAAGCGCTGCTGCGCTGGGTTCACCCCCATCACGGGCCGATCCGGACCGATAAATTGATTCAGATTGCCGAAGGTACCGCCTTGATGCCCAAACTCACGCTGTGGGTTTTTCATACCGCGCTGCGAGAATGCGCCGAATACCGCAAGGCCGGATTGCATGCCGGAGTTTCGATTAATTTCTCCGCCGACGATCTGCGCGATCCGGAACTCACGGAACTCGTTTCCCAGGGTTTAGCCTTATGGAACGTGCCGCCCGGCGATATCACCATCGAGCTGACCGAAACAGCCGTGATGGCCAATCATCCGGGTACATTAGACACCTTGTATAAATTGAAGGACATGGGTTTAAAACTGGCCATGGACGATTTCGGAACCGGCTATTCATCGATGGCGCGCATGCTGGATTTGCCTTTGGATGAAGTAAAAATCGATATGATCTTTGTCAGGCACATGGCAACCCGGCATAAGCATGACCGCATCGTCGATTCCATGATCACGCTTGCGCACCGGCTTAATCTATCGGTTGTTGCCGAAGGCGTGGAAGATCTTGCCACTTACCATCGCCTGCAAACATTGGGATGCGATGTCATACAAGGCTTCCTGATCGGCAAGGCCATGCCGTTGCCGGAACTCATCGCAACCGTCCACAATCAATCCCTCGATTTTTTGCAAACCCGGCCGCGCACGATTACCGAAGGGTGAGCTGTAATCAACTCGCGAGCTCTGCCGGATTAATCCAGCCCCGGAATCCGGAATTCATCCCGGTCAACAGGTAAGTTTGCATGGCTGAAGAATTCCCCGCTTAATTTCGACAGCGGAATATCCCGGCATTCCAAGCTCGTAACCAATTGCCCGTTTTCTTCCACCGCAACACCGTCTCTCGCCCCCCAGCCCTTGCCGATCGCGGTGTACACGATGTAATGGTGCGCTCCGTTAATGAAACGCAGATAAGCGCCGCCACCGCCCGCAAACATCAGCGTTCGTGCTTGCACATACGACGCAACCGGAGTTGCCTTGGTCAAATCCGGAAACGCCAATTCAAGCACGCCTTTTTGTCCGAAGCGGTATTGCAAATAGCCTGAAGTGGCAGAAAGATCAGCCGATGCGCACACTGAAACCGTCTTTTTACCGACTGAACAGGAAAAAACGATGTGTTCCTGCGCACGGCAGTGCGATTCCGCCGCCCACACCGGAACGGCCAACAAACCGATCAATCCGCCGATACATGCAATACTTCTCAAGTTAATAAAGCGTAATATTTTTTGAAATGGTCGATCCGGTCGTCCAGCCCCAGCGTCCCGCCATTCACTTTTTTGGTAATCTTGGTCACCGCATCGTCGCTCGCACCCTCGTCGGCTAACGCATTGAGCGCTTTGCTATCCCAGAACCACGCCGCAGACAATAACGGATATTTCGCTTTGACCCAATCGGGATTGGCGACGACATCGTCGCCGATTGCGTCGGCAAACGCACGGTAGTTATCCTTGCCGGTGAGCTGTATATAGCCCCGGCCGCGATACTGGTAGCCTTCCTCGCTCGCTTCGTCACCGTTTCCCATGCGGTTGGCATAGACCCGCGAAGCGATCATTGAAGGCTGCCGCGCGTAACTATCCGCCAGATCGTCGGGAAAATATCGTGGAAAAACCTTTCTCAAGCCATCGGCGGAATAATTCAAATTCTCTTCCAATGCCTTGAATTCCATACTTTCATGCGCGCATTGCGCGAGAAAATGCGCCAGGCGCAACGGTGTATCGATGGCAAACTTATCCGCGCAATCCGGAATTTGATCCAGCACAGCATCCGGAACATAATTTTTCAGCTTGTCTAGTGGTAGCATCTTTACTCTCCCAAAGAAATGTTATTCCTGGCCGGCATACAATAAACCAATCCGCATTATAATCACAATTTCTTATGCCAACGATTAAGCCGCTTCCCGAATTATTGATCAACCAGATCGCCGCCGGCGAGGTCGTCGAACGCCCGGCATCGGCGCTCAAGGAAATTCTGGAAAACAGCATCGACGCCGGTGCCAGGAAGATTACCGTGCAATTGCAACAAGGCGGCATGAAGCAGATTCGCGTCACCGATGACGGCGGCGGCATCGCCAAGGATGAGCTGTTGCTGGCATTGACGCGCCACAGCACCAGCAAGATCAGCTCGCTGGAGGATTTGCAACGCATCACCAGCTTGGGTTTCCGCGGCGAAGCGCTTGCCAGCATCGCGGCGGTTTCCCGGTTGACTTTGGCCAGCCGCCAAACCGGACAAAACCACGCTTGGCAGATCCAAGTCGATGGCAAGCTGATTTCGCAACCCGTGCCTGCTTCGCTATCCGGCGGAACGATGCTGGATGTCAACGATTTGTACTTCAACATTCCGGCACGGCGCAAATTCCTGAAATCCGAGATCACCGAATTCGCCCACTGCGATGAAACCCTCAAACGCATGGCGCTATCGCAGTGCGGCATTGAATTTACCCTGCAACACAACGGCAAAGTGCGCCGCCTGCTGCGCCCCGCCGATTCGGCGCAACGTATTGCTGCGGTTTTGGGTGAGGAATTCGATCAATCCGCGGCGGCAGTGGACGAACAATCAGCCGGTATGCGCTTACACGGCATGGTGGCGCTGCCCGCGTATGCGAGATCATCGCGCGACGCGCAGTATTTTTTCGTCAACAACCGCTATGTCAGCGACAAGCTGATTTCGCACGCGCTGCGCGAGGCCTACCGCGACGTGCTGCATCTGGACAAGCATCCGGCTTTCGTGTTGTTTCTCGACATCGATCCGGAAAGCGTCGATGTCAATGTGCATCCGAGCAAAACCGAAGTACGCTTCCGCGAACCGCGCGCGCTGCACCAATTTATTTTCCACGCGATCAACAAAGCGCTGGCCGCTCCAAACAGAGCGGTAAAAACCGGTGAGCCTGGACAAGATCCCCGGCCGTTCCCCGCTTACCCCAAAACCGGGTACACGCAACCCGGTGCGGTGGCGCAACCGGCCGGTTTTTACGGCACGTTGTTCGGCACGCAGCCGCGCGCAGCCCCGGCGGCACCAAGCAACGCTGCAGCTACGCAAACGGCAATTCCCGGCCAAACCGCCGCGGTTGCGGAACAACCGGATCAGCATCCGCTTGGCTTCGCACTCGGACAACTGCACGGCATCTATATCCTGGCGCAAAATGCACGCGGACTGGTAGTCGTCGACATGCACGCCGCGCATGAGCGGATTATGTACGAGCAATTGAAACTAGCGCTCGACCGGCATGAAATCGCCATGCAACCGCTGCTGATTCCGGTCACTTTCCATGCCAGCGATCTCGAAGTCGCCGCAGTGGAAGAAAATCAGAATACACTGGCGCAATTGGGATTCGATATCGCCGCCCTATCGCCCACCACGCTGGCGGTGCGCGCGGTACCGGCCACATTAAAGGACGCCGATATCGCCCAGCTCGCGCGCGATCTGCTGCAAGAAATCCGCGAATACGGCGCCAGCCGGATTCTCACCGCGAAACGCAACGAAATCCTCGCCACGATGGCCTGCCACGGTGCCGTGCGCGCCAACCGCAAATTAACACTCGAAGAAATGAACGCGTTGCTGCGCGACATGGAACAAACCGAACGCGCCGATCAGTGCAACCACGGCCGCCCGACCTGGTTTGAAACCAGCCTGGCCGAACTGGATAAATTGTTTATGCGCGGAAAGTAGCGATTTTGGCGAGTTAATCGCTTTACGCCACGCACCACTAACATTTAAGCTAACATCGATAGGCATGGAGAAGTTCTTTTTCTTGAAACCGGAAATTGAAAAAGGGGAAGCAACATGAGTGCAGGTACTGGGAATTTCTTTGCGGAAATGAAAGAATGGTCGAGAGTTAATGTGCTATGGATCGCCGCTCACGTCATCAACTTATTGTTTGGCATAGCCATCTATATCTTTAAAATACTGGATGGCGAAAGCGGTATCCCTATTCTTCCCGTCGTCATTTCCCTGTGCATCGTCTTCGTGCATATATTCACTGATCCGATTGAAGCGTTACCCGTAGAAGGCTCTACGCAAGATGAGAGAAAAAGAATCGAAGACATCAGATCACGGCAACGCAATAAGTGGATGATCTTTGCGTATAGTTTCATGTTGATATCGCTGTTGCTGACTTTTTATCCCTTCATCAACCCGCTGTTCAGTTTTGTGGAAAAAACATCCGGTCAATCCGGCGGAACCGTTCAGCAGGAATCTACTGAACAAAAACCGGCAAAACCCGATGCAGGACGATACCTCAAAACACTGCGTGAACGGCCGATCGCTGTATTTGTTGGCTGCTCTTTGGACCCGGAAGCTAAGACGCTGCTTTGTCTCAAACCTGACGCAAAACCGGAAGACGATGCCAAAAAAGCACAAAACCCGGTGAATGGAACCGTCGGCAGCGCATGGGTCATCAACATCGGCGGACATATCGAGCAATGCATTAAAGACAGCGATCAAGACTTTGGCAAGTCGGTCACCTGCCAAGTAAAGGACGGGCTGCTCATCCCGCTCTATTTCATCATCCTGGCCCTGATGGGTGGTAGTATCAGCCTCACCCGGCGGCTGCCGGAGCTGCAAAAGCAAGCGGGCTCGGAGCACATCGCCACGGAACAGCAACCCAAATTAACGCAATACGAATTCCGCGAGCATCTGATCTTTCAGATGGTGCAGTACATTTCAGCGCCGCTTCTGGCTATTCTGGCGTATTATCTGATCGAACCGGGTAATATCACCAATTCGGTCGTGCTGGCATTCACCGCCGGATTCGCATCGGAAACAATCCTTCTCATGGTGCGGTCGATTGCCAACAAAATTACCCCGGAAAGCGGCGAAGCGCTGCAATATGGCGCGATTGCTGGCGTTATCACTGTCCAGGGCGCTGCCGCGAAGAAAGCGGAAGTATTCCTGACCGAATTGCCGCAGATCCATTCGATTACCGATGAGCAAGGATTTTATGTGCTGAGTAACATACCGGTCGGCGAGCATAGCATCAGCGTCAAATCGAGCGACACTGAAACGATCCTGAAAAAAGACACAGTAAAAATCGAACGCGCGCAAGCCATCGTCAAAAAGAACTTGGCCATTGCCGCCGATGATGGAGGACAAAAATAACGGAATGTTGCGTTCCGTTGCTTTCATCCAGAGCAATTCCGCTTCCTTAGATAACAAAAAACAACAATAAGGCTTTATGAGAAAAATATTCTTTGGTTTAACCCTGATGCTCGCCAGCACCGGCACAATGGCGGAATGGACCCGCATCAGCGAAAGTGACCGCAAAGGCGGCTCAGTTCTGTATGCTGACACCGCTTCGATCCGCAAAGCAGCGGGCCGGGCCAAAATGGCGATTCTATTCGATTACCCAACGCTGCAAAAAACCGCCGGAGCGGAATTCCTATCGAAAAAAATCCGGCGCGAATACGACTGCCAGGAAAAACAAATCCGAACCCTCGCCTACTCGCTCTTCAGCTTGAATATGGAACACGGCGACCTGGTGCGCTCGTATAACCAGCCGCAGAAATGGGAAATGGTGAAGCCAGACAGTTTGGAGGAAGTGGAGTGGAAGGTGGCTTGTAAGGAGTGACGATTTCTTGACTATACGCACATCAGATAGTTAACCATACAACTGCCGCTTCAATCCGCAACGATTCAGTATGATGGCGCTGATTTCCTCGATGGAAATGCGCGTGGTGTCGAGGTACGGGATGTCGAAGCGGCTAAACAGCGCTTCCTGCCACTGGATTTCCCGTTGGCATTGCGCCAGCGAGGCGTACCGGCTATCCGGGCGGCGCTCCTGGCGGATAAAGTGCAATTGCGCCGGGGATAGTGTCAGGCCGAACAGTTTGTGTTTGACCGGTTCCAGCACTGCCGGAAGCTGCTGCACGTCCATGTCGTCCGGCGTCAGCGGATAATTCGCCGCAGCGATGCCGTATTGCAGTCCCAGGTACAGGCAAGTTGGCGTTTTGCCGCAGCGTGAAACGCCGATCAGAATGATGTCGGCTTCACTGAAATGCTTCGGATTGACACCGTCGTCATGGGCTAGCACAAAATTGACTGCGGCAATGCGTTTGAAATACGCCGGGCTGTTTTGCACACCATGCGAACGGCCGGCTTTGCGCGCGGAAGGCCGGCGCAACTCGGCTTCGACCGGATGGGTGAATGCCTCAAAAAAATCGTACACGCGGCAATCAGCTTGCTTGATCACATCCAAAATTTCTGACTGTTGCAGCGTGCTGAATACCAGCGGGCGGTGACCGTCCTGTTCAGCGGCCTGGTTGATCTGCGCCACCACGGCGCGGGCTTTTTCGCTGTCGTCCAAAAACGGCACGTTGACCGTCTCCCAGTCGATGCCGTCAAACTGCGTCAGCAAGCTATGGCCGAGTGTTTCCGCCGTGATGCCGGTGCGGTCGGATAAGTAAAAAACGGTGCGCTTTTGCCGGGTCACGCGGAATTCTATTTGCCGGATTTGTTCAGTTTGGATAGGTGCAGCCAGGTATCCACCACGGAATCGGGATTGAGCGACAGGCTGCTGATGCCCTGCTCGTAGAGCCAGACGGCAAAATCCGGATAATCCGACGGCCCCTGGCCGCAAATGCCGATGTATTTTCCCTGCTTGCGGCAAGCATCGATGGCCATCGCTAACAGCTTTTTGACAGCCGGATTGCGTTCGTCGAAAACGGGGGCAACCAGACTGGAATCGCGGTCGACCCCGAGCGTTAACTGCGTCATGTCGTTGGAGCCGATGGAGAAACCATCGAAAAATTGCAGGAATTCTTCCGCCAGCAAAGCGTTGGAAGGAATTTCGCACATCATGATCAGGCGCAGACCATTTTGGCCGCGCGCCAGCCCTTGCGATGCGAGCAATGCGGTGACTTGTCCGGCTTCTTCCAGCGTGCGGCAAAACGGAATCATGATCTCGACGTTGGTCAACCCCATGTCATCCCGCACCTTGCGCAACGCCCGGCATTCCAGCTCAAAACAATCGCGGAACGCCGCAGCGACATAGCGCGATGCGCCACGAAAGCCGATCATCGGGTTTTCTTCGTTCGGTTCATAACGGCTGCCGCCGATCAGATTGGCATACTCGTTGGATTTGAAATCGGAGGTGCGCACGATCACCGGATGCGGGTAGAACGCCGCCACCAGTGTGGCGATGCCTTCGGTCAGTTTTTCCACGTAAAAATCGACCGGGTTGGCGTAACCGGCGAGGCGCCGGCCGATTTGGTTCTTCAAATCGCTGGGCAATGCGTTGAATTCCAGCAGCGCTTTCGGGTGGATACCGATGCGGTTATTGATGATGAATTCCAGCCGCGCCAGCCCAACGCCCTGGTTTGGCATGCGGGAAACCGCGAAGGCGCGCGACGGATCACCGACGTTCATCATGATCTTGACCGGCAGATCGGGCAAGTTGCCGGTATCCGCCGTCTGGTGTTCGAACGGCAATAATCCTTTGTAAACGCGCCCGGTATCGCCTTCTGCGCAAGAAACAGTCACGTCCGCACCATTGGCGATCAGCGCGGTGGCATTGCCGCAACCGACGACGGCCGGAATGCCCATTTCGCGCGCGATGATCGCGGCGTGACAGGTGCGTCCGCCACGGTTGGTAACGATCGCCGACGCACGCTTCATGATCGGCTCCCAATCCGGATCGGTCATGTCAGTCACTAGCACATCACCCGGTTGAACATCGTGCATTTGACCGGCGCTTTTAATCAAGCGCGCCGTTCCCTGTCCGATCCGGCTGCCAATCGCGCGCCCTTCAACCAGCACGGCTCCCTGGCGCGTGAGTCTGAAGCGTTCCAACACCGATGCCGTGCGGCTTTCCACCGTTTCCGGCCGCGCCTGCACGATGTACAGTTGCCCATCCTGACCGTCCAGCGCCCATTCGATATCCATCGGACGGCCATAATGCTGTTCAATGATCACCGCCTGCCGCGCCAGCGCCTCGGCTTGCGCATCGGATAGCGAAAAGCGCATGCGCCGCGCCGCTTCGACATCGCGCGTCACTGTGAATACGCCGTTGCCGCTCTTTTGTTCGGCATACACCATTTCAATCGCTTTAGTGCCCAGCCGGCGCGACAGAATCGCCGGTTTCCCGGCGGCAAGCCCGCGCTTGTATACATAGAACTCATCCGGATTGACGATGCCTTGCACGATGGTCTCACCCAATCCGTATGTAGCCGTGATGAAAACAGCGTCGCGAAAGCCGGATTCGGTATCCAGCGTGAACATCACGCCGCTCGCGCCCAGGTCGCTGCGCGCCATTTTCTGAATACCGGCGGACAAATACACTTTATCGTGCGCAAAACCCTGATGTACGCGGTACGCGATTGCGCGGTCGTTATACAGCGATGCGAACACCACCTTAACCGATGCAATAATTTGATCCAATCCGCGCACATTTAGCATCGTTTCCTGCTGTCCGGCAAACGACGCATCGGCCAAATCCTCGGCGGTCGCCGACGAGCGCACGGCAAACGAAACATCACCGCCACTGGCCGCGGCAAGCTGCTCGTAGGCCTGCGCAATGGCCTGCACAATCGCATCCGGCAGTGCGGCATTGAGCACCCAGCCGCGTATGGTCTTGCCAGCGGCGGTCAGCGCTTGGATATCGTCGATATTCAAGCCGTTCAACGACTGATTGATACGGTCCGTCAGTCCGTTGGCCGCGAGAAATTCACGGTACGCTACGGTCGTGGTGGCAAAACCAGCGGGCACGGTCACACCGGCTTGTGCCAGATGGTTGATCATTTCACCCAGCGACGCATTTTTGCCGCCGACCAAACCGACATCGTTCATCGTCAATTGATTAAACCAGGCAATATATTGGGTCATCGCGAAACTCCTATTGAAACTAAGCCGGAGAAAACTTCCGTTTCGCTATATTAGACGTTATCGGGAATGGAATGAATAGGTAGAAAGATGATTTTTCCTGATTGGCAGCCTTTAGGGAAACGCTGCATGATTCAGAGTTCGCTTAAGCTTCGTTGACCGACAGGCCCTCATCCCGGTCTTTCAAAACCACGTGCGTATTAAGAGAAGCGGCGGTTTCCGGCCAGCGCGCGCAGCGGAATCTGTCTTTGCTCAACCACATCAAACAAACTTCGTCCGACTGGTTGCCGCCGAGAATCTGGTAGGCATCGGCATCCTCGCCAACATAGAAACCCACATGGCCTTTTCCGCTCGCCAGCGATTCGCGCCAGAACACCATAATGGCGCCGAGACGGGGATCGGTGGCGGTGCCGAATTTTTCCCACTGGCGCGCACCTAACGGATTGCCCGGCAACGCTTCCTGTTGCAAAGTGGTGCCGACGCAATGCGCGACAAACAATCCGCACCACGGCACATCGTCACCGGCGTAATGAATGTCGAGATTCTTGGCCCAATCCATGATGACCGGATTATCCTTATCGCCCAGCACTTCTTTCGTGCCCATCAAGTGCTTGGCTTCTTCGAACCAGGGCAGGAGCGGGTCGTTCACGCTGGCAGCCGTATCGGAAAAGAGCGCCGCCGAAGTTTTCGGACCGACGATACCGTCCGCTTCCAGCCCCTGTTGCTGTTGAAATCGCTGCACGGCAGCGATGGTTCTGCGGCCCCAAATGCCGTCGATTTCCCCCGGATCGAAACCTTTATTTTTGAGTACCTGTTGAATTTGCCTCACTGCATTGCTTGCCATCGCTTCTCCTCAAATTTCCATGAATTGAATACACCATCGAGCGATGAAATTATGCAATATTTCTCTGCGGAGCGGCTACCTCTGACGCTTACGGTTTCCGAGCAGACCGGATAAATGATTGAGCAACTCTTCCTCTTTGTAAGGTTTGCCAAGAAACACGTTGACGTTCATATCCTTGGCGATTTTCCGGTGTTTCTCCGCAGTGCGCGACGAGATGATGATGACCGGTATCTTCGCCGTTTTGGGATTGGCGCGTACTCTCTTGATCAATTCGAAACCGTTCATTTTCGGCATTTCCAGATCGATCAGCATGACATCCGGCTTGGCTTCCTGCAGAATCTCGATCGCTTCCGCGCCATTTTTCGCAATCAGCACGTCACAATCCTCGCGTTCCAGCAGGCGGCAGGTGACTTTGCGCACCGTCAATGAATCGTCTACCACCATGACGGTTGGCGGCGCGGTTGTTTTTTTCCGCTGTGCCGGCGCCAGATCGGTAGCAGGAGCGTTGAGCATTGTTTGTACATCGTCGCGTTGCAATAGTTTTACCGGGTTCAGAATCAGAATCACTTCACCGTCACCGGTGATGGTAGCGCCTTCCACACCGGGTGCTTGCGCCAGTTGCGCACCCATATTCTTAACCACCACTTCATCGCTGCCGAGCAATTCGTCGGCATGCACCGCCAGATACTGAGTACCGCTATGCAGGAATAAAACCGGACTGTTCCGGGCGGTTTCCGGAATATCAGCGGTTTCACCCAGCAAATGCGACAGATGGGAGAATGGATAAGTAATGCCATTCAGCGTGACGCGGCGATCCCGGTAGATTTTCTGTAATGTATCCGGATCGAATTCGCGCTGATGCTCAACGATGAAAGCGGGAATCGCGTACGTTTGTTTGCCGCTGCGAGCCATCAGGGTTTGCGCCACGGATAATGTAAGCGGCAAACTAATCGCAAAAACCGTTCCTTGACCGGCTTCGGACTGCACACTGATGCGCCCGCCCAACACCGCAATTTCATTTTTGACGATATCCAGGCCGATACCGCGGCCGGCAATGCCGGTCACCGAATCGGTCGTCGACAGGCCCTGCGTGAAAATCAGCGGCATGATCTTGCTGTCGTCGAGATCTTCACCCTCCTGAATCAGGCCCAGATGCAGCGCCTCTTCGCGAATGCGCGGCAAATTCAAACCGCAACCGTCATCGCTGAGCATGATGCTGACTTCGTTGCCTTCTTGACGCAACTGAATAACAACTTGCCCGTGCTCGGATTTGCCCGCCTGCCGTCTTTGCGCCGGTTCTTCAATGCCGTGCGCGATGGCGTTACGCAACAAATGCTCCAGCGGCGGATTGATTTTCTCCAGCACGCTGCGATCGACATCGACTTCGGCGCCGTGAATTTCGAAATTGACTTTCTTACCCAAATCCTCCGCTACCTGCCGGGCGATGCGGTAATACCGCTCGGCATAGTTACTAAATGGAATCGTGCGGATTTGCAGCAGCGATTGCTGTAATTGACGATTGATTACCGCCTGTTGTGCAACCGCTTCTTCCGCAGCGGTCTGCGTAGACCGCAGGTTTTTTTGCACGGTCACGATATCGTCCACGCTCTCCGCCATCAACCGGGTCAGTTCCTGGAAGCGGGTAAAGCGATCGAATTCGAGCGGATCAAAAGTATGTTCATTGTCATGCTGCTGGGCAAGATGCGATTGCATTTGCGTTTCTGCTTGAATCTCCACTTCGCGCAATTGATCGTGCAGACGATGCGTGCTTTCCGTCAAATCTTGTAACGATTGTTTGAAGCTGCTCAGTTGCGCTTCAATTTTCGAGCGCAAAATGCTAGCTTCACCGGCATCGATGACCAAACGGTCGATCAGCTCGGAATTGATGCGCAACAGCGTTTTGGATTGCAGCAGCCCGGTTGTCTCGGCAGGCGGCTGCGCCGGTTCGGAGATGGTCACAGCGGCCGCCCGGTTTTCTTGAGCCGGAACATTCACGCTATCCTGCAACGCTTCGATCTTGCCGCTGATTGCGTCGAATTCGCTTTCCAGTTGATCCAGTGCGGCATCGGAAATCAAACGATCACGAAAAGCCGATTCCACATGACTTTCCATCGCATGAATCAGCTCACCCAGCGGCAAAGCAACTGCCATGCGTGCGCTACCTTTGAGTGTATGCAGCAGCCGCAGCAGTGCGTGATGAATATCCTCATCTTGCGGCAGCATGCGCCACGCGCGCAATTTCCCGCCGATTTGCGGAACGATGCTGTCCGCTTCTTCCAGAAATGCCTGCAACAATTCCGGATTGGCTTGATCGGATGGCTCCGCCACTGACGGTAAAGTTTGCGGCGGTTGCAGCACCTGTGCAGCTTCGGTTGGCACCGGTGTCACCAGTAGCGGCGATTCTGTGGCTGCGGCAACTTGAGCTTCCTCGATTGCGGGAATGATTGCTTCGGCTTGCGGCTCGGCAGCTGTTTCTTCACCGGCTTTCTTGCGGGTTAGCAATTCATCTGCCGCCAGCAGCAGTGCTTCCGCATCGACACCGGCACTGCCCTGTTCGCGCAGATTCTTGCACCATTTGCCATAGGCCTGGTGAGTGTTGCCAATCAACTCCAGCAACTCATTGGAAACGGGTTTTCTTTCACTTATCCAAAGATTCAGCACCTGCTCCAGATTCCAAGCCACCTCGCTCATTTCTTCCAGACCGACCATGCGGCCGCTGCCTTTCAGGGTGTGAAATCCGCGCCGCAAACTGGTAAGCGACTCACGATCGGCGGCATCCATACGGCATTTTTGTATATCATCGGCGATGCTGGCAAGTACGATATCCGCTTCCTCCAGGAAAATCTCCAGCAATTCCGGATCGACGCCGGTACCGGCGGCTGCGGAACTGGCTGTAACGCCTTCCAGTGCCGGTAAAGCCGCGGTTGGCGTAACCGGTGCGGCTTGGAACCGTTTGATAGCTTCCTCGGCAATCTGCTCACTGCCGGGTTGACCGCTGCGCAGTGCTTCAATATAGAAACCCAGACTGCTCAATCCGTCGACGAGCAAGATCTGTTCCGCTCCGGTAATGTCATGATCCGGTTCCGACAGCTTGCCGACCAGGCTCTTACAGAGATGCAGCAAGCTGTGCGCGCGTTCCAGGCCGAGCATAACCAATGTGCCGGAAATCTGCTGGAATAAGTCCGGCAACAGCGATAACTCATCACGCTGCGCGGGCTCAAAGAAAAATTTGTCGAGGATGCTTTCGATTTGCGCCAAATTGGTCAAGATCTGCTGCGCCACTTGCGCTTGCAATTCTTTTTCTTGTACTTCACTTTCCAGCGCTTTGAAGGCCGGCACTGGCGGCAGATCGTTGGTGTCGCCTTGCGTAATGCCACGCAGACGGGAGACGATCACGTCGATCTGCTGCGGCAGATCGCTAGGCTGCTTGTAAAAGTCGTCGACGATGCTTTCAACCGACAATAGCGCCGTGGCCATTTCCATTGCCAGCTCTTCGCTCGTGTCCTGCGGGTGATCGTGCAAATAGGCAACGGTGTCGCCGATGGCATCGATTAATTGCACCAGCGGCGCACATTCCGTTTGCCGCGCCTGGTGGCTGAGCCAATCAACATATTCTTGCAATGACACCAAGCTTTCCTGATGTCCGGCGTAGAATTCGCGCCAGATATCATTCGCCTGCATCAGAGTGTCGCGTAATCTGTCCAGGATGGGGCGCAACGCTTCCGATTGCTCAAATGTCGGTTTATCGCGGTCTTGCTCTTGTCCTGGCCAAGCGTAACTGTTCTTGATGGCGTTGATGCGTGGACTATCCGATTCGCTGTGCGCAATGTGATACAGCAATTCCCGCATCAGCACGGACGTGTTGCCGGGTGTTCCCGCCGCCAGATGGCGGATCGCCTGCTCGATCTTACCGCACAGACGGCGCACCGGTAGATCGATCCGGCCACCTTCCAATTGCAGCAAATCTTCCAGAAAACCGGCTGTCACCCACCAGAAAGCGCGCACTTCGGTAGCTCCGGGAAATTCCTCTATTCTGTCCGCCACCCCAGCCATTTGCCGCAAGCCGTCTTGATTCGATGGGTCGCGCAACCACTTCAGCAAACCGGCCTGATACTCGGCGCCCAGTTGCTTCGCCAGGATTTTGGCAGCAGCATCATCCATAGACGCAGCTTCGGCCTTCAAAGCCGGTGTAACCGTCAAGCGAGGGAAGAACAAATCGCTTTCCGGTGCATTCTCAAAACCATACACCTGCATCAAATTGCGATACACCGGGAACAGACGCAGCGGATTTTCTCCAGCGCCGTCGATCAATTCGTTCAGATAAAACAGTAAAGCCTTGGTGGATTGCTTCAGCGCATCGAAAACCGGCGGCGCAGGTTCAACTTTCTTATTGGTCAGCGCTTCAACCAGTTGTTCCATTTTCTCAGTCACGACGGTAATGCCGGTTAATCCCAGCATCTCGAGCAAACCGTCCAGTTGATGAATATAATTGCGGCAATCGTTGAGCAGATTGAGCTTATCGGGATGCTGACTGTATACCTCGAGGGTTTGATCGATCAATGCAAAGACTTGGTCAATGCCGTCCTTGATCCCGATTATTGAAGCAATATTAAGTTTAGGTTGCGCGCTCATATTTTTGCACCATCAATCGATAGAAAAACCGGCAATATCATCACACTTTGAAATTGGAAACCGATGCTTTCAGCTCAGACGCAAAACCTGCGATCTGTTTGATCGATCCCGTGGTTTTCAGTGTTCCCTCCGTTGTCTGCCGGGTAATATGAAGAATTTCTTCCATATTGGCAACCACTTTATGCGCTGCTCGCGTCTGCGTACTGGTCACCTCAAAAATATGCGTCACCAGCTGCGCCAGTTGCTTCGATACTTGTTCGATTTCCTCCAGCGCCCGTCCGGCCGCGTCGGAACGTTGCGTCCCTTTTGCCACACCGAGCGTGCTGCGTTCCATCGCGGCAATGGCATCCTGCGTATCGCCCTGGATGGTTGTGATGAGTTCGCTGATCTGCTTGCTAGCCTCCGCCGAGCGCTCCGCCAGACGCTGCACTTCTTGCGCGATTACGGTAAATCCGTGCCCCGCCTCACCGGCGGCAGTCGCTTGCAACGCCGCATTCAATGCCAGCACATTGGTTTGGTCGGTAATGCCGGTGATCAAAGCGACAATCTCGCCGATTTCCTGCGAACTCTCACCGAGGCGCTTGATCCGCTTGGAAGTATCCTGAATGTGCGTACGAATCTCATTCATCCCGGCAATCGATTCACGTACCGCCAGCGTCCCCTTTTCCGCCGCCGCGAGCGATTGCTTAGCCACCTTGGCCGATTCCGTCGCCATATCCGATATCTCGCCGATCGATTCCGTCATACCGACAACAGCGAGCGTAGTCTGTTCGATTTTTGCTGTTTGGTGCTCAGCCGCGTTCAGCAATCCGGATGAAACTTGCTGCGCTTGATGCGATGATCTCACCACCATCGCGCCTGCTTGATTGACTTGTTCCACCAGCGTGTGCAGTTCCTCGATGGTACTGTTGATGGCATCAGCGATGGCGCTGGTCATTTGATCGGAAATATCCGTGCGCACGGTCAAATCACCATCGGCGATTTTCTTCATGTCGTCCAGCAATGTCACAATGGCTTTTTGCGTTTTCTCGACTTTGTTGCGGCTGACCAAATCCTGATAATAGGCATTGCGGTGTACCGCCCGCACCAGAAAAACCAACGCCAGCACCGTGCATGCACCAAAGAAAATCATCAATATATTGAGTTGCGCTGCGTCATGGCCGCGTTGCTGCTGAATCTCGTCATCCAGTGTCCGCGCTGTATTCAGCATGGCAGCACTGTTTTTCATGATCTCAGCAGCGGCTGATTCGACTGCCGCCGCCACAGGCATTTCTTTCCGGATGATTTGCAAATGATCATCGAATTTTCTCAGTTGCGCGTACACATGCGATAGCAAATCCTGAATCGCTTCATTTTTGCTGGCAACCGCGCCGAGTCCGTGATGGCCTTGCCCTAACGTCTGCATCATTGTTGAGATCTGCGCGTGATCTTGGGAAAGTTGCGCCGTAATCTCCGCCACCGGCAATTCGATAGGCAGCAGCGTTTTGACATTCTTGGCAATGCTGCGCGCATGCAGCTTGATCGCTTCCACGCTGCGCACTTCTTGCGCCAGATTGCCCGCGTCCGTCAGGCGGCCGGTAAGTTCTTCAATACGCCGCGCCAACTTGCTATGTGCGATATGGATCGCCCGGATGCTGCCATTGAGCCGCATCAGGGATTCCTGCTGATTCAATATTAAACCAATCTTGTTGTCTTCAAGCTGCCAGTGCTTGGCATAGATCTGTACACTTGGCAACAATCCCTCACCCGCAGCCGGTACTGTCATGTCACGATACGAGCCACCTTGCAACAACAGCGTCATGACATGATTGAACTGATCGCGGCTATCCTGCAGTTGCGCAAATGCCGCTGCATCGCTCAGCAGCGCCGGCTGCGCGGCATTCGCGATACGCTCATGATGAATCTGCAATTGCGCCGAAAGCTCCGGATAAATTGCGTCGTGTCTGGCTTGCTGCACACTAATCACCGCCGTAAGCAGCAATAATGCAGAGAAAAACAACACAAGACCGCCGAGCACCCAGCTACTGCTGAGAAGAAAAATGCTTCTAGTGGGATTTTTCTTCACCGGTGCCGCAACCACCGGTAATTTTTTACCCAATGCAACAAAATCGGTTGTCAATTCAAATTTAGAAAAATTGCCTGCCATCGTATTCTCCAGCTTTAAGTCAGAATCACCTGAATGTCCGGCCTTTTAAAAAAACAAACAGCATCGGACATATCGTATGTTGAGCGATAGCTTAACCGCCAACAGAGATAACCAAAGACGGAATAAAACCTGGAAAACAACGCTTTTTAAAAGTTGAATGTATTGATGCGGACGAATTCAGCTACCAATCACGATAGCGCAGCTATCGATTGACCATGCAAACAGTCTCATGCAGCGCTCGTGCAATCTGACCGGCAAGTGATACCGCGCAAGTAACTGCGACGCAGCGGAAGATTCTTGCATGCACTCATAGAGAGAGTGCATGCGGTAGACAAAGTAATCCAGTGACAGTTTAGCTGCAGCACCGGCCGATCGTCTTGCGCCGGGATGCCATCGCTCCTAACAACCCCAATCCCGCCAGCAACATCGCATAACTCTCGGGTTCGGGGACAGGAGATAACAAGAACGCATGCCCTTGATCAATACCCAGGAGATCATTGACCGCGGTTCCCACAATCGCACCGTGATCGTTGATACCGGCCGCTTCTTTCAGCACCCAGCCGGCACTCACCAGAGTGGGATCCAGCAGGCTGTTGAGATCGATCAGCGTAGTACCGTCCCACAGCACTGCATGCTGCGAGCCATCGGCCAATTCGCTCCAGCCTACCACTTGTCCTAAATTGTTAAGCGCAAGTGCTTGACTGTTCGCGCCTCCCAAAGTACCCAGATCGGACAGTACGGCACCATCCCAAAATGTTGCGTGCTGCACGAAATCGCCCGCGAGATAACTCCAGCCGGCAATTTGTCCGCTGGCGTTGATAGCCAGTGCATTGCTGTCGATACCGCCGAGCGTGCCAAGATCGGTCACCGAGCCGCTGTTGATATCCCACAATGTCGCATGACTAGCGGTATCGCCGGTTGTGAAACTGTTGCCAACGACCAATCCGGCATTGTTGATGCCCAACGCTTCGCCGGTTTGCCCGCCGAGCGTATCCAGCACCGTAGGTGTCGTGCTGTTATTCCATAGGATTGGTTTGAAGGAGCTTTTATCAGCGGCCACCGCAGCACCGGCAATTTGCCCGAGATCGTTGATGCCTTGCCCCACGCTCCAGAACTCGTCCTTGCGTCCGGCTAAATCGCCGAGATCGGTGCGCACACCGGCGGCACTCCAGGTGGAGGCAAAAAACCAGAACCCGCGATCGGCGTACCCGCCCGTGATCGCACCCGATGCATTGATGCCCCAGCCGCGACTATCGAAATCGCTGGTGGTCATCGTAGTCGATGTCCACACAGTTAGAACTTCCCCGTCATCTCGTGTTGAAGTACCCCGGCTGTTACCGCCGGTGATTTGGCCGGCATTATTGATGGCAAGCGCATTGGACCAAGGCCCGCCCGCAGTCCCCAGATCGCGAAAGCTATAACTAGCTGCGCCTACTTCACCGGCAATCAACAACAAAATGCTCAGCGCGGCGGAACCGGCCAGCTTACTGCCGTGATATTGAATAGTTTTAAATTTCATATCTTTTCCTTAACAAAGTCAAAACGGACACAACAATCGCTATTTCGCACTGCAATAGCAAAAGTCCATAGTTAAGGGCGAAGCTCGCCAACTGCTTTGCGCCGCCGGATAGTCACCCCCAGCAAACCTAAGCCCGTTAACAGCATGGCATAAGTCTCAGGCTCGGGAACCGCCGAGACAACCGAGATCGTGCCGCTGATACCAAGACTTTTCACTGCCGCAAATTGACTGGCATAATCGCTGCCGCCGACGAATACGGAGTAAATGCCCGCCGGGAGATGAAAGTTTTGAACGACTTGATGGTCCAGCAAACCATCGCCACCGGGAATAATGCCGCTACCGTAGTCCTGGCTGCCGTCATAAGCATGGCCGATGTAACTTAAAACACTGGGCGGCTCGGTTGCCGGATCGGATTCGTTGGTGATTCTCCAGTCGTGCAGCGCGCGAAATGCGCCCTCAGTAATAGCGCCGCCACTATCGGTGTCGCGGATCGCTATCGATCCGGCGGAAAAGTCATGATCCGGTCCGCCCGGAGACGAGGGATCGTGCACCAAACCCGAATACAACGAGAATCCTGGAGTAAGTCCATTGCGTCCGCCGATGGCGACCGCCTGCGAAAACGAAAGCTGAATATCGGCCGCGTTGGTTAGTGTGAATTGGTAAACCGCGAGTTTGTGCGTATCTCCCCAATCGGCATCGGTACCATCGATCCAGCCGAAATTACCCGGAACACTGGCCAAGTCGGTCGCGGTTGCTCCGATGGTCCCATCGAAAGTACCGAGATTGTGGGGAAAAATGTGCGCTTGGACCGGCATGGAAACCAGCTCCGTGCCCAAACCGGCAACAACCAATGCATATGTAAGTGAATATCTCATGAGTTTTTTTCCTTTGAAATTGAATGCTTCGGACAAAGCTTCGGATGACGTTTATAAAAAGGAGAATCCGTCCGCCTGGTAGCATGCGCGAGCCCATCGATTCCGCACAATAGCCCGAGATGGCTATTGACTATGCATCATGCCCGGTTGTATCAGGCGCCATATGAGATTCGTCCGCAAGGCGCAGCAAACCGCAAAGAAAAATTCCGGAACGCTCTCTGAGCGAGCAAGAGAGCAGTGAGATTTCAAGAAAACTCTGAGAAAGGTAACGAGCAGCGGATACGCGAGCGAGATCGGGGAAAAAAGCGCAGTCTACGAATGGATACAATGAGCATTTAGCCCGATTTAACGTAGCACGACCGAGCGCAGCAGCTTTTCAGCGTTCCTGAAGGAATTAAGCAGAGGCCGCTGCGGAATTTCCGTTTCAGCGGTTCACCATGACCTTGAGGATCAGCGTTTTATCGACGGGAGAAATTGCGCAACATTGCTTGACTTTGCGCCAAGCGGTGCGATCGCAGGTGAAAACCATGCGGCTGAGTTCGTGACAGCCGGAACTGGATAAACTTTGGCGATGGCTTGCACCCGGTTAAACACATCCAGCTTCCTGAAGACACTTTGCAAATGGTTCTTTACCGTCCAGGCACTGATGCCAAGTATGGCGGCAATCTCACCGTTTGTTTTACCCAGCCTGACCCAATCCAGTATTTCGGCTTCACGCTCGCTCAACCCGCAGTTTTTGATGTGTTGCGGCGCTTTTGCCGGCGCGAATTCACTCCGATGCTGCGGTGACACCGGTGCGATCCGGCGCAAAGCGGTATCCAAATAAGGCACCAGACTTTCCATGACACTCAACGCAACATCGTCAAAAGCATCGTTGGCACCGAGAATTATGTAGAGACAATCCTGACCGGTACGCTCATCGCAAATTCCATGCACCAGCAAAGAACGCATGCCATTGAATGCTTTTCGCATCGCACATGGCGGGCGGCGCTGCTCACAGCGCTCCAGGCTTTGTTTATATGGCGTATTACCGGATGCAACCCACAATCGATGAAGCTCCCTTTGGAAAATCAAGAGTCTTTGTGAATGCAAAAACCCCGTTCTGACACCCGGCAATGCCGAAACGACATCGTATTCAACCCGATTCGCATCCGGACCGACCCAGACCGCAAGCATGATCTTATGCGGAAGATAGTGTTGCACGTCGCCTTGCAACCACTTCAACAGATCATAGTGACTGCGCACGGCAATCCCCTCCCGGATTATCCTGAGATAAAGTTCTATATTCCCATCCAATGTCGAGGGTAAAAAATTCATGTGAGATAGCTTGCGACCGGGTCAATATCTTAGGGAAACGCTGATTAAT
>JAFEEI010000190.1 GCA_018241205.1 Pseudomonadota bacterium
ATTAAACCCGGTAGAGATTAAATTCATTGCGCATTGAAAACAAGAGCTTAGGCCTCTGTTCTTGCTTGGAACACAAGAGAAATTAAGTCTGAGAACTTCTGAAAAACTCACCCAGATGCGGTAGCATAGCGGCTTTCAATCAAGCCGATTATTTACTATGCCCGTCAATATTCCTCCATTAACCCCTGAACAATTGCTGCCCGTTGCGGGTGTCACGCTCGGCATTGCCGAGGCCGGAATCAAAAAGGCCAATCGCAAGGATTTGCTAGTGATGGTGTTGGACGAAGGCACGCAAGCAGCCGGGGTGTTTACGCAGAACCGCTTTTGCGCTGCCCCTGTGACCGTGGCGAAGCAGCATCTGGCGCACGCGGCCATCCGCGCGCTAGTGGTGAATACCGGCAACGCCAATGCCGGAACCGGCGAGGCGGGTATTCAACATGCTCTGGCGACTTGCGCCGAAGCGGGCCGGTTATTGGGCTGCACCACGCAGCAGGTATTGCCGTTTTCGACCGGCGTGATCATGGAACCGCTGCCGGTCGATAAGATTGTTCAAGGATTGCCCGCTGCGGTGGCTAATTGCAAAGCGGATAACTGGTTTAACGCCGCACACGCGATCATGACCACGGACATCGTGCCGAAAGCGGCCTCGCGGCAAGTGCAGATCGGCGGCAAAACGGTCACGGTAACCGGCATCGCCAAAGGCTCCGGCATGATCCGCCCGAACATGGCGACGATGCTGGGGTATGTCGCCACCGATGCAGTCATCGGTCAAGCACTGCTACAAGACTTGGCGAAATACGCTGCGGATCACTCGTTCAACCGCATCACGGTGGACGGCGATACCTCGACCAACGACGCGTTTATCGTCGTGGCGACCGGGAAAGCGGGGCATGCGGAAATCACCCGGCAAGACAGCGCGGAATTCGCGCAATTGCAGCAAGCCGTGACCGCGATTGCCGCCGAGCTGGCGAAAATCATCGTGCGCGACGGCGAAGGCGCAACCAAATTCATTACCGTGCAAATCGAAGCAGGCCGGGATGCGGAGGAGTGCGCCAAAGTGGCGTACGCGATTGCGCATTCGCCGCTGGTCAAAACCGCGTTTTTCGCCTCCGATCCGAATCTCGGCAGGATACTCGCGGCCATCGGTTACGCCGGGATCAATGATTTGAATGTGGATACCATTCAGCTTTATCTCGACGACGTGCTGGTGGCAGAGAAAGGCGGGCGGGCAGCCCATTATCAAGAAGTGGATGGACAGCGCGTGATGAACCAATCCGAAATCACCATCCGTATCGTGTTGAATCGCGGCACGGCTGCCACCACTGTATGGACCTGCGATTTTTCTTACGATTACGTCAAGATCAATGCCAGTTACCGCAGTTAATACAATGATGCGTGCATCATGAGCGATTGGAACAAATTCTATCAACGGGCGGACAGGCTGCTCGATCACCTGGAGAAATTGTTGCCGTGCGCGCAACCGGAACCGGATTGGCAAGCAGCGATTGCTTTCCACTGGCGCAAGCAGGGACAGAACGGTTATATCCAGCCAGTGACGCAGCCGCACCGCATTACACTCGACGCGTTGTGCGGCATCGACGAGCAGAAACGGCGCATCGACCAGAACACGCAGCAGTTCGTGCAGGGATTTTCCGCCAATAACGTGCTGCTGACAGGCGCGCGCGGCACTGGCAAATCCTCGCTGATCAAAGCACTGCTGAACAAATACGCACACGAGGGCTTACGCCTGATCGAAGTGGAAAAACATCATCTGGTCGATTTGCACGACATCGTGGAAAAGATTTATCAGCGCCCAGAGCGGTTTATTCTGTTTTGTGACGATCTGTCTTTTGAAACCGACGAAGCGGGTTACAAAGCGCTCAAGGTGGTGCTGGACGGCTCGATTGCCACGGTGTCCGACAATGTGCTGATTTACGCCACATCGAACCGCCGTCACATGGTGCCGGAGTTCATGCGCGACAATCTCGACACAAAACACATCGGCGACGAGGTGCATCCGAGCGAGGCGATCGAGGAAAAAATTTCACTGTCGGAACGCTTCGGTTTGTGGGTATCGTTCTATCCGTTCGATCAGGATCAGTATCTGGACATCGTGCGCTATTGGCTAGCTTATTTCGGTATTGCGGAAATGACCGCGCAGGCGCGCACCGAAGCGTTGCAATGGGCGATCGAGCGCGGTTCGCGCAGCGGTCGCGTGGCGTGGCAATTCGCGCGCGATCTGGCAGGCCGGCAACGGTCACATCAGCATCCATGAATCACATCGCCGCTTCCGCCAGCGAACCGGTCCCGCTCGTTGAAGTCGTCGCGGCGGTGATTTTACGGCCGGATGGGCAATTTTTACTGACACGCCGCCCCAGCGGCAAAATCTATTCCGGTTATTGGGAATTTCCCGGTGGCAAAGTGGAATCCGGTGAATCGCTATTGCGCGCGTTGGAGCGCGAATTATGGGAAGAACTCGGAATTCATGTGGTTCATGCCCACCCCTGGATAACGCGTATTTTTACCTATGCGCACGCCACGGTGCGGTTGCATTTCTTTCGCGTGGTGGAATGGGAAGGCCAGCCTTCACCCCGGGAAAAACAGGAATTATTCTGGCAATCGCCGCATCAGGTTGACGTATCCCCCATCCTGCCCGCCAATGGTCCGATTTTGCAGGCGTTGTCGCTGCCGCCGGTTTATGCCATTACCCGCGCCGCCGACATCGGCGTCGAAGCCGCTTTAAAGCAAATTGAACAAGCGCTGCAAAACGGTCTGCGCTTGCTGCAAATCCGCGAAAAACACATGACGCCAGATCAGTTGCGCGATTTCACTAACCAGGTTTTGTCACTCGCCCGTCCTTATCAAGCCAAAGTGCTGATCAATGGCGACGGGGTAATGGCGCGAGAAACCGGTGCGGACGGTGTGCATTTCACAGCGGCGCAATTGCTCGCGATGTCATCCCGCCCCGGCCCGGCAGAAAGCTTATGCGCCGCATCGTGTCACAATGCCGAGGAGCTTTTCGCGGCGGAGCAACTGGGATTTGATTTTGTGGTACTGGGGCCGGTGCAGGCCACACTCAGCCATCCCGGTTTAGCCCCCTTGGGATGGCGCAGATTCGCCACGCTGATTCGCGGCTATTCGCTGCCGGTTTATGCCTTGGGCGGGTTGAGCGCGCAAGATTTACCCATTGCCCGGGAAATGGGTGCGCACGGCATTGCGATGATGCGTGGGATCGTATAAATCGCGCAGAACAACCTAACCAATGATTACCGCATCGGCGTACACTGCCACTTGATTGCGCCCGCCTGCTTTGGCGGCGTAAAGCGCCTGATCGGCTCTATCGAGCAGCGTAGAGCAAATAAAATCCGCGTCGTGCTGCGGCGCCGTCATCAGGCTACGCAAACTGGCCATGCCAATCGAGATCGATACCTGAAATTGCTTCTCATGAAAATTAAGTGCCGTGTTACAAACAGCCTGACGTAACCGTTCGGCAATTTCGTGTGCCGCTTGCAGCGTTGTCGAAGGCAATGCGACGACGAATTCTTCTCCGCCATAGCGGGCTACGATGTCGCACGACCGGACTTGTTCCTTGATCAAACCAACCATATGCTGCAGCACCCAGTCGCCGGTTTGGTGACCGTAGGTGTCGTTTATTTTTTTGAAATGATCCACGTCGAGAAACATGCAAATCAGGTCGTCATCCCAGCGCACGCAGCGGGCGATTTCATCTTTGAAACGCAAATCGAAATAGCGGCGGTTATAGGCTTGCGTCAATACATCCTGATAGCTGATTTCCTTGAGCCGCTGCTGGTTGAGACAATTTTCGATCGCAACCGCGGCCATCGCGGATATTTTCTGCAGAAAAAGCGTTCCAATGCCTGCTTGATAACGATGCGGATCGTGACTCAGCAACAGCAGCGCACCGATAATCCGTTCGCCGCGCAGCAATGGCAAGAATGCGGCGCTTTTGACCTGATCGCGATTCTTCAGATTGGCAATCATCCAGCGGTAATTCTTCAATGCCTCCGCACCCAGCACTGGATGAACGGCCAGCGAGTGAATGATTTCGGCATCTTTTAAGGTATCGAGGATCAATAGCTTGTTCTCATAGCTCAGCTGCGCCTCCTCGTCACGCTCAAAAAAAAGACGCTCGGCGTCCTTATGGTAGTCGATCAGGCACAGTACAACATCAAGCAACTGAAAACGGACAACGGTTTGCGATAACAACAGGTCCCGCAACTGCTTGGGCGTGTTGGCGCCGATGATCTCAAAGCCGAAAGTCTCATAAAGCTCCTGCTTTTTTTCATTGGCTCTGGCCTGTTTGAGCAGATGATCGAGCTTACGCTGTAACTCGCGATTCTTCTCGTAGACCGATTCGTCTATCATAGCAGCTCAGTGCCTGGATTATCTTGCGGGTCTTTTTCAGACTCAGGGATCCGGTAAGATTCTTGAGCCCATTGCGACAAATCGTTTATTTTGCACTGCTCCGAACAGAAGGGACGGAAAGGGCTTGTCGGCTCCCAAACTACTTTCTTACCGCATTGCGGGCAATTAACGGTGCGACGTTGCATAAAAGCAGATCATTGCTGGATTGTTTTAGGATAAGAGTCTTGTTTTAGCAAAAATAAGCTGAATAGTTATAAAATCATGGCACGTGAATAAATTTTGTGTATTTTACAAAAATTTTGCACCAGTTAGCTTTAACTCCCTAAATTATTTTTAATCACTTACTTAAAGGTTGGAATCCTGGCAACTCGACAAGAACTATCAGATTTTCTGATTGAAACCGAGAAGCGCGCCTATAAACAAGCCTTGTTCGCGGTCCATGACGAACATATGGCATTGGATATTGTGCAAGATTCCATGATGAAACTCACCGCAAGTTACGCTGCAAACCCGGCGGAAGAGCTGCCGCTTTTGTTTCAGCGCATTCTGCAAAATACCATCCGCGATCATTACCGCCGGCAGAAAATCCGGTCACTTTGGACGACATTATTTTCCGCATTCACACCGAACGATCATGACAGCAATCAGGAAGACTTCGATATTCTCGAAACTTTACCGGTAAAGCAAGAATCGAATGACCCGGATGCTCAGCTTGAAAGAACGCAATTGCTTAATTTAATAGAAGAAGCAATGAAAATTCTACCACCACGTCAACGCGAAGCCTTCGTGCTGCGTTACTGGGAAGAAATGAGTTTAGCGGAAACAGCAGAGATTATGAAATGCTCCGAAGGAAGTATAAAAACGCATTGCTCACGCGCGGTCCATACGTTGGCTACAATACTCAAAGAGAAAGGGGTGAAATTATGAGCGAGCAAGAGCTTGGGAAGGAAATTGCTAAGTTATTGGATCAGGCTGCTGATCAGACGATCAAACAAAGCACCTTGTACCGGTTACAAGCAGCTCGTCGCGCAGCTCTGGAAAATTACCAGCCTGACTTGAATATTATTCAAGCGGGTAGTGGAACTTCTGTTTATGGCAAACATGGCGGGCATTTTTACTTTGGCAAAGCGTTACTGCTGATAACCGTATTGCTGGTTCTCATGAATATCGTTTACTCCCAATTCTGGGAAAATGATAAGTACGCGGCTATTGATACCATGATACTGGCTGATGAATTACCTATAGATGCATATATCACCAATGAGTTTGATGAATGGTTGAATATCGATTAATCATATCCGGGTTATTACTTCTACTCTCTTTTGATGCCTTATGTGAATCTGAACTCAGTAAGCCTCGATGGAGTGAATTAAAACCGCAGCAGCAAAAAATTCTGGAGCCGTTAGCTCAGAGTTGGGATGCTATGGACTCTGTTAGAAAGAAAAAATGGTTAGGTGTCGCAAAACGTTATCCTAAAATGACAGCACAAGAGCAGCAGCGCATTCAATCGCAAATGCAAAGCTGGAATTCACTGACTTCGGAACAACGTAATCAAGTACGTGAAAGGTACAAAAAAATGGAACAACTGCCAGCTAAGAAACGTAAGGAAATCAAACAGCGCTGGTATGAATACGAACAACTGCCGGGAAAAACCTGACAGCAAATAATTCAAAATTCACTGCGCATTGTGGATTTAACACGTAGGTTGCTGGCAATTGGATAGAAAAATGAATATATAAATTTTTCTTGTAAAGCTTATTTAAACCGCTGCGATCAATTCATTTCGCAGTTAACTGCACGACTTCTCTTTCACTTCCGGTAAAATTTTCTTTTTGTACTGACTTGGTTTGTCCCATGCAGCAGATGCCTTATTTATCGCTTAACAACTTGCCTTCGATATGGATTGATGGGCTTTCTTCGCAATTAGCCCGCGAGGAAAACATTCTCGCCTGGCTTGAAATCGATTTGGATCACCAATTGCATTTTGATACGGGCATAGTAGTTGTGACCGATCAACGCTTGCTGGCCAAAATGGCTGGCGATGATATTTGGCAAACTTGGTCTTATCAAACGGGATTATTGCTGACACAACGCGATCACGCCGGAGTCGGTTGCTTGGAGTTGTTTGATCAACATGCAAGGCTAACCTTTTGGCGTTATCGTTTGGGTAACGGTATGGCTGCCAACCGATTGATTGAATGCTTTACGCAGCAACTTGAGTATCATCTGAGCGGCAATCAGGCTGAATCATCGCCCGCATCGACTCAATGTCCCAATTGCGGTGCGTTCCTGCAGCCTGAACACGATGAATGTCCGTTCTGCGAGAAACAAAGCCATACCCCGCCTTCCACCTGGACATTGCTGCGCCTATGGCGTTTCGCCAAGCCCTACAAGGGGCGTTTGCTGATCGGTTTTCTGCTGACGTTGTGCAGCACGGCGGCAACGCTGGTGCCGCCTTACTTGACCATGCCACTGATGGACAACGTGCTGATTCCTTATCAGAACGGTCAACCGATCAATACCGATCTAGTAACCTTTTATTTATCCGGTTTGCTAGGTGCGGCAGTTCTGGCCTGGATGCTCGGCTGGGCGCGAACCTACATGCTGGCACTGGTATCCGAGCGCATCGGCGCAGACTTGCGCACCACCACTTATGAGCACCTGCTGAATCTCTCGCAGGAATATTTCGGTGGCAAACGAACTGGCGACTTGATGGCACGCATCGGTGCCGAAACCGACCGGATCAATCTGTTCATTTCGCTGCATTTACTCGATTTTGCCACCGATGTCATCATGATTTGCATGACCGCTGTCATTCTGGTATCGATCAATCCCTGGCTGGCCTTGGTGACACTGACACCGCTACCGATCATCGCATGGCTGATTCATTTAGTGCGCGATCGCTTACGCATCGGCTTTGAAAAGGTGGATCGCATGTGGGCCGAGGTAAACAATGTGCTTGCGGATACCATTCCGGGTATCCGGGTGGTCAAGGCATTCGCGCAGGAGAAAAGAGAAGCTGCCCGCTTCCATGCAGCAAACCAGCGTAATTTGCAAATCAACGATCGCGTTAACAAAGTCTGGTCATTATTTACGCCGACCGTTACTTTGCTGACCGAAATCGGTTTATTGGTGGTCTGGGTATTCGGTATTTGGCAGATTTCCAAGGATGAAATTACCGTCGGTGTGCTAACCGCTTTTCTTGCCTATATTGGCCGTTTCTACATCCGGCTGGATTCCATGAGCCGCATCGTGTCGATGACGCAAAAAGCTGCTGCCGGCACCAAGCGCATCTTCGATATCCTCGACCATGTATCTAGCGTTCCGGAACCTGCCAACCCTGTGCACTTGCCGACGATTCAAGGACAAATCGAATTGCGCCACGTCGGTTTCCGCTATGGAACGCGCGGTATCACACACGACATCAATCTGGTTATCAAACCCGGTGAAATGGTCGGTCTGGTCGGACACAGCGGCTCGGGCAAAAGCACCCTTGTTAACTTGATCTGCCGTTTTTACGATGTCACGGAAGGCGCTATTCTGGTCGACGGCCACGATATCCGCTCACTACCGGTTGCGGAATACCGCAAACATATTGGCTTGGTGTTGCAGGAACCCTTTTTATTCTTCGGCACCATCGCGGAAAACATCGCCTACGGTAAACCGGATGCAAGCCGGGCGGAAATTGTCGCGGCAGCCCGTGCCGCACATGCGCACGAGTTCATTTTGCGATTGCCGCACGGCTACGATTCGCTCGTCGGCGAGCGTGGCCAGGCATTGTCGGGCGGCGAGCGCCAGCGC
>JAFEEI010000191.1 GCA_018241205.1 Pseudomonadota bacterium
ATTATTTTTACACCGCTATTTATACTTCCTTCCTTGCTGCCGTCCAGATCCGTTGCCTCGCGCTCTGGTTAAATACTCGTGACGACACTATCTAAGGCGATCATGACATGATGGCGAATTTGGTAAGACCGTAAATAGCTTAACCTTAACGAGACCTGGCACTCCGAATGCGCTGCAATGATCAGGGGCTATTTAGCGAATCCATCAGGGATGGGAGTATGTTCTCCAATAGTAATCCGAATGTATGACTGCAATCTAAATCAATTTATCATCTACAATTGAATGCCTTGCAAAATGTGGGCGTCCATGTAAGGTCTCTGCAGGTTTTCAAATTCCTATGATGACTCTGAGGTGAGAATAGTTATGTGTTTTTATGAGTAATGTATACAAAATTATAAAACACTTAATAGCGTTATAATACTTTGTCTTTCAGAATCTTATAAGGCGTTTTTCTTCGATGAACACCATGAGAACACACGAGAAGAAACTATACAAAACTCTATTATTAAGATCTTAACCAATTATTTTGAACGATGTTTTACCTGTTTTCAATGAATAAAAATAGAGAATGGCAATAATAATTGCCGTTCTCTTGTTTAAAAGACACACGGTTTCGGTGCGGCTAAGCTCTATAAAAAATCTAGGCAATCTTTTTATGTTATATGCCATATTTAAGATGCTTTGTTTAGAATTCAGTAATAGCATACCGACATCCATAACTCATTGATGCTCAATCCAAGACTGAAACATCAATACATCCCACAAGTGATATTGCCAATTCCTACTACCTCTTGAATGTTCTAACCACCTCTGTCGAATAGGAGCGGGATTGAAAAAGCCTTCGCGTTTCAAGCGCGACTCATCCAGCAAATCCTCGGCCCAATCTCGCAATGGTCCACGTAACCAAGAATCTATTGGCACACCAAATCCCATTTTTGGTCGATCAATCAATTCTCGAGGGATGTATTTATACAATACCTGACGCAACAACCATTTGCTATCACCGTTTCGTACTTTGTATTGCATTGGTAGTCGCCAAGCAAACTCATAAACACGATGATCAATTAGAGGTACGCGTGTTTCGAGACTAACAGCCATGGCTGCACGGTCAACCTTTGTCAGAATATCATCAGGCAAGTAGCTAATCGAATCGAGCAACATCATCTGTTCTACTAATGACGACAACCCACCAATAGACATACTAGTCAATTCTGTGTCAGGCTCACTCATCTCCAGAACAACATCTTCCGGCATCCAATGACTGATCATAGTTCTGTAGAGCGAGTGCCCGTCATGGCACTTTAATAAAGTAGCACCTTTATGTAACTTGTCGCCTATTAATGGCCATCGGCGTCTTTTAGGAACAAAGCCGGAAACCAGTTTGTAAATAAAATCCCACCTATATGGCGATATTCCCAAGATAGCACTTGCAGTTATTTTTCTCAAACTAACCGGTAGGTGTGAGATTATTCTCCAAAGGCGTGCAGTTAGAAAATAGCGATTGTAACCGCAAAAAAGTTCATCGCCACCATCTCCAGATAAAGACACAGTAACCTGCTGGTGGGCCAATTTTGAAACTAAAAATGTGGGTATTTGCGAAACATCTGAAAATGGCTCGTCAAATATTGATGAAAGCCTTGGGATTACACCCATTGCTTCTTGCGGAGAAACATAAAGCTCTGTGTGCTCTGTACCTAAATGACGAGCTACTTCTTTGGCAAATCCAGATTCGTCATAACCTTCCTCGTTGAAACCAATAGAAAATGTTTTAACAGGACGGCATGACTGTGCTTGCATCAAGGCAACCACCGTGGATGAATCTACACCGCCTGAAAGAAAAGCACCTAAAGGAACATCCGCCATCATCTGGCCTAATACCGATTGTGTCAACTCTGACTCTAGCGCATTTATCGCTTCAACATCGGAGTTAAATTTAAATGGATTTGCAGTGCCCGCAAACGCAGCTTCTTTTGCTGACCAATATGCCATTGGTACAGGTTTATCTCTTCTTCGTAATGCATCAACTGAAAATTCAAGCCACGTACTGGGAGGCAATTTAAAAAAATTCTGATAGATCGAATAGGGTGCAGGAACATAGCTATGCCGCATTAATAAGGCCAGTGCACCTCGGTCAATTTTTCCATCAAAACCTGGAATTTCACGCAACGCCTTCAATTCTGATCCAAACGCCAGGATACTCCCAATGTACCCGTAATAGAGCGGCTTTTCACCCATACGATCTCGCGCCAGAATAAGCTTTCTATCTTGTTTGTCCCAGAGGGCAATTGCGAACATACCCACTGTTTTTTTAAGTGTAACTTCCACTCCCCAACATTCAAACGCGGCTAATAAAGATTCGGTGTCCGCATGACCACGCCAATCTGGCGCACGTCCGAGTTTCTCTAGCTCCTCGCGTAGTTTCAGGTGGTTGTAGATCTCACCATTAAATACCATAACAAAGCGTTTTGACGCTGAAAACATTGGTTGATGTCCTGCAGGAGACAAGTCAAGAATTGATAAACGTCGATGTACCAAGCCGACGGCTGCATCTCTATCAAACCAGATACCTGAATCGTCTGGCCCACGATGTGCGATTACATTGCCAATACGTTCCAAGACATTTTCGTAATCAATTGACGAAATATTTCCACCAAATACACCAGCTATTCCACACATCCAATTAATTCCTTATTTTCCATATACTTATAAAACATATTTCGACCATATATTACGATAGAGTGTAACCATACGATTAATATTAAAGTGCTCCACAATACGATTACGGCATGCCTGCATCATTTCTCCGCCTTGTGGTGATTCGATTGCCAATAACATCTGTTCGATAGCTTGGGCAAGAGCACTAGGATTATTAGGTATGACTACACAACCGGTTTCTCCAACAATTAAAGGCGCATCACCTACCTTAGTCACTACACATGGTGTTCCGCAAGCCATCGCTTCAGCTACTACATTGGGAAAGGCTTCGCCATATGCACTAGAAGACACGTGCAGATCAAGTGCATTCATTACAGCGGGAATATCATCATGTGAACCAGCAAGCAATACCCTATCTTGTAGTTGATAGGATTCGATTAATGTTTTTAATTCGGTGTTGTATTGATCTATATTATGACCTACCAAGACACAGCGAAGCTGTGGTTGCCTACTTATTATCAATGCCACAGCGGAGAGAAAGTTAGCGTGATCTTTTTGAGGATCCCAACGGGCCACCATACCCAATAATAATTCATTCGGATTAATATGCCACTCGGCTCTTAAACTTGCCGCTTTTTCTTTGGATGGGGAAAATTGTGCAATATCATAACCATTCGGAATGATTGTAAATTTACTTTTTTGATAGCCAATGGACTGATGCCATTGGGCTGCTTGTTCAGAGCAGCAAATAATTGAATTAGGGACATAATTAGATATAATCGCGCAGATTCTTGCAACGATACGAGAAGAAAAACTGCTTTTCTTTGCATCCAAGTTTGAACTTCGAATACCCCAACAAACTACGCGTACTCCAGCCAAACGTGCCGCTATCCCTCCAAGCAGATCGGCATGATACATCCAAGTCTGTACTACATCCGGTGATATGGCACGGATGATACGGTACAACTTCAATAAATCAAACAAAGTAAAGCGCCCAGATGACATTTCTAAAGTCTTCACCTCCACGCCGAGTGTGCGTAGGCGAGGACCATAGTAAGCAATATTGGTTAAGGACACAACTACGTGATCCATTTCAGTATGCGAAGCCTTGATCAAGCGATAGAGTACAGTCTCAGCACCACCTTGAGTTAGGCCACTAATTACATGGAGTATTTTCATAATTATTTATTTAATGTCCCCGTCTCTAGAAAATATACAATAAATAACCTATCAGCTTAGATTTTTCCTAGTAACTTCATCGAATAACTTATTCCACATTGCCAATATACTTTCCAG
>JAFEEI010000192.1 GCA_018241205.1 Pseudomonadota bacterium
TGGGATGCTAACCAGTAATGCAATTATGTTGATACCAATAGTTGTCTTTCGCCATTTCAGACAGAATCTTATAAGAGGTTCATATATTTTTTCTAATCCCCTGTTTATCGGATTCGCACTCTCCGGTCGAAATTTCCCTTTCATAAAAAAGGAAATCAATACTGGAGCAAGTGTTACCACCAACACAGCATCCACTATTAAGATGAATGTTTTTGTATAGGCTAACGGGCCAAATAATTTTCCTTCTTGCCCGGTAAGCAGGAATACCGGTAAAAACGATGCGATGATGATAACAGTAGAAAAGAATACACCTCTTGATACCTGTTTACAGGAACGTTCAATAATACTCATCCTGACATCTTCCGGTATTTTAGTATAGTTCTTTTTAAATAATTTTCTCATGCCTATATTTTTTTATTTGCTGGGTCGTTTTGCCATTCCGAAAGATTCCGGTAAGAGTTTTCTGACATAATAATGCCGTTATCTACTATCACCCCGATAGCGAGCGCAATACCTGTAAGCGACATAATATTTGATGATACACCAAATGCATTTAGTAAAATAAAGCTGACCGCAATGGTAATGGGAATCTGTATAATGATGCTTAATGCGCTACGCCAGTGAAATAGAAAGAGGATAACAATTACACAGACTACAGCAATTTCTTCAATCAACTTGCCTTTGATATTTTCAATAGATGCCTCAATTAAACTGCTTCTGTCATAAGCTACATTAAAACTCACTCCCTTTGGCAATCCTTTTTGAACATCCCCCATCTTCTTTTTTATTCCATCTATTACTTTTTCTGCATTCTCGCCATATCGCATTACTACAATGCCACCGACCTTTTCACCCATTCCATTCTCATCAAAAATTCCCAACCGCAAATCACCTCCCATCTGAACTGTTGCAACATCTTTAACCCGCACCGGTATTCCATTATAGTTGCCTACTGCAATGCTTTCCAGATCTTCCTTATTTTTTACATACCCCAACCCACGAATGATATAAGCCATATCGCTCATCTCAAATTTTCTTCCACCGACATCATTGTTATTTGCTTTTACACTGTTCATTACATCCATCAGTGTAACCTTATAGAACTGTAGTTTCACCGGGTCAACCGCTAATTGATATTGTTTTTCAAATCCACCGAAAGAAGCCACTTCTGCTACTCCTGGAACAGTTTGCAAGGCAAGTTTTACATACCAATCCTGTAATGCTCTTTGTTCGCCTAAGTCCATATCTTTTGCATCAATAGTGTACCAGAACACATGGCCTACACCTGTTCCATCAGGTCCCAATGATGGCGTTACCCCTTGAGGTAATAATCGCTGTGCATAATTTAATCTTTCCAATACCCTTGTTCTTGCCCAGTAAACATCTACGTTGTCTTCAAAAATCACATACACGAAACTCATCCCGAACATAGAAGTACCCCGGATGTTTTTGATTTTAGGAATACCCTGAAGGTTACTTACTAACGGATAGGTTACTTGATCTTCCATCACTTGCGGGCTGCGTCCCATCCATTCAGTAAAAACGATTACCTGGTTTTCCGAAAGGTCAGGTATAGCATCTATTGGGTTTTGCTTTATCGAAAAATAACCCCACGCAAACAGGCCACCTGCAATAATCAGCACGATGAGCCTGTTGCGCAAAGCCAGTTCAATTAATTTCTGAACCATAGCGTATGTTTAATTATCAATTCTTATTCGATTACCTGTTCTACCGAACCACATTCAGGCATCTTCGTTCCCATGTATGGATTTTGTATGGCAGCTACATCATTTAACCAGTTTGCCCCTTTGCTATTAAATGCCATTGGACAATGGTCATAATAAATCTTCTTGCCCGCACCAAATGCTTTTAATAGCTCATAAGTATGTGTTGACAACTCAGCAAAGTGCATTCTTTCAGCTTCCACATCCGCACTTTTTACAATAGCATCGGCATGTTCTTTAATAGCATTGATATGCTTTGTATATTCTGCTTTTTGATCGGCTGGTAAAGTAGAATTATCAAACTGACTGATAACTTGCAACAACATTGTGGCACCATTCTTTGCTTCGGCTGAATCATCTTTGGTTAAGGCATGTTTTACATGAAAATAATGACTGAGCACTTCGTTGATGTGTGCAGTAGCATCTTTGCTTACGTTAGTGAATGAAGCTTTTACTACCGGGGCATTGACTTTTTCGCCTGAGGTTGTTTTATTTGAATCCATCGCCATCTGGTCATGGCTCGTGCTATCTTTCTTTTCAGAAGTTTGATTTCCGCTACTGTTACATGCAGTAACTGTGATTGCCGATATTACTAAAATTGCAATTACTATTTGTTTCATTTTTAAATATTTTTAAAGTTAACTGAATTAGTTTTCGTCCTTTTTTACAGACTTCTTTTCAACCATTTCCATTCCGCATTTTGGACATTTGCCTGGCTTCTCACTTGTCTGGTCCGGATGCATTGGGCAATAGTAAAGTTTTGCTATTTCAGCTTTCAGTTTTTCCTTTGGTGAAAGCAGTAACTCGTTTCCACATTTTGGGCATTTCCCGGGCTGCGTACTTATTACATCAATATGCGTAGGACAAGTATAAGTTTTTGTTACATCGCTTTTCAATTGTTCTTTGAGGGAAAGCTGCGACATTTCCATTCCGCACTTAGGACATTTACCGGGTTTATCACTAATAAAATTGAGATGCATTGGGCATGCATAAGTGTATAATGTTACATGCTGAGTGGTGTCCTTCTTTCCGGCTTTTTCCTGGGCGAAAGATGTTATTGTTGCAGCCATCATAAATAACAGGATCATTAAATTTTTCATTGTTTATTTTTTTGATTGAGTAAATACATTCTTTAAAACACCAAAAGGTCTGTTAAACAAATCTGCTTAACAGACCTTCGAAAGTGCTACGATTTTCTTGTTCGATAATGGCAGCAATCAGGCAGACCGTTGTAAACAGTATCTTCTGCCTTGTATTTTTCGGTATCATTACCAACAGATGCGATCTTCTTTTGAGCTTTGTCACCTGCATCTTTTTTAAATACACTGTATTTCAGCGTAAGTATCTGTGTATATTCATTCCATTCAGCGAACTTTATTCCATCCACAGAATAAGCGGCAGTTTCAATGCGTCGTTTATCCATTGAGCATGTGCCACTCGCTTTTATCTTTTCTGTCTTTATGCCAATTGTTCTCTCGGTTTTGTCGCTCTGCGCATTGGCAAACGATACTGTAGCCATTAAAATAGCTGCAGTTAAGAGCACTTTAATCGTTTTCATCTTTTAAGTATTTAATTATTATTGAATGACAATCATGATAACTGCCCGAAGGAGCATTATCAATTCGAAAACTTTTTATGGGATTGAAAATTTGTAAGGGACAAAAAATGTATTTGTCCATGATCGGTAGAACACCGGCTCATTACATCAAGGTAGAAAAATCAAATGCGGAAAACACAATTACGTATGAACAAAGGAGCTTTACCCGTTCGTGGCGGAGCGTGTGTTAAGGGGTATTCTAACGAAGGAGAAAAGATCGCAATAGAAGACAATTCATTAGGGAGGGTATGATCAGCAATAACAAAAAGCGGACGCTCTAATTTAAAACCAGCATCTACCACTTTTTGATCTTTCTCGACTTTCACCTGTTTATGTTCATCGTGACAACAACCTTTAGCCTGCTTGCCACAATGCTTATCAGCAGACGTTTTTACCATGCCGCAATAAGGACAGGCTTTCGATTTTGTTTTGCCAGACCCTAATCCCCAGGCGACCAACTTGTCCATGCAAAAATGAAAATGCACCGTTGCACCAATAGAAGTGGTTAGATAAACAAGTGCCAATATGGTTACCAAAAACTTTTTC
>JAFEEI010000193.1:0-2358 GCA_018241205.1 Pseudomonadota bacterium
GCTTCTACTTCATGGAAATGAACACGCGCGTGCAGGTCGAGCACACCATCACCGAAACCATCACCGGTGTCGACATCGTCGAAGAACAAATTCGCGTGGCGGCGGGTTTGCCGCTGCGTTTCAAGCAGGAGGAAATTGTCCGGCGCGGCTTTGCCATTCAGTTTCGTGTCAACGCCGAAGACCCGAAGAACAATTTCCTGCCCAGTTTTGGCCGCATTTCCCGCTATTACGCGCCGGGCGGCCCTGGCGTGCGCACCGATACGGCGATTTATACCGGTTACGAGATTCCGCCGTTTTACGATTCCATGGTGGCGAAAGTCATTGTCAGCGCGCTGACCTGGGAAGACGCGATCAAACGCGGCCAGCGCACGTTGCGCGATATGGGGTTGTTCGGTATCAAAACGACGATTCCGTATTATTTGAAGATTCTGAAACATCCGCAATTCCGCAGCGGCAAATTCAACACCGGCTTTGTCGAGCAGAACCCGAATCTGATCCAATATTCCGATAAACCCCGGCCGGAAGTGCTGGCGAGCGTGATCGCCGCCGTGGTCGCTTCGCATACCGGACTGTAAACACAGTATCCATTGGTTAACCAAGGAAAATCCATGCAAAAAGTTCATATCACCGACGTCATCCTGCGCGATGCGCACCAATCCCTGATCGCCACCCGGATGCGCACCGAGGACATGCTGCCGGCGTGCGCAATGCTCGATGCAATCGGCTACTGGTCGCTGGAATGCTGGGGCGGCGCAACGTTCGATGCTTGTTTGCGCTTTTTGAAAGAAGATCCGTGGGAACGTCTGAGCAAACTCAAAGCCGCATTGCCGAACACGCCGCTGCAAATGTTGCTGCGCGGGCAGAATTTGCTCGGTTACCGCCATTATTCCGACGATGTCGTGCGCGCTTTCGTTAAACGCGCCGCGGCCAACGGCATGGATGTGTTCCGCATTTTCGATGCGCTCAACGACGTGCGCAACCTCAGAACCGCCATCGAAGCGACCAAGGAAGCCGGTAAGCATGCACAAGGCACCATTTGCTACACCACCAGCCCGGTGCACAACACCGCCAGTTTTATCACACTGGCCAAAGAGCTGGCCACGCTGGGCTGCGACTCGATTGCGATCAAGGACATGGCCGGACTATTGACTCCCTATGCTACCGGCGAATTGGTCAAGGCATTGAAAGACACTGTCGACGTGCCAATTCATCTGCATTCGCACGCCACTTCCGGCTTGGCCGAAATGTGCCAGCTGAAAGCGATCGAAGCCGGTTGCCGCCATATCGACACCGCGTTGTCGTCGTGGTCTGGCGGCACCAGCCATCCGCCGACCGAAAGTCTGGTGATGGCACTGCAAGGCACGGATCACGACACCGGATTGAATCTGCAAAAGCTGCAGGAAGTGAACGATTACTTCGCCCAGGTGCGCAAAAAATATCACCGTTTCGAGAGCGAATTCACCGGTGTCGACACCCGCGTGCACGTGTTCCAGGTGCCCGGCGGCATGATCTCGAATCTGGCCAATCAATTGCAGGAACGCAATGCGCTGGATCGCATCAACGAGGTTTATGCGGAAATTCCGCGCGTGCGCAAAGACCTGGGCTACCCGCCGCTGGTCACGCCAACCTCGCAGATCGTTGGTACCCAAGCGGTGCTCAACGTGTTGACCGGCAAGCGCTATGACACCATCACCAACGAAGTGAAGCGTTATCTGCAAGGCGGCTACGGCAAAGCACCGGCGCCGATTGATGCCAAACTGCAAAAACGCGCCATCGGTAAGGAAGACATCATCGACTGCCGTCCCGCCGATCTGCTGAAACCGGAATTCGACCACCTGCGCCGGGAAATCGGCCACCTGGCATCGAACGACGAAGACGTGTTGAGCTACGCGATGTTCCCGGAAGTCGGCAAACAGTTTCTGGAACTGCGTTCAACCGGCAATCTGGTGCCCGAACCGTTAGAGATGGCGATAACAACCGCCGACGGCGTGCAAAAAGCGCCGACCGAATTCAACGTCGCACTGCACGGTGAGTCGTACCACGTCAAAGTCACCGGCACCAGCCCGAAAAATCAGTCGTTGCGGCACTTCTATTTCATGGTCGACGGCATGCCGGAAGAAATCGTCGTCGAAACCCTCGATGAAATCGTGCTCGACGGCGGCACGCAAGGTGCCGTCAAAAGCGCCATCGCCAGCAAACGCCGCAGTCCCTCCAACGAAGGCGATGTCGTTGTCAGCATGCCATGCAACATCCTCGATGTACTGGTCAAAATCGACCAAAAAGTCACCGCCGGGCAACCGGTGCTGATCACCGAAGCAATGAAAATGGAAACCGAAATCACCGCCCCGATCAGCGGCA
>JAFEEI010000193.1:2371-6151 GCA_018241205.1 Pseudomonadota bacterium
CGTCAAAGCCGTGCACGTGATCAAGGGTGAATCGGTGAATCCGAATGAAGTGTTGATTGAGATTGGGGTGGGATGATGATCAATATTTATTGTACTTCATCATCAAGAAGTTGAATGTTTCATACAATGCTCACACTCACGGATAGAGTGACGAGCTGACTTTCAGTCAACAACAGCAGTGCGAAGTGTCGCATCTTGACATCACAATCCATAAAGATGAACGACTTTTCACTTCATGCACTAGAAATGAAGCAATTCCAAAACATTCACACGCGAATAAACCAAGCAATTAGTGACTTGTATCAATGGCATCATTAGCCGTCGCATCATACAAGCTACCCGAAACATATTTATGGAAACGCTGATTAATTGACTTATACGAGCGAATCACTTCGTTGCGCGATACTCCCTTCCTCGCCTATCTATTAAGATTTCCGCTTCAGTTTCCACATAAGGTACCAAGTACACATATCCACCCATCGAAACTATAAAAATGCGGGGGGTACTTATCTTTGTTCGGATGAACCATATCGTCCGGCACTCCGCCCGATTAATCGAGTTACTCTGCAACAGCTTTACCCGCAAAGCATAGTCATTCACACCATCTCATCCAATCGGCCTTAACCAAGAATCGCTTTGTGCGTTTGACTGTTCATTAATTCCGAAATGCTGTCGGCACCGGCCGGTTTACTGAACAGATAGCCTTGCACGATTTCACAACCGAGGTTCTTGAGAATATCCAGTTGTTCCAGTGTTTCAACACCTTCGGCGATAATGCCGTAGCCGAGTTTTTGTCCCATTTCCACCATGGAGCTAACCAGGGTGAGGGTTTTCTTGTCGGTCAGCATGTCGTCAACAAAGTATTTGTCGATTTTCAGGTAATCCGCTTGCAGGTGTTTAAGCGAGGCAAACGACGAATAACCAGTGCCGAAGTCGTCGATGGATAGTAATATGCCCAGATCTTTCAGGTCCTGGAAAACGGTCAGATTGCGCGGGTCGGTTTGCACGATGCCTTCCGTCACTTCAAGCTCCAATTCGGCTGGAGCAATGCCGACTTCATCAATGCTGCGTTTCACTAGCAGCACAAATCCTTGGTCCAGAAAAAGGCTCGGGGAAATATTGACGGCCATGCGCAACTGTTGAAAACCGGCTTTCTTCCAGGCGACCAATTGACTGCATGCGGTGCGCAGCACCCATTCGGTCAGCGGTTTGATCATGCCGATTCTTTCGGCTATGGCGACAAATTCGTTGGGCGCGACTTGCCCCAATTGCGGGTGATACCAGCGCAATAGCGCTTCGACGCCAAAGATTTCTCCGCTATTGATGTTGATTTGTGGTTGATACACCAGGGATAACTGCTGTTTTTCGATGGCTTCCCTCAGGTTTTGCTCGATTTGAAAACGATACTCCGCCTTGTGAGTCAGCTCGGCTTTATAAAACGCATACTGGTTTTTTCCATTTTCCTTGGCGGTGTACAACGAGATATCACCCGCTTTCAATAAGGCCGAGAGATTTTCTCCGTCGTCGGGATAATAGGCGATGCCAATGCTGCAAGCCGGTGTAAGTTTTCGGGAATAAATTTCGATCGGTTGAGATATGGCCTCAAGACAGCGTTTCGCGACATTGGCGGCGTAATCATCTTCGACTTCTTCAATGAGAATGCAAAATTCATCGCCGCCCAGCCGTGCAATGAAATCGGTTTCACGGCAAGTAGTTAGCAAGCGCTGGGCAATGGTCTTCAGCAGCAGATCACCGGCATCGTGACCCAGGCTATCGTTAACGCATTTGAAGTCGTCCAGATCGATGTACAGCAACCCGAAACGATGGCCATGCCGATGCGACGATTTGGTGATTTCTTCCGTGTGTTGAATGAAATAGGCGCGGCTGGCAAGCCCCGTCAATTCATCGGTATACGCCAGCATGCGGATGCGTTTCTGCGCTTGATCCCTTTCCATGACGATCCCCGTCAACCGGGCAGCGGAAATCAGATCCTTTAATTCCTTCTCGTCCGGTAATGCGGGATGATTGTAGTACATGCCGAATGCACCCAAAACTTTTCCGCTGGAGTTTTTGATCGGCTCGGACCAGCAGCACCGCATACCGTGCGGTAGCGCAAACTGTTTGATTTTTGCCCACTTCGGATCGGTTTCGATGTTTTCAACCAGAACACGCTGCCCGGTAAAAGTGGACGTACCGCAGGAACCGACGCTCGGCCCGTTTTCCAGCCCATGCACCGCTTCGCAATATTCCTGCGGTAAACTGGGCGCTCCGCCGTGCAACAGCTTGTTACCGCTCAATTCAAGCATCGAGCAACGCATGCCGGGGTGACGGGATTCATACATCAGCGCAATGGCATCGTAGATTTCCGCTGCGGGGCGCCCGATGGCGATCATCTCAAGGATTCCGGCCTGTTTGCTGTCGTATGCTTCGGCTTTTTTGCGCTCGGTAATATCGACGTGCGTGCCGACAAGGCGAACCGGTTTATCATCCGATCCGCGCGTGACCAGAAGTGCGCGGGAGAGTACGAAAACTTCGTGGCCATCCTTGTGACGCATACGCATCTCGACCTCGAATGAGTCTTTGCGGCCATCGAGGTAATCCTGAACTTTTTCCAGTACAACGGCCTTGTCGCCGGGATTAACCAGGCTGCCCCAGGTATTCAGATTATTCTCCAGCTCGCTTTCTTCATAACCCAGCATGCTTTTCCAGCGCGGTGAATAATAGACATCGTCCGTTTCCAGATCCCAATCCCACAATCCATCGTTGGCACCACGCATTGCCAGAGAAAACCGCTCTTCACTGACATAAAGCTCATGGGTACGTTTTTCTGCCGTCAACTTGACTGCAGTCAATTCGGAACGCAACTGCTGCAGCTCTTCCAATAACTGAGACTTGGTTTGCTTGGCATTACCCATGGTTACCTCAATGATAAATCAATATGCAAAGATAACCATCTAAATCAGAATTATGCAAGTGATGGTGGTTAAGCATGATTCCGGAAAAATCGCATTGCGGCACGCTATTGCTGAGTCTTTTCCGCATGCAATCGAGCCTACGTATTGCTCCGATTCGTTTTGTTTCTCTTAGCTTTGTTACGGAAATCCTTAGCTGCAGCTTTTGACCGAGCATTTTTGCGGTTAAAAATGAATCTCTCCTTACCCAGTTTTTGTATGAATTTTTCTTTATCGACCGGCGAGATAATGATCATTTTATCTTCACCATAAGCGATTTCCAGACGATCGAATGACAACGCCGGGCTGGTTACCGCGCTCTGGGTTTCCTGTACAGATGTTATCGATGCAATCGGAATGTTCCAGGAAAATGGGCCGCTGATGATCTTGAGATCATCGTTATCGACGATATACCGGGTTGAAACATATAACCACACCGGGAAGCCGATACCCGCAATCAATATAATAGCGGCAAACACATAATTGGCGGTTCCGCCAACCGTCAACGCAACGGATGCCCCCAGCAGACAGGCTGAGATGGATAGCAATAAACAAATCAGTACCCAGTTATCGATTTTAGACTTGAAGACATGCATGATTTAATCTTTATGAAATTGAATAGTTGCGTAATTATCAGAAATCAATGAAATGTTATTTCACGAACAGATAAGACCGTGCTCATTTTACCTATTCTTAATCTTAGTTAATGTTCGTGTAATAAAAATTTGGATAAGAAAAATCCGGAAATTTTGCCTTACAAGCGCCTTAAGGGCAAAACTTGTACCGATACTGCTTTAGGGAAATGCTGATTAATTCGGCGGACGAGATG
>JAFEEI010000194.1 GCA_018241205.1 Pseudomonadota bacterium
TTAGCCATCTCCACAGCGGTTTTGCCGGTTTTGCTTTTGATTTTCGCATCGGCGCCTTTGGCCAGTAGTGTTTTCACGGTATCGGCATGATCATGGAGTGCTGCCCACATCAACGCGGTTACGCCATCTTCGTTTTGCAGATCGATTTTAGCGCCGTTCTCCAGCAATACTTCAATGACCGCAGTATGGCCGTTTTGCGCTGCCAGAATCAGCGGCGTGAATCCGTTGGTGGCTTGATGATCGACTTTGGCGCCGTGCTTGAGCAGTGTTTTGACCCCATCGGTGTGACCGAGCAGTGCCGCAAGCGTGAGCGGTGTTGCGCCATTCTTGTCCTGTACATCGGTTTTGGCGCCTTTTGCCAGCAGCGCGCTGACAATCTCGGTATGACCGTTCTGTGCTGCGATGAACAGCGGCGTAGTATCGTTGATTGCCAGCAAATCGACGGCTGCATTCTTCGCCAGCAACGTTTTGACTATCGCGGTATGGCCGTTTCTGGCCGCCATATATAGCGCGGTGGTATTATCAGCGGCTTGCGCGTCGATTTTCGCGCCTTTTGCCAGCAGTTTGTCGACAATGCTCGCTCTGCCGTCCATGGCGGCGATGATCAAGGCGGTGAGCTTGTCCTGGGTTTGTAAATGAATGTCCGCACCTTTTTCCAGCAAGGTATCGGCAATGCCTTCATGACCTTTCTGGATCGCCAGCATCAATGCGCTGATGCCGTCGGTTGTTTGCGCATTAATCTGCGCACCCTTCGCCAGCAAAGCATTGACTACATCGGCATGGCCGTTTTTGGCCGCGATGATCAGCGCGGTAACGCCGCCCGCATTTTTCAGATTAACATCGGCATTTTTTTCCAGCAGCAAGTTGACGTTATCGGCGTGCCCGTATTGCGAAGCAACGATCAGCGCGCTGAATCCCTTGTCATTCTGATAATTGACGTTGACGCCCTTATCCAATAACTGCTTGAGGTTTTCCGGTTGTCCGGAGAATGCCGCCTTGAGAAATTCGGCTTCATCATCGGAAGCGGCGCTGGCGGCAGAAATCAGCAGGGTGGCTGCTATTGCCGGTAAAATTATGAATGCGTACGTAAAATTTGCAAAGTTTTTTATATAATTCATCTGTGATACCTATATCGGGCTCGTGTTGTAGTAATCGATTTCGGGGATTTAATTATGAAATTTGATCAATGTGCTTGGCATTGACGATGGATGGTTGCTTTTCATGGCCGTTATTTTAACTCAGAAATATCTTTTCTTCGTTCTAATTGGTTGGTTAAGATAGGTGTTTTATTTTTGCCGGGGAAGCGTTGAAAAATGACTGTGCCCGGCCTCGCTGCTTTTCCAGAACTTCCTGAATGAAACAGGCTGCGCGCTTGCAGCGATTTTGAATGATTGATCGATTCTACTATGCATGATTGGATAACGCCCGGTTGGCCTGCGCCTGCCAATGTCAAAGCACTGTTCACAACGCGCAGCGGCGGCGTCAGCAGCGGGATGGACGGTGTGTACGCTTCGCTGAATCTTGGCGCGCATGTCAATGACGATCCGGCGCATGTGAGCCACAATCGCGCATTGTTGCGCCGCCATTTGCCGAACGAACCGAAATGGTTGAAACAAGTGCACGGCACTGTAGCCGTCTGGATTGACGATGCCGAAGCGGCAACGCCGGAGGGTGACGCAGTGCTGAGCCGCACGCAAGGCACGGTGTGCGCTGTCATGGTAGCCGATTGTTTGCCGGTGTTTATCTGTGACAAAGCAGGCACAACGGTAGGTATCGTACACGCCGGATGGCGCGGGCTGGCTGGCGGGATCATTGAGCAATCGGTTGCCGCGATGCAGGGTGATTGCGGCCCATTGATGGCATGGCTCGGACCGGCCATCGGATCGGATTGCTTTGAAGTCGGCAGCGATGTGTACGATGCTTTCGTGCAACAAAATGCGCAAGCAGCTCAGGCTTTCAAATCCAGGGATAGCGGGCGCGAGAAAAAATGGCTGGCGGATATTTTTCTGCTGGCGCGGCAACGGTTGAACAGTGCGGGTATTACGGAAATTTATGGCGGCGGTGTTTGCACCTATAGCGATCCGGCGCGCTTCTTTTCGTATCGCCGCGATGGCGAGACCGGGCGGATGGCCGCCTTGATCTGGCTGGAGTAAAAATTCGCTGGCGGGTTAAGGAAACGCTGATTAATTCGGCGGACGTGATGAAACACGAGGCGCACGGAACACAGCAACCGAAACATATCAATAAGATAGGCGAGGGAGCGAGTACCGCGCAACGAAGCGATTCGCTCGTATAGTCAATTAATCAGCGTTTCCTTAGAACAGTCCGGATCAGTCTTGCGGCTAAGGCAGC
>JAFEEI010000195.1 GCA_018241205.1 Pseudomonadota bacterium
GTTGCTCTATTTGCTGGCGTGAGAACAGTGTTTCATTCCAGTCAAATTTCACCAAATCCCGGTGAATTGGAAACTTTGCAACTTTCAACTGGTATTTTGGTACCTTTTTACTCCGCCATTGACAAAAGCTCTCGAAATTTAAATCTTACAGCTTCTTAGCTGGAAATTATTGGATGTTGATAGCTGGTAAATTTTGGATGTTGATTGACAGCCGATTGGAAATATTCCGCCGGCAGAGTTTGAAATGGCATATTATTGCCAATTAAGGGAGTCAGCCAATGCTGATTTGACTCAAGGCAAATAGTCTCCGGAAAAACCGGAGCGATTTACCTCCAAGGTTTCGGCGATTTTCATTAGAAAATCACTCTATTGAGAAAGGATTCAAAAACTGTCTGCCCCATAGCAGTTTCTTGTCTACTTCGCTGAGTTCAGCTTCTTCACACACGCCATCCCAATGCCGTTTGATTGCAGCAATCATCTTTTCAAAGATGGCTCGTGCTTGCACTTCGGAAAGCAAAAAGTTATGAGCGGTCTCAAGGCAGGATTTTAGCTGGCTAAGATTATTATTGCCGGATATGAGCATAGCCTGTGAGGCTTCATTACCAGTGCGGCCTTGCGGACAGATATCATAAGCCGGTGTAAGGGTCAGTTCTTTGCCATTCCAGAATGCGGCATGATTTCGCGCATGATCATCAGTGTTACCACAAAGAATGTTAAAGACGAGCCGTGAAAATACTTCCTCAAGTGTCGCTTTCGGATCAGTAAAACGATGGCGGATAATTTCCGCAAAGGTTTCATAGCTTGCGTAACGCGCCATCATGTCATCAAGACCAAGCAGTGTCAGCGCAGAGACCATTGCTTTACGCGACCAGCCTTGATCTTTCTGTTTGCGGTCAAAGCGCTCTATCAAAAGCACATCTTTATTGGCAGCCTTGATGAGCTTTACAGGCGCAACATTCAACCCAGATAGCGCAGCGAGCCGCATAGCAACAAATTCAGCTTTGACAACGCTATACAAGTCAGCGCTGGAAGAAAACTTGGCGACATATTTTTGGCCTTGATCCTGGATTAATGCCTTGGGACGTGCTCCGCCAATGGAACTGCCATGGAAGAGCGCCTGATCCAATTCAGGTGTAAGCGGAACGCCCTTTTCAATCCGTTCAACAGATTCAATGAGCTCTTCCATGCTCACATTGTTTGCTGAGCGCGGTATATACTCGGTTGGCGAACGCTGAAAATCAAGCGCCCCGATACGATCAGAGCCAGATTCCAATAAATAGGTCAATTCATCCAGCTCGCCAGTATCCGTGCTTGCACCTTTGCGTCCCAATTTTTTGTTGATAATGACGCGTCGTCCCCACGCATCCGGCGCGGCATCCCGAATACAACCAGGCATGGTCAAGCCTTCGTGTAGGGGCAATACGCCTGCTTTTAAAGGTAATTCCGGCTCGTAAATTGCAATGGCTGGTTTTTTGTCACGGGCACGCTCCAGGTAGCTCTTACCGTAGTTGAATAGGATATTGCCGTTATCAGCTTCCAGCCTGCCTGCAACGACAGGCTCAGTTTCATCCGGCAACCATATCCAGACATAAGCTTCTTTGTCATGACTAGAAATCATCATGCACCACCTTGGATTTTTTGCGCACGGATTTCGGCAATAACGACAGCTTATCTTCTGTTTGGCGGATATGCTTGGTCAGTGTGGTTTCATCGACATCAAACAGCTTTACACCGACGATGATCGCCACTTCGAATACGGCTCCGATCTCGCATTTAAGGCCGCCTTTCTCGATACGTTGTAGCAAGCCTCTCGAAATACCAGCGCGATCTGCAACCTCCTGAGCGGTAAACTTCCGTTCTTTTCGAGCAACGCGAATTAACTCTCCAAGGAGGAGAGACGCTTCACGACTATAACGTGAGTAAGTTCGTGTAATTGATTTTGGCATCACTTTAATTTGGTTCATATATAGACCGTAAAATGCTTTTATGATCTTTCTGTGAATCACCATAATAGGTATTGAGCTCTATGTCAAGACAATAATGGTCCATGTGTAGATCATATTATATTCTAATGATCTATATATAAACCATTTCTGTGTAGAAGATACTAACTAATAGTGGATGCTACCTTTCGCATAACAGTCTACTGATGATGCCATGAGCCCTTAAACTTATCCCTTCCAGACAGAAGGGCCGTATGCGTCCGGTGCGTCCATTTAGAGGCGTTCGTTCAGTGTGGCTGCGCCAGAATCTGAAGTCGTTCAAGAAGCGGCTGTCAACCTTGGAAAAGCATGTTGCCGAGACTGGGAAGGTGCTCACTGAGACACAAGTACAGGCGCTGGAGAAGAAACAAGACGATGATGTGGCTCATGGCGAGATCGAGACGGCTCATCCCGGCTATCCCGGTAGTCAGGATACCTTCTACACCGGCACCCTCAAGGGCGTGGGACGAATTTACCCAGACCTTCGTGGATACTTATTCCAAGTGGGCAGCCGCCAAGCTATATACCACCAAAACACCCATCACCTCGGCTGATTTGCTCAATGACCGGGTACTGCCGTTCTTCGACAATCAAAGACTTTTTCTCGAACAATTTCACGTAAGTCCTCTCGTTTTTCTTTTGCTTTCATTGAAGCTGCAATGGTTGCTTGTGCAGTTCTATTTTTATTCTTTCTATCCATAATCAGATTCTGACGGATTGTAACCCCTCAGAGTATAAATACTGTTCAAGTAACAAACTTTGAAATTACTGCGTCAATACAAGCACAAGAATTACTGATTTATCAAGCGGTTTCAAAAAAGATTGGATATAGATCATCAGTAAATACACCAGATCATAACGAGACCAGAGAATTGCTGATTACGTCAGATTAAATGATGAATATGCCATTTTATCGCATCGCAATATCAGCTTGTGTGTATAAATAAATCCAAGAAATTACTTTGTATAAATAAGTAGTAGGAATCAAGTTGCATTGATTTGGCATCTTTAAGGATGGATCGGGTAACGAGATTTTAATATAGAAATTAGGTGTTTAGTCCCGCAGTGTACTGGAGTAAACTACAGTCGGATAAGGAGGGATGATTTATGGGA
>JAFEEI010000196.1 GCA_018241205.1 Pseudomonadota bacterium
TATAGTCAATTAATCGGCGTTTCCCTTGGTGTATCTGATTCATCAGGTAAAACAAAGAAAATCAGCCATTCTTGGCTACTCAATCAGTGTGCACGGCATTTGGAATCGTTGATCGGCATCCATGCATCTCCTCAGTGATTACCTCACGAATGCCCAATGTAAAGAACCGCAATGAGTCCCAAACCCAAGATGGCCACGGCGGCGTTCACCCATATGCCCCAACGGGTTCCATAACCCTCCGGAAATTCGGCCGGATTCAGGGTTTTCAGAAAAACCGCGTACTGGCGGGATGAATAAATCGCTGATGCCGCGCCGAGGAAAATGAAAGCGAAACCCAGCCAGAATGTCAGCGCCGTGTTGGATGCATGCAAGTGATCCGGCGCAAGCACACTCAACAAAAGACCGGTGCGTTCAACCAGAAACCCGAAGGCGATCAAGGCGAGGCTGGTACGATTCCAAGCCAGCAGCGTACGCTCCGCAGCAAAGAGTACTCTCGGATCCTTGAGATCTGACATGCTTTCTCCTAAACGGATGACTGTGATCGAGTAAACAAAATGACTCTATGAAACGTCAGCGATTTCTTTTCGTGAGCTCGATGTCCTTACTCCCAAATCACCATTTTGAAGCGTTCCTTGACGATACCGAAGTAATTGCATTTCCAGTCGCTTTGCGCGAAGAAATCGAGGTGGTGCCATTGCTCTTTCTGCTTCAGGATACTAGTAGCGGCATCGTCCCAGTCGATAGCGGCGAATCTCGGTTCCAGTTCCTGCTTGCGGGCTTCGACTTCGGCATAATCGAAACCGTCGTACTCCCAGTGCAGCACTTCGAACACGTTACCGTCACGGTCGGCGTAGTCGATACTGAAATCGAGCCCCCATTTCGGGCGGATGCGGATGATTTTATAGATCAGCGGATTCGCTTGCGCCCAGCGCTGCAGTTGCTGCAATGCTTCCCCGGCGTAACCTTTGCGTTCGAACAGCAAACTATGATTCAGCACCGCGCCCTCAACCCGGTCCGGCTGCGTGAACCACGGCGCTTTCAGCGCATGCCGGTGCTCCCGGTGCGAAAGCGCTTGCGTTTGATTGGCTGCCGCATACCGCTGTTCGAGATCGGTCAGGTCATAACCGTTTTGATCGAACAACGCCAGATCGCGCGCCAGGGGAATGCTCGCCGTATCGAGCGGCCGCTCCCAATGGCTGATGGGATTCAATTGATGGTCGGTTAAATCGAGGTAACTCATAGGCAAAAAGGCTATCGGATTAACAATGGATGGCGAAAAGAAATTGCAGATTGTGACAGGCTGAAGCAAAAAAAGCTACGTGACCGGCCCGTCAGGAAGGCAACCTATCCGCCGTGACGCGGCTTTCCGTAAAGCACGCGCAGTTCATCCTTAGCTTTCTCCAACACCTCGCGCTGCGGCGCGGACAAATGTTTCCCTGCCCGATTGATATAGAAATTGAGCATCGCCATCGCCGACGCAAACGGCTCCGCCTTGCACCGCTCACTGCTATCGGCGGAATGCTTCAACGACAATGCAATTTTATGCGGATCGTTCCAGGTAAACACGCCGGGATCGAGATCGAGGGCGTTGCTGGTTTCGGTGACTTGGTGCGACCAGTGGTGCGGATTTTCTTGAGGCATAGTGGATAAAATTAAGTCCGTTACCTGATTAATTGGTTATTGCATCATGAAATATAGCGCTCGATATCCATAGCGTCATGAAACACACCTAAAATATCGATGACTTGCAATGGCCGCAGCAAGTATACGATCCGGTAATTACAGAATTCTGATTTCCCCTCCGGTTCAACGCGATATTTCTGACCGATTTCGGGGTAGTGCCGCAAAATCTGAGCTTTCTCAAAAATTCCGCCAATCACCTTCGCGGCGGCTTGCGGATTGTCTTGCGCAATATAATTGTGAATGTCATGCAACCAGCGTACCGCTTCTTGCGTCCAGATTATTTCTGCCATGTGCGAATTTGGCGTTCCATTTCGCTATTGGACAAAACTCGCACTTGTCTTGAATCATCCAGTCCGCGCGCGACCATTCTTTCAAATACCAATTCACGCATGATTTCCTCATAAGTAGCATCTTCCGGCTGCGATTGAATAATTCCGGTCATTTTCTCTTTCACACTCGACATATCAATCCCCTCTCTTAGAGCCTTACAATGTTACAATATCCAGAAGTCTGGCGCTTTCTTGTATATCCATTTCCAAATCAAACGGCACTTTCCCCAGCAACGGACCATCCAACCGCTGCTCCAATGTTGCAATATTTTCCTCCAGCGCCAACATCTGCGGATCGATGCCACTCGCCACCCACCCTGCCAGAGTCAAACCGGCTATTTTGATTGCTTGCGCGGTCAGTAAGGCATGATTCAAACAGCCCAACCGCATGCCGACCACCAGGATCACCGGAAGATTTAATGCACGCGCCAGATCCGCGCCGGTTTGTTGCGCATTGAGCGGTACCAGGAAACCGCCCGCGCCTTCGACGATGACAACATCACTCTGACTGCTGAGTACTTGGTAAGCGTGTTGAATCACGGCGAGATCGATTTCGACACCGGCTTGTTGCGCGGCGATATGCGGCGAGACCGGGGGATCGAAGGCGTAAGGGTTGACGTGCGCGCGGGCGGCGCTGATGTTACTGGTGGCGATCAGTTGTTCGACATCGTGCCAGTGGCCGTTTTCACTGCCCGCTACCACCGGTTTCATACCCACGGCCTTTTTGCCCTGCGCGGCAAAAGCCCGCAACAATGCGCAACTGACGGTAGTTTTGCCGGTGCCGGTATCGGTGCCGGTGACAAAGTAGCCTTGCCCCATATTAAGGCGGCAACCCCAATTGCCGCCGCGTTTCCGGCGTCAGAATCGAACGCGGATCGAGCGGTTTCCAGGCGTGACCGTACACCACTTCAAACGTGGCCGGCAGCTTGCCGTCGCGACGCAAGGTTTCATAGGCATCGATCACTTGCCGCCATCGATTCTTACCCATCAATCCCTGGCGCCGCCCCTGGGTCACGTTATGCGCGCCGATGGCTTTGAGGTCGCGCATCACGCTGATGACATCGTCGTACGTCAAGGTGATGTATTCCATGTCCATCACCGGTGTGGAGAAACGGTTGTTGACCAGCAGATCGCCGATGTCGTGCATGTCGGCAAAGCGGTTGACGTGCTGATAGCCATCGATGCGCGCGAACGCCTGGCGCAATTCCTTCAGCGTATCCGGACCAAAAGTGCTGAACATCAGCAGCCCGTCGGCACGCAAGATGCGGTGCATTTCGGCAAAGGTGCGATCCAGGTCGTTGCACCATTGCAGCGCGAGGTTCGACCAAATCAGACCGATACTTTCGTTCTTGAACGGCAGTTGCTCGATATCGCCGCACACATAGCCGCTGCGCTGCTGCAGCGGCAGCAAACGTTGCCACCAGGCGGTGTTCGGACGCGCATGCGTGAGCATCGTCCAGGCGATATCGACTGCGATCAAGCGGCTTTGCGGGTAGCGTTTAACCAGTTGCTGCGTGCCATAGCCGGTACCGCTGCCGGCATCGAGAACGACATCCGGCTGATATTTGATGTATTCCAGGCGCGCCAGCATGCGATTGCTGATTTCGCGTTGCAACACCGCTGCCTGGTCGTAGCTGTTTGCGGCACGTTCAAACGAGGTGCGCAGTTGCTTCTTATCAAGCGTTTGTTCGGAATTCATTGAGATGCGCTACAAATTGTTCGGGGTAGGATAAAAACGGCGCATGACCGCAGTGTTCGAATTTCACATACTGCGATTGCGGTAACTGCCGGTGCATCCAGTCGGCCGCCGCCGGATGCGTGATGACATCATTACCGCCATGCACGATCAACACCGGTTGCCGGATTGCCGTAATCCGGTCGCGCAAGTCGCTGTGCTGCAAAATCCTCAATCCTTTTTCCAATGCCGCGGAATCCGGTTTGGCACGTTGCAAAAAACTTTTACGCAATTGCGGCAGAATTTTGCTCGCATCGCGGTCGCCGCTCATTTGCAGCGTCAAAAACCGGTTGATGGTAGTCGCATAATTCAGTTTCAGATTCTCCAAAAATAGTTGCAATAGCTTACGATCCATACCGAACTCCCAATCATTCTGCCAAGCAAAGCATGGCGTGGTCGAGATCAGTATCAGTTTCTCGACCTGCTGCGGCTGCCGTAGCGCCAGTTGCATTGCGATCTGCCCGCCCAGCGACCAACCGCCGAGCAAGCAACGCTCGGGCAGGCTATTAGCCACGATCTCGGTCAGATGATCGAGTGTTCCCGGCTCGCACGCCGGACTCAGGCCGTGCCCGGGCAAATCGATCAAATGCAGGCGAAAATGTTGCGCCAGCGAATCGCGTACGCTGCCCCAGATACCGCTGTGCATCGCCCAGCCGTGCAATAGCACCAGATCGGGACCCTGCCCGGATGTTTCGATATGCAGTGCGGTCATGACAGTGCAGCCAGTTCGTTCAAGGCATCCGTCAGCCGCGCAATGTCTTGCGGCTGATGCGCGGCGGACAAGGAAATACGCAGTCGTGCCGTACCTTGCGGCACCGTCGGCGGACGGATCGCCGGTACCAGAATACCGCGTTCGCGCAATCCTTGGCTGATGCGCACGGCTTCAGCACTGTCGCCGATCAGCAGCGGTTGAATCGGTGTGCTCGATGGTAATAGCTTCCACGGCAATGATTGCAAGCCCTGTTGCAGTTGCGCAATATGGCGCGACAAGGTCTCACGCCGCCATTCGTCCCGCTCGATCAGGCGTAAACTCGTCAGCAACGCATGCGACAACGCCGGCGGCGTGGCGGTGGTATAAATGTAACTGCGCGCCGACTGGATCAGAGTTTCGATCACGTCCGGCTGCGCCGCGACAAACGCACCGAATACTCCGGCGGCTTTGCCGAGTGTGGCCATATAGATCACATGCGGGGAATGCGCGGCAAGTTCCGGCGCTATATGCAGACTGCCGCGCCCCTGCTGCCCAAGCACGCCGAAACCGTGCGCATCATCGAGCACCAGCAGCGCATCATAACGTTCGCATAGAGCGAGCAGCTGCGCAATCGGCGTAGTGTCGCCTTCCATGCTGAATACCGCATCGGAAATGACCAGCTTGCGCCGCGCCTGAGTTGCCGCCAGGCGTTTTTCCAGCACCACTAAATTGAGGTGTGGATAGCGGATGAATTTGGCGCGTGATAACAGCGCCGCATCGTTGAGTGACGCATGATTGAGTTTGTCGGTGAAAACCGCATCGTCACGCCCGGCCAGTGCGGTCACCACACCGGTATTCGCCATGTAACCGGTGGAAAACAACAGCGCTTGTGGAAAACCGGTAAATGCCGCCGCCGCTTCTTCGAACTGATGATGCGCCGTCGAGTGCCCATTGACCAGATGCGATGCGCCGGCGCCAACGCCGTAGCGTTGCGCGCCTTCGCATACCGCCTGAATCAAATCCGGATGATTGGCCAATCCGAGATAATCATTACTGCTGAACGCCAGATAATCCTGCCCGCCGATCATGACATGACTCGCCTGCGGGCTGTCGACGATCTGTCTTACCCGCCGCAAACCTTGCTGCTCGCGGACGTGCAGCTGCCCGGCCAGATCGGCAAACATCTACGACAGTGCGCGCAATCCCAGTTTATCCAACAGCATCCGGTCGCGGTCCGTTTCCGGATTCGACGTCGTCAGCAATCTGTCGCCGTAAAAGATCGAATTGGCACCGGCGAGAAAACACAATGCCTGCACTGCATCGGACATTTCCTGCCGCCCGGCGGACAACCGCACCATGGCTTTCGGCATGGTGATCCGCGCCGCGGCGATGGTGCGTACGAATTCGAGCGGATCCAGTTCTTCGGTGCCGTACAGCGGCGTGCCTTTGACCTGTACCAGGTGATTGATCGGCACCGACTCCGGATAGGGATTCAGGTTCGCCAGTTGCGCGATCAATCCGGCACGCGAACGGCGCGTTTCGCCCATGCCGACGATGCCGCC
>JAFEEI010000197.1 GCA_018241205.1 Pseudomonadota bacterium
GCGCGGAAGCGTTGATGCGCTGGCAGAATCCGACACGGGGTTTTGTTTCTCCAATGAAGTTTATTCCACTGGCGGAAAACAGCGGTTTGATCAAAATTCTCGGCGCCTGGGCGTTGCGGAGCGCGTGCTATCAGGCAAAACAATGGCAAGAAGCCGGTCTTAAAGATTTTTACATCTCAGTCAATGTATCGCCGCGGCAATTTGTGCAAGAGGACTTTCTGGACATGATCCAAAGGACGCTGGATGAATCCAGATTGTTACCGGGCAACCTGATGCTGGAAATCACCGAAGGCGTATTAATGGAAAACCCGCAGCGCTCCGGGGCGATTCTGACGCAATTGCATGCAGCCGGTGTGAAAATTGCTATCGATGATTTCGGCACCGGCTATTCATCGTTGGCTTATTTGAAGCGATTCCCGTTATCGGTGTTGAAAATTGACAAGTCTTTCGTGGATGACGTGGTGAACAGCGCGGAAGATATGGCGATCGTGGGGACCATTCTGAGTTTGGCGGAAGGATTGAATCTGTTGGTTGTGGCCGAAGGTGTGGAAAACGATGCGCAACTGGGTTTTTTGAGGCAGGAAGGATGTAACCTGGTGCAAGGCTATCTGACCGGCCGGCCGGTGCATTCGGAAGCGTTTAAAGAGAAGTACATGGCATGACAGCATCCGTCTTAGTGCTGGACAACAGTAAGGATCAATTTTTTGCCTTGTTGACGAAGCGCATGAGCGAGAAAGGCAATTTTCCTGCTTTCTCGAAATCCGTACAGCATTTGGATGATTTGATGCACGATGAGAATAAAAATATCGCGGATATTGCTCGCGTGATTCTGAATGATTTTACTCTGACGCAAAAAGTGATCCGTTTGGCCAACTCAGCCATGTATTTCGGAATGGGCGGGGAAATTACGGCCATTACCCAAGCGGCCGCGGTGCTCGGCATCGATAAATTGCCCATATCACCCTCGGTATTCGTTTCATCGACACACTTTCCGCTTTCGAACCGGCTTCGGAGGAGGCGCGCAGGGAGTTGGCAAAAGCGGTATTAGCCGGAAGCATCGTGCGTAATGTTGCGGCAAAATTAAATATGGCCAATGGTGAAGAAGCAGTCGTTTGCGCTTTGCTGCACCATTTGGGCTGTCTCATGCGGGTATTTTATTTCCCCGTTGAGTGGTCGTAGATTCAGAAAATTGCACAAAACGATGCAGCGCAGCGGGTTATCGGTGCATCAATCGATGAGATTTCCCAGGAAATCGCCAGGAGCTGGATCTGCCCAAGAAAATATCCCACTGTATGGCCAGTCCAGCAACCTTCTTGGAGATCAGCATACCGGGCTCGTCCGATTGGCTTAAGGTGATGGCTAATTTTGCCGGTGGAGTGACTTCGCTATTGGCCGGTCAATGCGATGGGGGTGATCTACAACAATATGTGTTAATCGCTACTGATTCCCGCTGCGTATCTTACCGAATCGATTGGTTTGGCGCAGCGGGCAGCGCCTGAGTTTCCCAGTAATCCGGAAAGTGCAAAATCCTCCGGTAAGCCCGATGATTCGCGCGAACGTCTGGCCGTCAACGTGCATGAACTCAGGATGGCGCTGGCGCGGGATCGACACTGATATTGCACTGAGCATGATGCTTGAATCGTTGTACGCCAGTATGGGCTTTAACCGCGTGATTACGTTTTTCCGCGATGCCGGTATGTTAAAAGCCAAAGTTGGATTTTGCAGCGGAGTGCCGGACGTATTGCCCGGGCTGACTTTTCCTGAAGCTTATGCCGCCGATGTGTTCCATTTGCCGCTCGCCAATAAAGCGGACGTGTTTATTCAGGATGCTGCTGCCGCTGGTTTTCAATGGCAAGACTGGTTTGATCTACGCCGATTGATGCATGGGAACAGCCAATCAGATTGAACCGAGCGAATTCTCATCAATGGGTGAGTTGAGGGATTACTTGATGAGAGCCTTGATGAAAAGAAAATAACAAAATCTGATTTTCTTATTGATGTAGAAAGCTGTCGCCGGATTTTGCGTTTCTATTGTATCTTTTCCTGATCTTCAGAACCTCGTTGTCCGCCACAGAAGTGCGCCAGCCATCTTTCTTGCACTATAATCCCGTACTTGCCAAAACAATACAGAGGAAACGTTTCATGAGTGCTATTTGGTTCAAAGACTACACGGTCGAGTATCTGGAAGGATTGCGCAACGCCAACATGGGAGAGCATATCGGCATTCAATTCACCGAGCTCGGACCTGGTTTTCTCAAAGGGCGCATGCCGGTTGACAAGCGTACCACGCAACCGTTCGGTATCCTGCACGGCGGTGCAAGCTGCGTGCTATCGGAAACGCTCGGCAGCGTGTCCGGCTGGATGACCATCGATCCGGAAAAGTACCGCGCAGTCGGACTGGAGTTGAATATCAACCACATCCGCGCCGTGACCCAAGGCCATGTGATCGGCATTTGCACGCCCTTGCACACTGGCCGCCGCACCCAGGTTTGGCAGACTGATATCGTCGAGGAAGCCACCGGCAAACGCGTAGCGATTTCTCGTTTGACCTTGGCAATCATTGATCAAGGTACGCTCAGCGCACAGAAGGAACATGTGATCGTTGGCAGAGGGGAGTAGAGTCCAATTCAACCTAATCCTGATTCTGGTTGCGCCGTTTGATAAAAGCCCGCTCAGGCCTGCGGTTTGAGGGGGCTTTTTAATAGTAGGAGAGATAACTGCAGAATTTGAAAGGATGATCCTTAAACGTTCTTGCCGTCTTTACTTTTGCCCGTGTCCGCAGTAGCAGTAGTTTCCGTTTTTTGTTCAACGGTATCGGAAGTAGTTGCTTCGGCAGTGGCAGCACCGGCAGATTCTCGGTGGTCTTCCGCATGATCATCCTTGCCTTTGCTATTCCACATGAAATAAGCCGCACCCATGGTCACTACCACGACCGGCATCGCGATGAATACCAGCAGTGCATACTCTACCGTGATGTCCGCTTTCGCCGGCAGCGGTCTGGTGACAACCATGTAGGCGTGCGCTAGGGCAACGCCGTAAACAGGAATCAATGCCGCCAAGTAGCGGTTGTTGATTAGCGGCCGGACCGTCAGCATGTTCAGCACATTCGAAGCATAGTATCCAACGAAGTACACAAAAATATAAAAGAAAATAGCTTGCATCGTTTTTCCTTATTGATTGAGTTTATCGGTGATGAAAATTGGAAATCTCAGAAAGACCGGAATATTCGGGCCTATGATACACAGATCGCCGCGAAAATTGTACCGACAGCGGGAAGGTTAAATCCAAGAGGGGCAATAATCCGTCGAACAGGGCAGGATGTTGAGACTCAAGGCCGATAATACAAAGGCAAATAAGGTTAGTCATGCGGATAGGTGATCCCCGGATAACAGATAAAGCGATGGATCACTTGTTCAGACAGACAATTATTTAGTATTTTTTTTGCTCTCACAAATCCTTCACATTTGCCGTGCTAGACTGCCTTCGTATCTTCCTGAATGTTAGTCAATCAACGTTCTTTCGAGCGTTGATTTTTTTTTGCTCACAGTGCCCGGTTTCTGCTGTTTTAAACCTGCTCCGTAATGGTTGCGCGAAAAGTTTCATCTTGCCGCAGCTGAAAATTAGGTATGCTAGCCCCTGGTGATATTTTGCGGGCTACTTTTTATGGATTCTCCCACTGCATTGATTGCCGCCGCAGCTGAGCTGGGCGCGCTGGCAAAGGAAAAATTACTGAGCATTCCGGATTACGCGGAGCGGCAGGATCTGCATGCAGAACTGAACGCGGTGGCGTACGAGTTGCTGGCGCCGCCATTCGAGTTGTCGCACCTGGTTTTATTGTCGGAGCGTGACTATGTCGATCAGGAACGGCGGCTGGTGGGTGAATTGTGCACGCGTTACGGTATCACGCCGCCAAATGCACACGAAAATGATTTCAGCGCCGATTGCGGCGAGTTTCGTCTGCGCTGGGAACGGCATACCGAGTACTCGACTTACACGATTTATCGTGCCAAGCCATTTGAGATCCCATTCGCCCATCCACCGGTCACCTACGTGCCGCAGGACTGGCTGGCGCGTTTGCCGGGCGAATTGCTGGTGGCGACGCATATTGCTTTGGAAGACCGTGCGCGTCCCAAACGCAGTTTGCACGAACTAGTGACGCTGTTCGCTTCCGGCACGGTGATCGGCTCCAAGGTGGCGGGCGGGGCGGCCAGTGTGTGGAGCGATAACCAGATTCATAGCGATAATTTTGGCCGTATTCTGATCCATGACGACAATTTGCGCAGCCGCCAGGTCGGCCGGCTGGTGCAGCGTTTGCTGGAAATCGAAACGTACCGCATGCTGGCGATGCTGCCGCTGCCAATCACACGCAAGATCATTCCGCAACTGGCGCGCGCCGATCAGCGCCTGGCCGAGTTGACCGCGAACCATGTGCAACTCACCTGCATCGAGGACGAGCAACGTTTGCTCAATGAACTGACTCAATTGGCGGCGGAAACCGAGCGTTTGTCGGCGCTGACCAGCCATCGTTTCAACGCATCCCGGGCCTATTACAATATCGTCAAGTTGCGCATCACCGAATTGCGCGAGGAACGTATCGAGGGATTGCAGATGCTGCAAGAATTCATGATCCAGCGGTTGTCGTCGGCGATGGGTACATGCGAACTGGTGCATACCAAGCTGGAAACGCTGTCGACCCGTTTGGGGCGCGCATCGGCGTTGTTGCGTACCCGTGTCGACTTGTCGATGGAAGGACAGATCCGCGATCTGCTGAAATCCATGGACAACCGCGCCCACGTGCAACTGCGCATGCAGGAAACGGTGGAAGGTTTGTCCGTGGTGGTGTTGAGCTACTATCTGCTGGGTATCGTCGGTTACGGACTGAAAGCGCTGAAGGCGGCAGGGCAGGATATCAACGTCGAACTGCTGACCGGTATCGCGATTCCTTTTGTCGTCATCGCGGTGTATTTTGTCGTGCGCGGCGTGCGTTCGGTGATCAGTAAATTGCACCGGGAAAAGTGAGCGGCGCGAACTCACCCGATCCTAAGGAAGTTCTGAAAAACTAATGTGCTCGATCATGCTGTGTTGAAATCAGACTCAAATTGCCCATTGACACCTCGTAAACTGCGCATTTTCGTCTGATTCCGCCTTGCCTGACCGTCGCTCTCGCTATCTTTTTCCAATTTTCCCTAACATTCGGTGATGCTGACCGCCAACCCGCCGAGCGATGTTTCTTTATATTTCACCGACATTTCCAATCCGGTTTGTTTCATCGCCGCGATGCAGTTATCCAGTGACATGAAATGCTGGCCATCGCCGCGGATCGCCAATGATGCCGCGGTGTAAGCCTTGATCGCGCCAAAGCCGTTGCGTTCGATGCACGGCACCTGCACCAGGCTGCCGACCGGATCGCAGGTCATGCCCAGATGATGCTCCAATGCAATTTCAGCGGCGTTTTCGATTTGCGGCGTGGTGCCACCCTTGATCGCGCATAAGCCGGCTGCCGCCATCGCGGAAGCGGATCCTACCTCGCCTTGGCAGCCTACTTCGGCACCGGAAATCGAGCTGTTGTGCTTGATTAGGCCGCCGATCGCACCTGCCACCAACAGGAAATCGCGTACTTGTTCCAATGTGGCACCTTCGTGTTTGACCGCATAATAGATCACCGCCGGGATGACGCCCGCAGCGCCGTTGGTCGGTGCGGTGACTACCATGTGACCGGCGGCGTTTTCCTCATTGACCGCCATGGCGTAAGCGCACAGCCAGTCGTTCAAGTTGGCTTTTTGCGGATTGTTTTGCAACTGCAGAAACAAAGAGTGTGCGCGGCGTTTAATGTTTAGCCCGCCAGGCAATCGGCCCTCCGCCACCAAACCTTTTTCCAGACAAGTGCGCATCGCGTCCCAAATGGCATCCAGGCCGTCGTCCAATGCTTTTTCACCGATGCGCTCGAGCTCGTTGCTGCGTTTCATGGCGGCAACCGATAACCCGCTGTCGGCGGACATTTTCATCATTTGATTGGCGCAATCGAACGGGAAGCCGCAGGAACTGGTCGCTTCCATTTTGATCGGTGCAACGATCTGGCCGATTTCCGGCAATGTGGAGATGAATCCGCCGCCGATCGAGAAGTAGGTTTCCGTCAGCAGCGTTTTGCCGGTTTCATCCAGTAATTGAAAAATCATGCCGTTGGGATGTTCCGGCAGCGGATCTCCGCGATCGAATATGATGTCCTCGGGAGGATTGAAGTGAACGGTGACCGATTCGCTGATCTGCAGCGTTCGTTGCTGCCAAAGCCTTTGAAACAGCTCATTGACATCCAGTTTGGCCAGTCCTTGCGGGGTGTATTCGTGCATGCCCAAAGTCACTGCACGATCTGTGGCGTGTCCTTTGCCGGTAAACGCCAGCGATCCGCGCAACGTGCAACGCACCTGCAGGAAAGGCGGAAGCACATGACTGGTAACAAAAGCCTGGATGCGGCCGCGAAAATCCTTGGCGGCAACCATGGGGCCCATGGTATGTGAACTGGATGGGCCAACACCGATTTTGAAAAGGTCAAGTACGCTGATAAACATTAAATTGCCTGTGAAAATTCTAAATGTTAGAGGATTTACGGGTGAAGTTCCGTGAAAAATGCGCGCTGAAAGCTAGTGCGCGGTTAGTATGCTATATGTCTTGCACCGACTCAACAAATTTTTGCTGATAACCAAGACAGGGTTGCTTATCGAGCAGTTTGTATTCAGTGATTGTTAGCTTACTTGATATCTTGCATTTCATCAGGAAATTGGTATAATTAAGAATCATTCTCATTATTAATGATTCTTAGGGAAACGCTGATTAATTCGGCGGACGAGATGAAGCACGAGGCGCACAGAACACAGCAACCGAGACATATCAACAAGATAGGCGAGGGAGCGAGTACCGCACAACGAAGTGATTCGCTCGTATAGTCAATTAATCAGCGTTTCCTGAGCAA